>USJD01000029.1 GCA_900554835.1 uncultured Prevotella sp. | reverse complement strand
CCATAGACCGCTTCCATATACAGAAACTTGCATGTGATGCCTTGCAGGAGATGCGTATCGCGCATAGATGGGATGCCATTCAAGCAGACACGGATGCCAGGGAAGAAGCCAAATGCCAGGGCGAAGCATACACTCCAATTGTGCTTGCAAACGGGGATACACACAAGCAGTTGCTTGCTCGCAGCAGATATCTACTTTTCAAATCAGCCGACAAATGGACTGAAAGTCAGAGACAAAGAGCAGAGGTGCTCTTTGAAACGTATCCAGATCTAAAAGAGGCTTATTCACTCACACATTCGCTAAGAATGATATTTTCCAAGAATACCATCAAAGATGCAGCAAGACTCTCGCTTGCACGCTGGTACAACAAGGTGGATGACTCTGGCTTTAAGAGTTTCAATGTTATTGCCGCCACGCTTTACGAACACTATGATGAAGTCTTGAACTTCTTTGTCAATAGAGCAACTAATGCATTTGCAGAGTCTTTTAATGCTAAAATTAAGGCGTTTAGAGCTGCTTTAAGAGGAGTAACGGATATAAAATTCTTTCTTTTCAGACTTACAAAGCTATATGCTTAATCCCCCTGGTTTATCGGGTGAGCCCCTGTTTGCCTGGAAGGATTGTAGAAAAAGCGCCTTGGAATTTGCTAATTTCAGAATAATTGTTTATCTTTGCCGAACTTTTGCTCATAAGGCTAAAAATCAAGGCTTGGTTCCTTTCTTCTGAAGGCGGAGAGTTGGAGACTTTCTCCTGAAGATGGAGGTTTGTGCTTCTTTCTCCTGATGTGGAGGCTTGGAGCCTTTCTTCTTGAAGATCAAGGTTTGTGCTTCTTTCTCCTGATGTGGAGGCTTGGGGCCTTTCTTTTTGAAGATCAAGGTTTGTGCTTCTTTTTCCTGAAGGCGGAGGCTTGGAGACTTTCTCCTGAATATGAAGGGATGGGGACTTTCTCTTGCTGGTGGGTTGGTAGGCATTCTCCAGAAGAAGGAGGTTTTGGGACCTTCCTCCTGAAGCAGAAAGGAGAACCTTTTCGTTTTGGCCGATTGAAATTTAATAATGTAAATAGGATAATTATGATAGATACAAGTGCCTTTCAAGGCAAGAAAGCTGCTTATTATACTTTGGGTTGTAAGCTCAATTTCTCAGAGACTTCCACTTTCGGAAAGATGCTGGAAGATATGGGCGTTGTTACAGCTCAAAAGGGTGAACAAGCAGATATTTGTTTGATAAATACATGTTCTGTAACAGAAGTGGCTGATCACAAATGTCGTCAGGCCATTCATCGCATGGTACGCCAGAATCCTGGAGCCTTTGTGATTGTAACGGGTTGCTATGCCCAGTTGGAATCAGAGAATGTGAGCAAGATAGAAGGTGTTGACCTGGTGCTTGGTGCTAATGAGAAAGCTCATCTGATACAATATCTGAGTGATGCTTGGGCGCAGAAGTATTCCGAAGCGCTTCATCAGCATCATAGTGTGAAGACCAAGGAAATTAAGACCTTCCAACCGTCTTGTTCCCGTGGCAACCGCACCCGTTATTTCCTGAAGGTACAGGATGGTTGCAATTATTATTGTACCTATTGCACGATACCTTTTGCCCGTGGCAATTCACGCAATCCAAGTATTGCTTCTCTTGTAGAACAGTCTGAGCAGGCTGCCTGTGAGGGAGGTAAGGAAATCGTTATTACTGGCGTGAATATCGGAGATTTCGGTCAGACAACTCATGAGCGCTTTTTGGATTTGGTGAAGGCTCTTGACGGAGTAGAGGGCATCAAGCGATACAGAATCTCCAGTCTGGAGCCAGACCTCTGTGATGATGATCTCATCGAATATTGTGCCCAGAGCCGGGCTTTCATGCCTCATTTCCACATACCTCTGCAAAGCGGTAGCGACGAGGTGCTCAAGTTGATGCATCGTCGTTATGATAAGGCTCTCTTTGCTCATAAGGTTCAACTGATCAAGGAGAAGATGCCGGATGCTTTCATCGGGGTTGACGTGATGGTAGGCTGCCGTGGTGAGACTCCTGAGTGCTTTGAGGAATGTTATGAGTTCCTGAAGTCCTTGCCTGTTACCCAACTTCATGTTTTCCCTTATTCAGAACGCCCGGGTACGGCTGCGCTCAAGATTCCTTATGTGGTGAGTGACAAAGAGAAGAAATTGCGCTCCAAGCGACTTCTGGAGTTGAGCGACCAGAAGACGCAAGAGTTTTATGCCCAGTATATTGGTACGGAAGCAGAGGTACTGTTTGAGAGGGCTCCTCGCGGTAAGGCCATGCATGGTTTTACCAAGAACTATGTGAGGGTAGAACTTTCTCCAGCGCTTGCCAAGGAAGAGTATGATAATCAGTTGCTCCGTGTTCGCCTGGGCGATTTCAATCACGACAAAACGGCTTTGAAGGCAGAATTGCTCTAAGAGTTCGTGATGATGATAACGCTCGAATCATATCGTTCGAATATAGTCTCTCGTAAGGTTCGGGCGATGTGTTTATTCTATGGTGATGTATTATGATGTATTATAATGATTTTGGTACTTGGATCCGGAAACAGTTTCCTGATTTCCGGGTTCAGAAGATTTCTATAGATGCAGGATTTTCCTGTCCCAACCGGGATGGGAAAATTTCCAGCGGGGGATGTACTTATTGTGACAACCGCACGTTCAATCCCAGCTATTGCGACCGCAAGAAGTCTATCTCTGAACAGTTGGAAGAGGGGAAGGCATTCTTTGCCCGTAAGTATCCGGACATGAAGTATCTTGCTTATTTCCAGGCTTATACCAATACCTATGCTAAGGTAGAACAGCTCCGGGAGATGTATGAGGAAGCCCTTCGCATGGAAGATGTGGTGGGCATCGTGATTGGTACTCGTCCAGACTGTATGAGCGATGAATTGCTGGATTATCTGGAGGAACTCAACAAGCGCACGTTCTTATTGGTGGAGTATGGAATAGAAAGTGCTAATGATGATACTTTGCGTCGCATCAATCGCGGACATGATTTTGCCTGCAGCCGTGAGGCGGTAGAGCGTACGCATGCTCGCGGCATCCTGACTGGCGGTCATATTATCATCGGGCTGCCAGGAGAAGATGCGGAGGAGAGTCTCCGTCAGGCTCCTATTATTTCTTCGCTTCCTCTTGATATTCTGAAGATTCATCAGATGCAGATCATCAAGGGAACCCGTTTGGCGCAGGAATATGCTGAGCATCCTTTTCATGTCTATTCGGTAGAGGAGTATATTGATGTCATCGTCAGGTTTATTCGTTTGCTGCGCCCAGATCTGGTGCTCGAAAGATTTGTAAGTCAATCGCCTAAGGAATTGCTCGTGGCTCCGAAATGGGGATTGAAGAATTATGAGTTTACTAATTTGCTGAACAATAGGCTTAAGAGCCGTTGAAGCATTTTTTTATCATTATAAATTCTTAATTATGCCTCAAATCGGGGCATAATTGAATTATTCTTTGTATTTTTGCAGTCAATATGCAAAAGTAGCAATACAAGATGGCAAAAGTAGCAATTGTAATACTAAATTGGAATGGTCAGAAGATGCTGGCCAAGTTTCTTCCGAATGTGATAGAGTATTCCCGACAGGATGCTGAAATCTGGGTGGCGGACAACAGTTCGTCAGATGGTTCCATGCACCTTCTGGAAACTCAATTTCCTCAGGTCAAGACTATCGTACTGGAGCAGAATTTTGGCTTTGCCGAAGGGTATAATCGGGCGTTGCGCCAGATAGAGGCCGACTACTATGTGCTTTTGAATAGCGATGTAGAGGTGAGTCATCATTGGCTTACTCCGCTTATAGAGTTTATGGATTCCCATCCTCAGGTGGCTGCCTGTCAGCCGAAATTGCTGGCAGAATACGACAAGGACAGTTTTGAGTATGCCGGCGCCTGTGGAGGTTTTCTGGATAAATATGGTTATCCGTTCTGTCGTGGCAGGATTTTCGGTATGGTAGAACGTGATAATGGCCAGTATGATTATCAGCAGGAGATATTGTGGGCTACGGGTGCGTGCATGATGATCCGTTCTGCGGATTATTGGAAGGCAGGTGGACTTGACGGCCGCTTTTTCGCTCATAATGAAGAGATAGACCTTTGTTGGCGTTTGCGCCTGATGGGTCGGAAAATCTATTGCATTCCTGAGAGTGAAGTATATCATGTGGGTGGAGGAACTTTGCCTAAGAGCAATCCGATGAAGACTTTCTTGAATTTCAGAAATAATCTAACGATGCTTTATAAGAATCTGTCGGACAAGGAGTTATCGCATGTAATGAGAGTGAGATGGTTCCTCGATTATCTGGCTGCTTTTGAGATGTTGCTGCTCCAGCGAAATTGGGGTGATTTCAAGGCTGTGTTCAAAGCTCGCAAGGCATTCAAAGAATGGCGTTCCTCTTTTGATGAGGAGAGAAAGCGCATTCAGGCACAAAGGGTAGAGGAGGAGATTCCGCAGATTTTCAAGACTTCCATATTGTGGCAATATTACGCCAAAGGAGTGAAGAATTTCAAGGATTTGAAAACGACTTGAATGAAGCCCGATGATCCTTCTTGAATGAAATCTGATGGTCCCTCTTGAATGAAATCTGGTGATTCTTCTTGAATGAAATCTGATGGAAGCTTTCAATAAAGCCAGATGGCTTCCTTTGAAACGAGTGGGCTTAAAAAAATAGAAGTAACTTAGAAACTGACTATATAATGAAACGTATTTATTTATCATTTTTTGCTTTCTTCCTGGCATTGGGAATGGAAGCGCAAACGATGGTGAAGGTGCAGGTGACTAATCCTTCCAAAGTAGAGAGAAACGACGAACCGGTTGTCTTGGATTTGAGCAAGTATGGCGAAGTTTCCAAGGCCGTTGTTACGGTAGATGGCAAGGAAATTCCATCCCAGTTGGATGATCTGAATCGTGACTGTGTGAATGATGAACTTTGTTTTCTGGCCGATCTTGGCAAGAGGGAGTCGAAGACTTATCAGGTTCAGTTGTTCTCCGAGGGCGAGCAGTCTACCTATCCTGCCCGTACCTTTGCAGAACTGGTTGTGCCAAGCAAGAACAAAAAGTTGGCCAAGAACAAGCAGGATATTTACCTGCGCAGTATTGCCTTCGACAAGAAGACCAAGGATGTCTATCATTTTGTACATTCTCATGGCGTTTGTTTCGAGAGCGATCTGGTGGCGATGCGTGTTTATTTCGACAACCGGCAGACCATCGACCTTTATGGCAAAATCAATAAGGGACTGGTGGTAGAGGATACTCAGTTTTATCCTTCCGAAGAACAGTTGGCAGCTGGTTCTGGTGACGACTGTCTCTGGGTAGGCAATACCTATGGTTTGGGTGCCCTGCGCGGTTGGGACGGCACGAAATCCCTGTTGCTTACAGATGTGAAATATCAGGAGCAGCGTGTCATTTCCGAAGGTCCTTTGCGTGCCGTGGTAGAAGTAGTGGACAACGGTTGGGTTCCGGCTCCAGGATTAAAGCCAGTAAATGCCACTATCCGCTATACGATTTATGCGGGCCATAGGGATTTTGATGTGGAGGTATTCTTCAATAAGAATGCGGATGATTACGTGTTCTCTACAGGACTTATCAACGTGAAGGGTTCTACAGAAATGTCTGACGGCAAGGGATTGAGAGGCTGTTATGGTAGCGACTGGCCTACTGGCAAGGATGATGGCAAGCATAAGTTGGAGACAGTTGGCTTAGGTATTTATGTACCTCAATCTCATTTCGTAAGTCAGGAGGAGGCCAACAAGGATGTCTATACGATGCTGGTTCGCCCTGTAGGAAAGAAGCTGACCTACAAATTGGCTTATACGAGCGCCAATGAAACTTATGGTTTCGCAGGAGAAAAGGAGTGGTATAAGTGGTTGGCGGATTGGAAGAAACTTCAGACTCAGCCATTACTGGTCAAAGTATTTTAGCAAGAATAGGAGAGAGACTTTCTGCTATGGTCATTCCAGCGGAAAGTCTTCCTCCTTCCTCCCTTCTCCCTTCATCTCCTTTCTCCTTTCTCCCTTCTCTCTTCTCCTTTCATCGTCTTTGTCTTTCTCATTTCTCATTTGTCATTTGTCATTTCTCATTTTTATGTCTTTCTCATTTCTCATTTGTCATTTCTCATTTTATCGTCTTTCTCATTTCTCATTTGTTATTTTGTTGCTCAAATCTCTGCAAATGTGAATATTTATAGAATAGATTCATCTTTTTTGCACATAATTTGTGCTTTTTTAGCTTAAAAACTTGGAATTTAAAATATTTTTTAGTATTTTTGCACTCGTATTAATACAAAATTATAATTACGTGAAGAATTTATATCATATTATCATAATTGCGGCACTTGTCTTGCTTTCTTCGGCTTGTGAGTTTAAATTCAAGCCGAATGAGGAGTTTGTTGCTGAACCTCTTTGCGTACAGCGTTATGATCGTTTGGAAAGCCGCTATCTTACTACCGGAGATTTTTCTGCCCTGCAGCAGATGAATACCGATTATCCTATAGAAACCCGTACCTTGATAGAGAAAATGCTCCAGCTGGGTACGATTACCGATGCCAACATCAGCAACCGCTTCCTGATGTTCTTTCAGGACTCTACGCTCCAGGCTCTCATCGCAGATGCTGAGGCTGAATATGCCAATATGGACGATATCAATAAGGACTTGAAGGAATCGTTTAGCCGATTGCAGGATTGGCTGCCGGAAATCAAGCAACCAGTTTTCTATGCGCAGATAGGAGCCTTAGACCAGAGTATCGTGATAGGCGAGTCTTCGGTCGGCATTTCTCTCGATAAGTACATGGGGTCTGAATATCCGCTCTACAAGAAATTTTATAATACCCAGCAACGCAGCACCATGACCCGAAACTACATCGTGCCAGACTGTCTGACCTTCTATCTGCTGAGTATTTATCCGATGGATGGTTTTGACAACAGACCACAGTTGGACCGCGACCTGCACATGGGAAAAATTATGTGGACGGTAAATAAAGCGATGAATAGGGATGTCTTCAATACCCGATACGTAAGGACAATCAACGATTTCGTGAAGCGTTATCCGAGAATTACGGTCAAGCAATTACTGGAGGATGAAGACTATTCTGCTATCAAGGCTTTGCATAAAGATTAGCAGGAACATTCTGAGTTGGGATGGATTTATCCTTAGAAGAATAGGGATAAATTCGTCCTTCATTTTTTAATGACAAATGAGAAAGACGATAAAATGAGAAATGACAAATTAGAAATGAGAAATGAGGGGGAGATATTCAAACATAAACAGATAATATTGAAGCTTTTTATATAAAGAAAACTATGAAGAAATTTTCTATTTTTATTGCAACTATCATGATGGTAACGGCAATGGAAGCTGCAGAGAAACTGGATCTGAAGAGCATTACTTCGGGCGAATTCTCTGCCAGTTATGTGACGGGAATCAATCCTATCGAAGGTACTGATTTGTATGCTTCTATCAGTAATGACGGCAAGCAGATTGTCAGCTATTCCTTCAAGTCGGGCAAGCAGGTGGCTATCCTCTTTGATATTCATGAGGCTCAGGCTCCTTTCGAGTCTATTGATGGATATGTGATGAGCCCTGACGGCAAGCAACTCCTGGTAATCACCAAGAGCAAGGCTGTTTACCGCCGATCTTTCAAGGCCGAGTATTTCATCTACAATATCGCCAGCAAAAAACTCCGCAAGCTTTCTGAGGGAGAAAACCAGCAGGTGGCTACCTGGTCGCCTGATTCCAAGCACATCGCTTTCGTCAAGGACAATAACCTCTTTGTCTTTGATGGCGAAAAGGAAACGCAGATTACTTCTGACGGCAAGTTTAATGAAATCATCAACGGAATTCCTGACTGGGTTTACGAGGAGGAATTTGCTTTCAATAGGGCGTTTGCATGGAATGCTGATGGTACTTCCATCGGCTGGATCCGCTTCGATGAGTCGCAGGTGAAGACTTACTCTCTCCAGCTTTTCGAGGGTGCCAAGCCTGCACATCCAGAGTTCCATGATTATCCGGGCGAGTATTCCTACAAGTATCCGAAGGCGGGTCAGGACAATTCCAAGGTGAGCCTCTGGAGTTATGATCTGAAGGCTGGCAAGACCATCCGCCTCGACGTGCCTGTGGATGCTGACGGCTATTATCCTCGCATCAAGACTTCACCAGACCGCAACAGTCTGATTGTCTATACGATGAACCGCCATCAGGACGATATGCGACTCTATTCGGTCAATCCTTTCACAGGTGCCAGCAAGATGCTCATCAAGGAGAGCGTGCCTAAGTTTGTGAAAGAGGAGGTGATGGAGAACAGCATCGTGGGCAAGAAATATATCCTCATGCCAAGCGACCGCGACGGCTATATGCATCTTTATCTCTACGATATGAACGGCAAGCTGATTCGCCAGGTAGAGAAGGGAAATTATGATGTGACCGAGATTTACGGAATGGACGAGAAGACCGGGGATGTGTACTTCCAGGCTGCGATGATCAATCCGCACGACCGACAGGTATATGTGGCTCACAAGAATGGTAAGGTGGAGCGACTCACAGATGCGGAGGGTTCTAATGCTGCCAATTTCTCAGGCGATTTCAGATATTTCGTCAATACCTGGAGCTCTTACAGCCATCCGCAGGTGTTTACCGTGCGCAGCAACAAGGGTAAGGTTATCAAGATGCTGGAGGACAACAAGGAACTTTTGGAGAAGACTCAGAAATACAACTGGGGCAAGCGTGAGACATTCTCATTTACTACTTCCGAGGGCGTGAAACTCGACGGTTGGATGGTGAAGCCTGTTGACTTTGATGCCAACAAGAAGTATCCTGTCATCCTGTTCCAGTATTCCGGTCCGGGCAACCAGCAGGTTTTGAATGCCTGGAATACGGGCAGTATGGGTCAGGGTGGTGCTTTCGACTATTATCTGGCTCAGGAGGGTTTCATCGTGGTTTGTGTTGATGGTCGCGGAACGGGTGGCCGTGGTGCAGAATTTGAGAAATCTACTTATCTCAGACTGGGCGATCTGGAGTCTAAGGACCAGGTGGAGACGGCTCTCTATATGAGTAGTCTGCCATACGTAGATAAGGATAATATCGGCATCTGGGGCTGGAGTTATGGTGGCTTCAATACGTTAATGAGTATGAGCGAGGGTCGCCCTGTGTTCAAGGCTGGTGTGGCTGTGGCTCCTCCTACCTGCTATCGTTTTTATGATACGGTTTATACCGAGCGCTACATGCGTACTCCTCAGGAGAATGAGGATGGTTACAAGGTGAATCCTATCGAGCGTGCAGACCGTTTGCATGGTGCCCTGCTGATTTGCCATGGTGTGGCTGATGATAATGTGCATCCTCAGAATACCTTCGAATATTCAGAGGCGCTGGTTCAGGCAGACAAGGATTTCAAGGAGCTGTTTTATACCAACAGAAACCATGGTATTTATGGTGGCAATACGCGCAATCATCTGTTGAGACAGATTGCAGATTGGTTTAAGAGTCATATGAAATAAAAGGGAATTTTCCTCGGGAAATCGTTTTCTCCGAGGGAAACATTCTTCGATTAGAAATGGGTTCCTTTTCGAGGAAAATAGAATAAAAGAATAAAATTTTAAAATAAGGAAAAGATGAAAGCAAAACCAGGTTTCAATCTCCGTGTGGTTTGTGGTGAGAACATCATCGTGGCTGAGGGAGAGGAGAATATTGATTTCAGCAATATCATAAGTATGAATGAGAGTTCTGCTTATTTGTGGCAGAATATCCAGGGCAAGGAGTTTACTCATGAAGACTTGGTAGGTCTGCTGACTCAGGAGTATGAGGTGGATGAGGCTACGGCGATGAAAGACGTGAAGGCTCTTACCGAATTATGGTTGCAGGCTGGAATTATTGAAGCATAAATCAAGCGCTTCTGCTTTGGTTTAGTTTTTGATTGTAAATCAAGCGTTTGTGCTTTGATTTAGTTTTTGCTTGTAAACCGAGCGTTTGTGCTTTGATTGAAGTTCAAGTTTTTAAGCTTATAGTTTAGAATCATAAATAATAAAAAAGCGGGATTATCTTTTGGAAACTGAAGATAATCCCGCTTTTTATTCTAACATATTATTATATATATCATGTTCTATGATATACCTGATATTTTAATACCTGATATTCCTCATATTCTCAATATTCCTCGAAATCTCAATATTTTGCGTATTCCGTATATCTTACATCGGTCCGAGAATCGGAATCCAGATTCTTCTGTAAGCGGCAAGAAGATATCTGCGGATAGGGAAGAGGCGCATCCATAGGGCCGAATAAATTTTCCACTTTTTGCTGTCGGTTCTGTCCAGCTTCTTTCTTCCCTTGCGGTAAAATCCAATCACGGATGCTTTCACGTCTTCTATTCTGCATTTCTCTATGCCTAAGTTTCCGTCTCCTCGCAGTATAACTTCCTGGTCCTGAATCTTGATGATGCGATGAAGCACGTAATGCCTGTAGCCGATTTCTGCCAGTACCGCATCGCCCACTTTGATGTCTTTAGCCTTAGTCAGCAAGGCCTTGTCTCTGTTGTCTTCCAGGAACGGGCGCATGGAGTAACCGCGCAGCAGCAGGGTTACGGTATGACCTTCTTCCAGCAGTTTTACGATCTCTGGGAGAAGTTGGGCATTAGCAAACTGTATTTCTACAGTCTTTAAGGAATGATTATCTTGCTGCATTTTTTATTATTTTTTTTGTTATGCGGATTTTTATTCTGAATTTTTTCATCGGAGTTTTTGTCACGCAGATTTCGCAGATGACGCAGATTTCTCATCGGGGATTTTATTCATCGGACGACACGGAATTTATTCGGAGATTCCTGCTTGCCGGATTACTCACGGATTTTCGCAGATGCGACCTGTCCGGTCGTTGCAGATACCCCCTGAGATTGGACAAAGAGATTCACCAGAGATTCCATAGAAAATCTGTGTATATCTGTGAAATCTGTGGGACAAAACCCTCCCACGAAGAAAGATCTGCGTCATCTGCGAAATCTGCGTGACAAAAAACAACAGGAGCATATATAGGGCGCGAGCCATTGGCCAGCGGCCAAAATTCCGCGAAAATCCGTGAGTAATCCGACAAGCAAGAATGCCTCCGATTCCTCCGTGAAATCCGATGAAAATTTTATCACGCAGATTTTCCTTCACCTTCTTTGATAGCAATCGCCTGATTACAAACTTCGGCAGCCTCCCGGTTGGGCAGGCAATGGAGGGTGTAGATGTTGGCGGTCTCCACCAGTCGGGTAATCGTATTGCAGATGTCGTTGAAAATATCCTGGTCCCATTTCATGCTCGAACAGGAGGGCAGAAGAGAGGCGAAGGCTTCGATAGGCGAAAGGCGCTCCACCCAGTTGGAACTGTCGCGGTCGATGCGCGTGATGGCTCCCAACTTGGCTTTCACGTTGCGGTAGCAAGGGGTTTTGCCGCTCCACGGACTGCCGTAGATGTAAGGCTCTCCGTCGATGAATCTTATGATAGGATTGTCGTCGTTCATGAGGTCGCATCCCTTCAGATATCTCAGCCACATGCTTACCTGTGTACTCTTTCCGGTTCCGCTTTTGGCGATGAACGCATATCCATATCCGTTCTGTCTTACCAGAGATGCGTGGATGAGAAGGGTCTGCAGTCTGCTGCCGGCAAAGGCGAAGATGAGCATCAGGGCGTTGTTCAGTCCGAAGCAGCGCATGTTGTAGTTGCCGTTCAGGGCGCATCGGCAGTCGCTGAAGTCCTTGTTGGTCTGCAACAGACAGCAGCAGGCTCCGTTGATATCCTTGATGATGTACTGGTACCCTCCGTTGTCGAGTCTATCCACGATGGTATCTCCGTTTCCCGTGTCGAAAGCCCTGATTCTCTTGCGCTTATCCTTGGAATAGGGTTTGAGGGAATCATCTACGAGCAGGCTAAAAAAAAGATGACCCTCCAAAGTGTTGACTCTGAAGGGTTCGAATGAGGTCAGGAGTCGCATGCTGTTGAATGGAGACTCTGCAAAACAGATTCTCACGTTCAACTCTGCGATATTAAAATCATGTGATTCTATCATTTATTTTTGCGTTGCTTTTTCTGGGCTTTCTTAGCCTTCACTTTCTTTACTGGTTCCTCTATTTCTGTAGTTTCATCCATAGGTGCTACAGCCTGGAACTGGAATTGCTCCCTATTCAGATTTTTGATCTGGAAAGGAGGCAGTTCGCTTTTCTGCTTCTGGTTGTTTTTCTGCTTCTGGTTGTGCGCATAGCGGCTATAGAGCTTGTTCCACACTTTCTCCAGCTTCTTCGGGTCGGTATTATATTCCACCATGCATGTGCGATGCTGCTCTCCGATGCTTGTCAGATAGTCGCGCAACTGGTATGAGTAGTTCTCTCGGCTTACCAGGAAATGATGCTTGCTGGTAAACCATGCAGAATCTACCTCCTGAATGTCTGTGAAATAGACTGTGGAGTCGTTGAAAGAAGAAGCAAATCCAAAGACGTATGTCTTTCCCACCTCGTTTTTAGCCTGTACGGTAAGCGAGATGAGGAGTGTAGCTGCAATAGCTGTGAGTCCGATTTTTGATAATTTCATTTCTATTCTTAAGTTATTTGATAGCCTACTGACCTTCTTTCTGATTTCAGAAAAGCTACAGACTTGCGCATCAGCATGTGCCCGATAGCCTACTGTCCCAGATAGGTCTTCAGCAGTTTATTCTTCGTATTATGTCGGAGTCTGCGTATGGCTTTCTCCTTGATCTGGCGCACTCTCTCACGGGTGAGATTGTATTTGTCGCCTATTTCCTCGAGCGTCATTTCAGGTGTTCCGATGCCGAAGAAGGCCCTTACCACCTTTTGCTCTCTATCGTTGAGCAGGTCGATAGCCCTGTCGATTTCTTTCCGTAGCGATTCCTGCACGAGTGCCTTGTCAGCCATCGGCATATCGTTGTCGGCAAGTACGTCCAGCAGGCTGTTGTCCTCTCCATCTACGAAAGGAGCATCCATGCTCACGTGTCGGTTGTTGGCCTTCATCGCTTCCTCGATTTTTTCTTCAGGCAAATCTATGCGGTCGGCAATCTCATCTACGCTTGGACGGCGCTCATGTTCCTGCTCAAACTTGTTGAGCTCACGGTTTATCTTGTTGACGCTTCCCACCTGATTGAGTGGCAGGCGCACGATTCTACTCTGCTCAGCGATAGCTTGCAGAATGCTTTGCCGAATCCACCAAACAGCGTATGAGATGAATTTGAATCCACGTGTTTCATCAAATTTCTCTGCTGCTTTGATGAGTCCAACATTTCCCTCATTAATGAGGTCGGGGAGGCTGAGTCCCTGATTCTGATATTGCTTTGCCACGGAGACAACGAAGCGCAGATTTGCTCTAGTTAATCTCTCTAAGGCTCGGCGATCACCTTTCTTGATTTTCTGAGCCAACTCTACTTCTTCATCTACCGAGAGTAGTTCTTCATGTCCTATCTCCTGCAGATATTTGTCGAGTGACGCACTTTCACGATTAGTGATTGATTTTGAAATTTTTAGTTGTCTCATGGTAGCCTTAATTTTCTAAAGTTCTGCAAAAATACACTTTTTGTTCGAAATGACAAAAAAAATAGCAGATATTTTAAAAAATACCTGCTATTTTGTCGTTTTTTATATTTTCAAAACCTTATTCTGACGCCTAATTGGAGAATTTTTCTTGATTAAATTCTTGCTGAAGCTTGAGTTATCTTTTCTCCTTTCGGGGGAGGCTGGTTTAGTCTTTCTGCAGAGGAACTGCGAAGTAAGCCTTCTTGCCTGTAGGCCACATACCCTGGATGTAGAGCACAGGGTCCTTGCTGGTAGAAGCGCTCTTAACGGCTTTCTGCAGGTCGTCGAGAGAAGTGATATTGCTGTCGTTTATCTTCTGGATGATGAATCCGCGAGAGATTCCGGCTTCCTTCAAGGCTCCGCTATTTACCTTCATCACCTCTACACCATACTTGATGTTGAGCTGCTCTTTCTGTGAAGCGGTAATCTGGCGGAAGTTGCCACCCAGCACATCAAGGTCGGCTGACTTGATGACAGAGGTTGTGCCCTGAGCATTCTTCAGCGTGATGGTCTTGGTGATAGCCTTCTTGTTGCGCAGATAGGTGATGGTCATCTTGTCGCCAGGGCGCTTGCCGTTGAGCAGTTCCTGGAGTTCAGCCATCTTGGTCACCTTCTTGCCATCCACCTTGGTGATTACGTCACCTTCCTTCAGGTCGGCAGCAGCACCATTTCCGTCTTCATCCACTTTGGCGATGTAAACGCCCTCGTTGGTTCCGAGGTTCACTTCCTTGCCGTTCTCCTTCTGGTTGTTGATATAGTTGAGCACGTCAGAACCCTGAATGCTGAGCATTACGCGCTGTACGCTACCATATTTCTTGATGTCATCTACCACCTTGTTCATGATGGATGTAGGGATGGCGAAACCATATCCTGCGTAAGAACCGGTCTGTGAGTAGAGCATGGCGTTGATACCTACGAGTTCGCCCTGGGTGTTGACGAGTGCGCCACCAGAGTTACCTGCGTTGATGGCTGCATCGGTCTGGATGAAGCTCTCTACGCCGTTGGCTCCGAGTGTACGTGCCTTGGCAGAGATGATACCGGCCGTCACGGTATTGTTGAGACCGAATGGGTTGCCTACTGCGATGACCCATTCTCCGACTCTTACCTTGTCGCTATCTGCGATAGGGAGGGTAGGCAGGTTCTTGCCGTCCACCTTGATGAGTGCGAGGTCGGTAGTCTTGTCGGTACCGATGATGCGGGCAGAGTATTCGCGGTTGTCGTTGAGGGTGACGGTCAGCTCGTCAGCACCTTCCACCACGTGGTTGTTGGTCACGATATATCCGTCGCTACTGATGATGACTCCCGAACCTGTAGCTTCTTTCTTAGGGGTCTGCACTCTCTGCTTGCGTGTGCCGCCGTTGCCTGGGTTTCCGAAGAAGCCGAATGGGTCGAAGAATCCTCCGAATGGATCGTCCTGCACGTCAACGGTTGTTGTCTTGGAGTTCTGTACGTATTTGATGTGAACTACAGCTGGCAGAGCTTTTTCTGCTGCATAAGTGAGATCTACTGGTTGGCCAGCTGGAGCTGAAGTAGTAGCTGGAGCTGCGTTTACTTTCATGAATGCACCGGCTGAGAATGCGAGTGAACCTGCGCACAACAGAGCCATCACGTAATTTGTTACCTTTTTCATGTCTATTGCTTTTAATTATTACTTTTCTTTTTTATTACTCTAATTGGTTTGCGGCAGCCTCGTTTTTTCAGAACTCCTTGTGAGGGGTCTTGATTCCAGAACCTCTGCTTTGGTTTTCTTATTTCAGAACTCCTTGTGAGGGGTCTTGATTCCTGGCAGATTTTTCTGTCTCGGAAAAGCGAGTGCTTCGTCTAACCGGTTGCAAATATAGAAGCAAAAAATGAGAAAGCAATCATTCCGTATTGTTTTTTATCCCGTTTTAACATTTGAATTTAACACTTTAACGGCTCTTAAATTTGAAATGCCCTAAATTCACAAATCTTATATACTTTGTAAGAAAAAGTTAGTTGCAAATATGCAACTAAAAAATGTGAATAGTTAAATGTATGTTAAGCTGAGGATGCTTCTCTTGTTGATTTTAGGGCAAATTTTTGCTGATTATATGGCACATTTATGCCGTTGTCAGGCAGGCTAATGTCGTTATTATGGCAAGTATTTGTGCTTTTTTCTACATTCCGGGCATTCTCCTTTGATGACGAAGGAGACGGAGTGGGGATAGAATCCTTCTGGTAATTCGAAGCTTGGGATATGGATGTCTTCCATGCAGAAGGAGCGCTGGCAAGCCTCGCAATAGAAATGGATATGTCCGTCATGATGGTCGCATTTTCCTTCTTTCTCGCAGAGTTCGTAGTTGAGGACGCCTCGTCCGTCCTCGAAAGCGTGCACCACGTCGTGTTCGAGGAAGAGGGTGAGCACTCGGAAGATGCTTGATTTGTCCATGGTCAGCATCTTGTGTTCCAGATTGCTGAGGCTCTGTGGATGATGCTCGCTCGCCAAAGTTTTGAGAACGAGAATACGATTGGCTGTAGGTTTGATTCCCTTAGCCTCCAGTTTGCTGATAATATCTTGCTGCTCCATTTCTGTTTTCTTTATGTTCTAATTAAAAAGTGTACCACTTTATACTTGCTTGCAAAGGTATGATTAAATAATGAAATGACCAAATAAAAAGTATAAAATCGGGGAAAAACATCTGTGTATATCTGTTTTTTAGTCACGCAGATTTCGCAGATGACGCAGATTTTTTTTTCATCATGGGATTTTTTTATTCATCGGATGACACGGAATTTATTCGGAGGTTTTCTGCGAAATCTGCGTGACAAAAAAACAACAGGAGCATATATCGGGCGCCAGCCATTGGCCAGAGGCCAAAATTCTGCGAAAATCCGTGAGTAATCCGATAAGCAAGAATGCCTTCCGATTCATCCGTGAAATCCGATGAAAAATCTTCCGATGAAGAAAATCTGTGGAGATCTGTGAAATCTGTGGGACGAAAAACAATTATCTGCGAGAAGAAAAAACTCAGCGGAGAAAAAATAAAAAAGCGTACAAGCTTTAGAGACCTGCACGCTTCTTTCATATATTACAAACGTAATTACTTTCTTTATCAAATGAATGCTCGCTTGAAGAAGCAACTTCATTTCTGAAGTTTGCTTACAGAAGCTGTATTCTTTTCATTCAGGATACTTGCTTACAGAAGAAGCATCCTTTCCGTTGGTTCTGATGCACCAGAGGGAAAACCCTTAAGCGCAAGAGCAACCACGACCTTTACTCAATGCCTCGCCATACATTTCCATGGCGTTCATGTAGTTCTCAAGGAAAGCCTTGATAGCCTTCTTGATGTTTTCGAAAATTGTTTTCATACTTGTTATCCTTTAAATAGTTAATACTGCAGGCCTCTTTCAGCCTGAATCTTTTTACCACTCATGGAGCAGGTAATTACTTACCCATTTCCATTTTGTTGTTTACATTTACAGCTTTAGCAATCATGACTGCTATTACTGCGAGAATCATTACTGTTGTCATCATAATCATTTTCATTTTGCGGAGTCTCCATTTGAGGCTCCAGTTTAACATTATCCTTTTACAATCTCACCTTTTTCGAGTGCAAAGGTAATGCCTATTTTTTGAATATCTGTCACAAAGGCATGACAAAATGATGAAATGAGGACTTTTTTTGACTCATATCAACCAATCCTGTTTTCGGCTTGATGTAGGTCAACAGAAATGAGAAATGACAAATGAGAAATGACAAATGAGAAAGATTAAAGAATGAGAAAGAGGAAGGAGAAGAAAAAGAAAAAGGTCGCAACTCGGTAGAGTTACGACCCATGAATATATTAAGTACTAAATGATTAGTCCTTGAAGAAATCCTTAACAGCCTCGTTAGGTACCATCTTCTCATCGAAAACGTAAGCACCAGTCTTAGGGCTCTTAACCATCTTGATAACCTTTGTATATGCGCGACCATCCATGTTACCTTCGTGGAGGGTAGCGACCGCTTTCTTTGCCATAGTCTATTTAATTGATAAAATTGTTTATAAACTTGTAAGCGAGCTTACTTAATCTCCTTGTGAAGAGTCATCTTCTTAAGGATTGGGTTGTACTTCATCAACTCAAGACGCTCAGGAGTGTTCTTACGATTCTTTGTAGTCACGTAACGGCTTGTACCTGGCATACCACTGTTCTTATGCTCAGTGCACTCGAGGATAACTTGTACTCTATTACCTTTTGCTTTCTTTGCCATGATATTATTCTCCTATTACTTTAATGTCTTTCCAATCTACGTAACCCTTAGACACAGCCTGCTTCAGGGCAGCGTCAAGACCTACCTTGTTAATGAGACGAAGACCAGCAGCGCTGATCTTAAGGCTAATCCAGCACTCTTCTTCTACATAGTAGAATTTCTTGCTGAAGAGGTTAACGTCAAAGCTTCTCTTTGTACGGTGCTTTGAGTGAGACACATTGCAACCTAACTGTGCCTTCTTACCTGTAATTTGACAAATCTTAGACATTTCTATCTTTAATTTTCTAATTCGTTAATTGATACCTATTCCAAACAGAGTGCAAAATTACAAATAATTCTCGTATATACAAAATATTCCTTAGCAGAAACTCAACTTTTAAGTTTTTTTTGCTTTTATCTTCCCCTTTTCACCTCTTTTCCCCATTTTTCACTTCAACATAAAAGAAAAAAGAGTTGCGTCACAGGTCGTCTATATTGCTATTTTATTCATCGGATTAAACGGAATTTATTCGGAGGGTTCTTGCTGCGGCGATTACTCACGGATTGGCGCAGAGGCGACCTATTCGGTCGGTACAGATCCCCCTGGGATTGGACAAAGCGATTCGCCAGAGATTCCATAAAAAATCTGTGTAATCTGTGAAATCCGTGGGACAAAAACTTCCACGAAAAAATCTGCGTTATCTGCGAAATCTGTGTGACACAAAACAATAAGGGAATACTTCGGGCGCCAGCCATTGACCAGCGGCCAAATATCCGCAAAAATCCGTGAGTAATCCAATAAGCAAGAATGCCTCCGATTCATCCGTAAAATCCTATGAAACAAAACTTTGAAGAAATGAAAAAGAGGAAGTGCCATGAACTTATGACACACCCTCTAATATTTTCTAATATCTTGATAAAAGAGCTTAATCTTTCTACAAATCCTGACAGAAGAAAAACTTAATCTTCCTGCAAATTCTGACAGCAGAAGAGCTTAATCTTTCTTCAAATCCTCTTCGTGCTCCTTGAGGAAGGCGAACATAGACTTCAACGCCGTATTGGTAGCGATGGCGAGATTGATGTCACGACCGAAATCCTCTGTAAGTTTCAGAGTGCGTACATCATCCTTGCTGCCATAGCCAATCCAGATGGTACCCACAGGATTCTCCAGAGTACCTCCGGCAGGACCAGCTACACCCGTAGCAGAAATCGCATAATCCACATGGAGGGCATTGATGGCACCAATCACCATCTCCTTAGCCACTTCCTCACAAACGGCAGTCTGCTCCTCAAGCACCTCATGGCTCACACCGAGCAGGTTCTCCTTCACCTCATTGGTATAGGAAACGATACCACCCTTGAAGTAGTTGCTCGCACCAGGTACTGCAATGATAGCCTCAGCGATACGGCCGCCAGTGCAACTCTCTGCTGTACCCAAAGTCTTATCACTATTGTATAGCATCTCTGAGATGCTCTTACTCAAAATCTTACTTTCAAATTCCATATATTAAATAAAAAAACTATTTGAACGTTACTTTAGAGAACGCAGGCAAGTCTATGGTTGCGAAGTCCTTATCGCGATACTTGAACGTGCCCACGCATCCTATCATTGCCGCATTATCAGTCGTATAACTGAACTTCGGAATATAGATGGTCCATCCGAAGCGCTTAGCATGATCATGAAAGGCATTGCGCAAACCATTGTTGGCTGAAACACCTCCTGCTACAGCCACGTGGGTGATACCCGTCTGCTTTACTGCCATACGGAGCTTCTTCATCAGAATATCCACGATGGTAAACTCGATGCTGGCAGCCAGGTCGAACTTATTTTTCTCTACGAAATCAGGATCATCTGCCACCCATTTGCGGAGACTGTAGAGGAAACTGGTCTTGAAGCCAGAGAAACTATAGTTGAGTCCCGGGATATGCGGTTCGGCAAAGGAAAAAGCCTTCGGATTGCCCTGTCTTGCATATTTATCTACGATAGGGCCACCCGGATACCCCCACTCCAGCACCTTGGCACACTTGTCGATAGCCTCACCGGCAGCATCATCGATGGTCTGACCGAGCACCTGCATATCGTTGTACGCATTCACCTTCACAATCTGGGAGTTTCCACCCGAAACAAGAAGGCAGATGAAAGGGAACGGAGGAGCAGTCTGGTCGTCATCACTTTCCTTGATGAAATGCGCCATCACGTGTCCCTGCAGGTGATTGACATCAATCAGAGGAATGTTGAGCGAGCGGGCAAATCCCTTGGCAAAGCTGACACCTACGAGCAATGAACCCATCAGACCGGGACCTCTCGTAAAGGCCACAGCACTCAGGTCTTCCTTGGTGATGCCGGCACGCTTGATAGCCTGATCGACCACAGGAACCACATTCTGCTGATGCGCGCGCGAAGCCAGTTCTGGAACCACACCACCATAAGCGCGATGCACCTCCTGTGAAGCCGTGACATTGCTCAGCAGCACTCCATTTCTCAAGACAGCAGCCGAGGTATCATCGCAGCTGCTCTCAATACCCAATATATATATATCCTTCTTTTCGTTTTCTTCCATGATTTTATACACCTTATTATATTGATTCTTACACCATTATATCGAATCCTACTGATCCGCACAGATTCTTACACCTTATTATATATATAATGGTGAGTATATATTATGGTGATTATTCTTTAGTAGGTCAGCACCTCTACACCGTGTTCTGTCATCACGAAGGTATGCTCCCACTGAGCTGATGGTTTTTCATCGCCCGTGATAACCTCCCATCCGTATGGATCGTCTGCATCGATGAACACCTTCCAGGTACCCATGTTGATCATTGGTTCGATGGTGAATACCATGCCTGGAACGAGCAGCATACCAGTACCCTTATGACCATAGTGAAGCACCTCTGGCTCTTCGTGGAACTCGCAGCCTACTCCATGTCCGCAGAGATCGCGCACCACTCCATAACCGTATTTCTTGCAGTGCTTCTCAATAGCATGACCGATATCGCCCACAAAACTGTATGGCTTGGCAGCTTCAGCACCGATTTCGAGGCATTCCTTAGCCACTCTCACCAGCTGCTCCTTCTCTGGAGTCGTCTTACCGATAATAAACATACGGGAAGCGTCGGCATAATAGCCGTCCACGATAGTAGTCATATCCACATTGACGATATCGCCCTCCTGGAGCACGTCTTCCTCCTTAGGAATACCATGGCAAACCACCTCATTGATACTCGTACAAACGCTCTTAGGATAGCCCTCGTAATTGAGGCAGGCAGGTATGGCATCATGATCCTTGCAGTACTGCATACAGATGTCGTCGATCTCCTGCGTGTTCATACCAGGACGGATAGCTTCAGCCACTGCATCAAGACAACCCGTATTGACGACACCGCTCTTACGGATACCCTCAATCTGTTCTGGAGTCTTGATCAAATCACGAGTAGGCACCAATTTGCCCTTATTTTCCCAAAACATCACCTGCTTATCAAGGTCGGTCAGTTCCTGACCCGGCAAGCAATGCCATCTTCTTTTTTTAATAACCATTTCGTTTAATTTTATCGCGGCAGCCCCATCAGGTCCACCCATTATTTCTATTTACATCTGCAAAAGTACAACATTTCAAGCAGAGTACAAAATAATTGCAATAATATTTATCTTTTTTCAGATACTTGCAGCATTCCGTTTCTGTTTTTTCTGATTCAAATCGTCTTTGAGTATTCTCTCTGAGGCTGGAGATACTCATTCGATTGATAGAAAATCTCACTTGATGAAAATTCTCACTTGATGAAAATCTCACTTGAGAGGAAGATCTCGATGCAGTAAAATCTCGGTTGATGAAATACTTTATTTCAGAAACTTGTAGATTTCCTCTGTCCAGTCTGCCCCGTTCTGCGGACAATAGGTACGGATGCCGAGTTCGCTGGCAGCAGCGCAGTTGCGCGGACCGTCATCTACAAAGAGCGCATCTTCTGGGAGGATTTTTTCCTGAGTGAGTACATAGCGGAAGAAGCGATCATCCGGCTTCATCAACTTCACCTCGTAACTGCGATACAGGGCATCAAAATACTCACCGATGGCATGGCCGTCACCTGAGAATTCCGTGCTGTCTGTCCAGGAACTCATGTAAGGATTGGTATTGGAGAGGAGAATCACGCGATAGCCTTCCTCTTTCAACTTGCGGAGAGCAGCCAACTTATTGGCAGGCACATCAGCCGCATAACCCAACCAGCAATGGCGCACTTCCTCAAAAGACAGTTTTCTGCCCACCATCTTCTCCAGGGCCTCCTGATATTCTTCAAGACTCAGTTTACCTTCCTCCAAGTCGCCGAAGATGCCAGCCTGACAATAAGGGTCCAAAACCTCATCGGCCTTCTGCAGCCCCAATGCACTGAAACGCTTCACTGCTTCATCATGGTTGAGTGTGATGATCACGCCGCCCATGTCAAAAATCACCGTTTTAATCATAACTATATTTTCACTAACGTTTTCTATATCAACTCTTTCGTATCCTGTATTTATCTGATGAATTCAGCATTTATCTACTAAATTCTGTGTCTTATTCAAACAAGTTCAACTTATTCTTGCGGGCTTCATCGAGGCTGGCGAGTTTCTGCTGCTGTTCATGATATTCCGCCCTCATCTTAGCATACTTGTCGTCCAGTTCCTTCACGAATTTCGGACCTTCCACCTTATCAAAAAGGCGGGTGCAGATGCCGGCATTCAGACTCGCGTCTTTCACCCATACCACCGGACCGTCGTATTCCGGAGCTATCTTGAGCGCCACATGCAGTTCGCTGGTAGTAGCACCGCCCACCATAATAGGGATGCGCAACCCCGCTTTCTGCATCTCGTGAGCCACATGCACCATTTCATCGAGCGACGGCGTAATCAGTCCGCTCAATCCGATGGCATCCACCTTTTCCTCGATAGCCTTCTTGACAATCTGTTCGGCAGGAACCATCACACCTAAGTCGATGACATCGAAGTTATTGCACGACATCACCACGCAGACGATATTCTTTCCGATATCATGCACATCGCCCTTCACGGTAGCCATCACCACCTTGCCCGCCTTGGTAGAGCTGCCCGTATTCTCAGCCTCGATATGCGGCTGGAGGATAGAAACGGCCGCTTTCATCGTGCGTGCGGTCTTAACCACCTGTGGCAGGAACATCTTTCCTTCGCCGAAGAGCGCACCCACTTCGTTCATACCGTCCATCAATGGTCCCTCGATTACATTCACGGCATGCGGATATTTGGCGAGTGCCTCATCTATATCCTTCTGCAGGAACTCCGTGATACCCTTGCGCAGGGCATATTTCAGGCGGTTCTCCACCAGTTCCTTGCGCCATTCCGGAGCAGCCGGTTTAGCCACGGGCGCACCACCCGCCTTGGCAGCAGCCTTGGCAGCATCCATCTGTTCCTTGATCTCATTGGCAAGATCTATCAGTTCGTCGGCAGCACCCTTTCTGCGGTTGAGCACCACGTCTTCGATGAGTTCACGCTGTTCTTCAGGCAATTTAGCGTAATCCTTTCTGGCTTTGGCATTTACGATACCGAAGTCCATACCCACCAGCTGGGCATGATGAAGGAAAACAGCATGGATAGCCTCGCGGATATAAGTATTGCCACGGAAGGAGAAAGAGAGGTTGCTCACACCACCGCTCACATGGGCACCAGGCAGATGCTGGTGGATCCATTCCGTAGCGCGGATAAACTCCACGGCATAGTTGTCGTGCTCCTCCATACCCGTAGCGATGGCCAGCACGTTTGGGTCGAAGATGATGTCGAGCGGATTCATTCCCACCTTATCCACGAGGATGCGATAGGCCCTCTCGGCGATCTCAATACGGCGCTCGAAAGTGGTAGCCTGCCCGATTTCATCGAAACACATCACCACCACGGCAGCTCCGTATCTCATCACATCACGGGCGTGGGAGATAAACTTCTCCTCACCTTCCTTGAGCGAGATGGAGTTGACGATGCACTTACCCTGACAGCATTTCAGTCCAGCAACGATGACATCCCATTTCGAGGAGTCGATCATGATAGGCACCTTGGCAATCTCAGGCTCAGCAGCTATCATATTGAGGAAGTTGACCATTTCCACCTTAGCATCCAGCAGACCGTCATCCATGTTGACATCCACGACAGCAGCCCCGTCAGCCACTTGCTTGCGGGCGATATCCAACGCCTCCTCATACTGCTTTTCATTGATGAGTCGGAGGAACTTACGGCTACCCGCCACATTGCATCGCTCGCCCACGTTGACGAATCTTGACGCATCCATCGGAAGTTTCACGGAGTCGTCCACATCAAGCAGATCGAGTCCGGAGAGCCACATGGTGTCCGGTTTGGCCGCCACCTGATGCGGTTTCACGCCCTGCGCCATACGGTTGTAACTGGCGATGAATTCGGGCGAAGTGCCACAGCAGCCGCCGATAATGTTGACCAGTCCCTCGTCGAGGAACTCCTTGATTTTCGGAGCCATACTCTCAGCCGTCTCGTCATACTGTCCCATCTCGTTAGGCAGTCCGGCGTTCGGATGGGCGCTGATATACCATGGCGCCACTGCCCCCATGCGCTTGATGAAAGGTTTCATCTGCGGAGCACCGAAGGCACAGTTCATGCCCACCGAGAAGATAGGATAAGACGAGATACTGGCAAGGAAAGCCTCGATGGTCTGTCCGCTCAGGGTACGACCAGCCAGATCGCTCACGGTCAGACTCACCATGATAGGCAGGTCCACACCGTGCTTCTTCATCGTGGTAAGCGCCGCATCGATCATCGCCTTACAGTTGAGCGTATCAAAGATGGTTTCGATGAGAATCACATCCACACCACCCTCGATGAGACCGTCGATTTGCTCGCATGTATCCTCAAAAAGTTCATCATACGTAATCTCACGTGCCGCAGGATTGCTCACGTCAGGACTCATACTGCACGTTTTGTTGGTAGGGCCCACATCGCCCGCCACAAAACGCGGTTTGTCATCAGTGCTGAAAAGGTCGCACTGAATGCGTGCCAGCCTGGCTCCCTCGTAAGCCATTTCCCGGGCCTGATTTTCCAAGTGATAATCAGCCTGCGAAATGCGCTGCGAAGAAAATGTGTTGGCAGAAATAATGTCGGCACCCGCTTCGAGGTACCTCCTGTAAATATCTGAAATCACATCAGGGCGGGTAATATTGAGCATATCATTATTACCCTTCATCTGTCCTGGAATATCCTGGAATCTGTCACCCCTGAAGTCTTCCTCCGTCAAATTGTACTTCTGAATCTCCGTGCCCATCGCACCGTCGAGAATCAGGATTTTCTCCTTAACAATCTCTCTTATCGTCTTACCCATTGTCGATTTTCTGTATATAGGCGTGCTTTTGAGGGCACGGCATTCGTATCTTAGAGGTGTTCGAGATGGCTTAGAAGTGCTTGATGGCACGGTCCATTTCTCGTCTGTCCTCCTTCTCCTTGAGCGTCTGTCGCTTGTCGTACTCCTTCTTACCCTTGCAGAGGGCGATATCCACCTTGGCACGTCCATGATCGTCGATGAAAACGAGTATAGGCACGATGGTAAATCCCGGCTGCTTGCTGTCTTCCTCAAGTCTTCTGAGTTCTCGCTTGTTGAGCAGCAACTTGCGGTCTCTGCGGGCCTCATGATTGCTGAATGAGCCGTAGAAATAAGGAGAGATGTTCATGCCCTTCACCCAGAGTTCGCCCTGGTAGAAGTCACAATAGCAGTCCACGAGCGAAGCCTTACCGCCACGTATCGACTTGATTTCAGTACCGGTAAGCACGATGCCTGCTGTATAGGTATCCACGAAGAAGTATTCGAAGGATGCCTTCTTGTTTCTTATCTGTATCGGACTCTTCTTGCGGAGTTCCTGTTCTTGCTTGTTCATATATATAAATAATGTATAATTTATAATGAATAATGA
>USJD01000028.1 GCA_900554835.1 uncultured Prevotella sp. | reverse complement strand
TCAAGTAGTCAACTACTTCCTTGATCTTAGCGTCCTCAGACTCACGAATCTTATTGGAGTTGATAACGAAGAATACGTCACGACGAATCTCCTCCACCTTCTTCTCCTCTACTGGAGCTGGCTTAGGTTCTGGCTTTACATACTCCTCTACTGGACGTGGAGCAGGAACTTCCTTTACAGGCTCTGTCTTGGTGTGGCTCTTGCCGAGGTTGATGCGAAGACCTGCGAGTGCGTTGAAGTACCAGTCTGGGTTGTCTGCCTTCTTGGAGTTATACTTGTCGGTAGTGATGTTGGCATTACCCTCCAACATGATGCTTACAGATTTGCTTACCTTGAACTCTAAGTCGAGACCTGCACGACCGAATGGACGTACCTTGGTGCCATCCCAAAGATATTCGAGGTTATAATCATTCAAGTTTTTGAGGGTCTTGGCGATGTCATTGACCTCGTCGTTGCCCCAAGCGATGTTGGCGCCACCACCAATGAATGCTGTTACATTGAACACACGGTTAGGGTTCCAACCGCAAAAGAGGTTGGAGAGGTTGAACATGAAGTCCACACCTGGAGCTACATACTTGAACTTATAGTCTGCCGTGTAAGGGTTTCCAGTGTGCTGTGGTTCAAAACCATTCCAGCCACCCTTGCTCTGCCAGCCATTCACCTGCAAGCGCATGCCGAATACAGGGTTGAACTGGTAGCCGAGTCCCAACTGAACGTTAGGTGAAATCAAGTCACCAAACTTAGCCTCGCCAAGTGTGTACTGAGCACCACCCTGAAGGTCGAGGAAAGCATGTTTCTTGAATGTATATTCATTACCCTCCTTGTCTGTATAGGTAGCAGCCATGGCAGAGCTAGCGCCCAACAACAATGCAGAAACTAGAAAAATATTTTTCATTGATTTCATGTTTAGATATGTATTGAAAATTAGTCAATCGTCTCCATGTCCTTTTGCTTTTCAGGAGTATAGGTAACATAAGATTTGTCCATCAAGACCAAATACCACTGAGCGTTGATTCTCTGAGGGGCAAAGGTGATACGGATCGTGTTCTGGATAGGATCATTAGGGTCTTCTTTCTTGAAGAACTCGATGCTATAGGTCACCTCAACTCGATGTTCATTGATGAACTTGAATGACTCCAAATGGTAATCCAACACTGGGAAAACTTGCTGCTGACGAATAATCATTTGCTTGTCTTTTTCCGGTAGAGGCTTAACGCTATCATTCAGAATCAGGTTCAGCTTGGAAAGAGCTTCGTCATATTTTTGATTTTTCAATGCTTCCAAATAGTCCTCTGCCATTTTCAACACTTGCGTAGTGTCTGCCTTGCAAAAAGTTGGCACGGTGTCTGTTTGGTTAGCACTTCTTCCACCCTTCTCCTTACTATTGGAACAAATAGAGCATGATGCCAAGAAAATACTACCTAGCACGAAGCAACCAATGAATAACTTATTGATAATTTTCATATTTGCTTAATTAAAAGAAAGGCACCCCAAGAGAGTACCCGAGATGCCTTTCCGTTTATTATTTAAAGTTTTTCTTTCTAAAGAATTACTTGTTTGGCACAACAGTGATGTCAACCATCTGTGTGAACTTACCCCACTTAGTCTGAACAGATACAGGGATAGATACGATGAACTTCTGAGAGATAGCGTTACCGCTCATGTTGTGGAATGTTACCTTCTGAGCCTTTGTATCGATAGCTACACGATACTTAACAGAACCATCAGCGTTCTTCAAGTCAGAGAGCTTAACATTTGCATTAGCACCAATAGAACCATTCTTCTGGAGGTTGGTCTTGATGTTAGCCTCATCCCAGTAAGCTGACTTTACGATGTACCACTTGCCGAGAGCTGCAGCATCCTTGTCAAGTTGCTTAGTTGGACCCACAATCATACGTTTCAAGCCAAATGCCTCACGGATAATGATCTTATCCTGGATGCTTACTGAGCTGCTACCACCATCGATAACATCCTTAAGAGTATCCTCAATCTTAACCTCATTCATAGTCAATGGCTTGATGAAGTTTACGAGATACTTATCAATCTCTTGATTCAAAACTCCACAGTAAACACTAGCCAACTTCACTGGAACGTCCTTACCAACCAAGAGGAGAGCGCCCTCTGTAGGCTCACCATCGTTACCAGCCTTTGTTGCTACACCCTCATAGAGGCTGATGATACCAGTCTTGTCGATTGTTGCAGCCTGTACACCATTGTAGTAGAGTTTCATGTTGTCATTAGACAATGTCCACTTGTCAGTAGCCTTCTTGGTAGGAAGAACGCTCAAACGAGCAGGGTCGAATGTCAACTTAGCAATGCCAAAGTTAACGAGAGCCTGAACGGTTTCAGGAACCTTACCGTTGTTGATGTAACCAGCCTTCAAATCACCAATAATCTGGCAATCGCGGTAGTTTACTGTACCATAAATGTTGTCAGAACGCAAAGCTGGGTTGATAAATCTCTTCTTGTCTGCGTTGGTCAAACCGTTAGCCATGGTCAAGCCTGATGGTTCCCACTGCTCCTGGCTATAGTTAACACCTGTAGCATAAGCCATCTTATTGATAGTCCACTTCACAGTCATAGAGAAGATGATTCGGCTATTACGGTTAGAAGTCTTGTAGAAGTAACCGTAAACTGTACGTGTAGCCTCACCTGCCTCATACTCTGCCTGAGTCATAGCAAAGTAGTTAGAGTTGATAGTCCACTTCAAGTTGTGTGTCTGACCATCAGCAGTATTGTCCTTCAAATCCTTGAAGTTAGTCTTGCCTGTATCAAAACTATTAGTATTGTTTACAACGTCATTGTAAGATGGGAATAATGCCTGGTTGACAGTGTAAGACTTATGGAACTCATCACGAGACATGTTTGCGGTAGCATAAACATTGTTCATAGCCTCTTCACCGATGATGTACTGGTATATCTCACCACACTTATATGCATCCTCGAAGTCCTTAGCGATTGGGCCATAATCTACAGTCTCCTGTACATCAACCCACTGAATCTTGAAGTAACGTACATCAACTACCTTCTCGTGCTTAGGATCGTTCACATCCTTCAAAACAACCTGAATCATTGGCTGACGACCGATAGCATCACGGTTGCCCTCAGCACCATTGCGAGCTGTAGCTACCAATGTCTTGCCATCTTCCTTCAACTTAGCGAAGTACTGCTGGTTAGTCCAGTCTGTTGTACTACCCTGATTGAGCAAGTTGTACTCCATGATATGGAACTCGAACTTCAAGCCAAATTTGTTGAGGTCATAGATAGCACCGCTCTTGTCGCACACCTCTACAAGTGAAGTCAAATCGATGCTCTTATCATAGTCAACCTTCTTGGTGATGCAGTTGCTGTTCTCTGCTGTAGGCAATTTGTCAGTCTTCTTCTTGCGAGCATAAGCCTCAGAGAAGCTCCAGAAGTGAGAAGCTGCAGGATTCGTCTTGCCTATGTTATTCTCGATAACATTATTTGCATCATCCTTAGCTTGAGTATTGTGGATGTAAGGACGCTCTGTTGACTCATAGAGACGAGCCCAGTCTGAGTAAACGAACAAGTTGTCAGCATCGTCCTTGTCTGTAACAGCCTCGCCTGTCAACTTTGCCCGCAAAGCAACGATAGGGAACTTGCTGTATGTAGTACCCCAGCCATGAGAAGTCTCAGACATCAATGGAGCATTGCCTGTCTTCTGTACGTTCAAGGTAAGAACGCCATTCTTGAGAGATTGGCCTGCCACCTTGATAGGAGCCTCCGCACCAGCACGAGTCAACTTCTTCTCATTAGTAGCATCCTGAGAAACGAAGTCGAACTTATCGATAGCATCCAAAGAAACTGTAGCAGGGTTCAAGTAGTACTTAACCGTTGTCTCTTTGTCGTTGATATAAGTATAAGTCTTAGTTGTAGGAGCATCTGCCTCCCAAGCAGTTGCGTCAGTACCCCAGTCATAGTAGTTGAGGGTAGAGAACTTGATAGCCTCGATACCATCAATGTATGTTGTTGGAGCAAATACCATGCTTGTCAATCTCTGGCCACACAAGATGTTGAGGAGGTTGATCTCGCCGAGCAACTCGGTACGGATACTGTTCATGCTAGAAGTCAAGTTTTCAGAAGCTTCCTCGATAGCATCAGCAATAGCCTGCTTGTAGTTGTCTGTCAAAGTATTAATCTTCTCATCAATCTGGCCAGATGTATAGTAATTGTCGAACTTGTCGTTGATTTGCTTCATCCAGTCAGCCAAGCCCTGCTCTACACCGTCGATATTAAGCTTAGCCAAAGCATCGATTTGCCCTTGCAAGTCTTTCTTTGCAGCCTTAACAGCATCGTCAGTATAGTTCTTCAACTCAGACTTATTATCAGAGATGAGCTTATCGAGAGCCGCAATCTTGGCATCGATAGCAGAAACATCCTGATCGTGCTTGCCACTGTTAGCCTTGACAGTCTTCAATAAATCATCTATCTGCTTCTGGAGATTCTCATCACCAGCTTTGTAAGCAGCGTCGATAGCATCTACGGTACCCTGCAAAGCGGTAAGGTCAGCAGCTACCTTGGCAATATCATTAGCCAACTTCTTCTGAGCCTTAGTTGTAGCATCTTTAAGGTCAGCAACGCTCTTCTTAACGCCTTCGATTTCTACGCCGTTAGCCTTGATAGCATCATTAAGGCCAGGGATAGTCTCTGACTCCAAGGTAGCCTTGAATTTCTCCAAAGCGGCAATCTGAACCTCGGCATTCTTCTGTGCAGCCTCCAAAGTTGCGATAGCTTCCTTAGCAGTGGTGATTTCCTTCTGGTTGTTCTTAACATCCTCACCCAAAGTGTTCAACTTAGCATCGATACCGGCGATATCGCCTTCGAGCTTAGCAACGGCAGTGTTGAATGTTGCAACGTCAACCTTGTTGTCTAGAGCAGTCTGAATCTCTGCCTTCAAGTCATTAACCTGCTTAGTAGCAGCCTCTATAGCAGCCTTTTGAGCTTCAGCGGCAGCAGCCTTGGCAGCCTCAGCGGCAGCCTGAGCAGTCTTAGCTGTAGCCAATGCCTCGTCACCTGTAGCCTGAGCGTTCTTAGCAGCAGTGGCAGCCTCTGCAGCAGCTGTTTTAGCTGCGTCCGCAGTAGACTGTGCTGTGGTAACGGCAGTCTGCAAAGTAGAAGCTTGGGTGTCCAACTTCTTTATAAGGTCGTTGGCGGCATCAATTTGTGTCTGTACATTATTGATGTCATCATCGTAATCCTTACAAGAAGTAACCATACTTGTGGATGCCACAGTCATAGCAGCCATAAGCAATACACTAAAATACTTTCTTTTCATACGATAAAAATTAATTAAACATTGTATATATTAACTACTTTATTCTATGCATTTTCTCTCTATCTCCTGACGAGAGATATTATACATAGCTTATCGTTCGTATTCCAAGAAAGTTCCTTTATCTATTTCTTTTTGTCAGATTTGGTAATGGCAGCAATTAGTTTGTCGTTGCATCGGTCAATTGCATCAGCATCCACACTCTGTAGATATATCTGAGTAGTTTTCTCTGAATTGTGCCCCATGCCATCGCAAATCACGCTGAGGGGAATATTCTTCTGTCGGGCTATTGTAGCCCAAGAATGTCGAGCTACATACATGGTAAGATTGGTTCCTAAGTTTAGCTGCTTTCCTAATCGTTTCAAAGCCGTGTTGATAATACATTGTGTATAATGATATTGGAATCGGAGACTTTTCTCGCTGTTTTCATCTAATATGCCAAACAAGTGGACGCCGTCTTTAGAACTGTTTCTATCCACCAATTCCTGCATTTCCTTTCGCCACGCTATTTTTAATTCCTGACCAGTCTTCTTCCTTTTATATATAAGGTACATGTCGTTAAGGTCAGTCTTTTTGAGATACGCTATATCTACAAACGACATACCTCTGGTATAAAAGCTGAACAGGAAAAGGTCACGTGCCAATGCTTCGTTCTTATTCGTGATATGGGCTTGGGCTATTTTCTGTATGGTCTGGATAGGTATTGCTCTTTTAGCAGTTTTTGTCATTGTCGTGAATACATGACTGAAAGGCTTTTTATCTGCAATGGTTCCACTTTTGACAGCCCTGTTGTAGATAGCTCGCAAAATCCGCATGTAGAAGGAAATGGTATTGAGAGTGAGCTTCTTCTGTTTGAGATAACTCTCATAGCCTTCTATCATCTTGCTGTCTATATCTTCCATAAGTATTTCCACCTTATTAATATATAGGCAGAAACTATTCAAGGCACTTTGATAAGTTTCTGCTAATCTGAGTTTGTTTTGTTGAAGAAATTGTGTTCTTAGCTGATCTACAAAAGAAGGAAGGGAAGTGTTATGGCTTTCGGCAGCCGTACTCTTAGGGACGATAGATAAATCATTAGAAAGAGTATGTACAGTGCAAGTTGCATTCTGTGTGTTTGTAAACCTGATGACAAGTTCGTCATTTTTGCTTAATATTATATTCTCTGGAATTTCAATCTTTAAAACCATATTATTCTTATTTACTATTTTTTTATGATGATATGCATAGAATAAAGAATAAGGGCATTCATTGTTTAAGAGAATAAGGTATTCTATGTTTTAATAACGTAAAAAGGAGGAATATATTGAACTGTGAATGACATTTCTTCAATAGATTTTGATGAGTAAGTATCAAAAAAGATTCATTTTGATGCTTTATACATAGTAATCAGAAATATAAGGCACGACCAAGAAGGTTACAGAAATGTTAAAAAGGGCAATATTTACCCTGTTTCAACAATCTACAACAAGAAAATAAAGGATTTTTGATGTTTTTTTTCAAAAATCCTTTTATTTATTTGCATGTTTCAAGATTTTTGTGTAAGTTTGCACCGAAATATAATATCTCTCGTCAGAAGATAGAGAGAAAAAGCATAGAATAAAGTAGTTAATATATACAATGTTTAATTAATTTTTATCGTATGAAAAGACAATTTTTTAGTGCTTTGCTTATGGGCGCAATGGTAGTAGGCGCAACTACTACTTTGCAGTCTTGTAAGGATTACGATGACGACATCCAGAATTTGCAACAGCAAATCGATGCCAACTCCAAGGCTATCAAGGCTATTGAGGACTTGATCAAGAATGGAAGCGTAATCACAAATGTAGCAGAAGCAGACAATGGTGTGACTGTCACCTTGAGTGACGGTAAGAAGTTCACCATCGCCAATGGTAAAGATGGTGAAGCAGGTACTCCTGGTACAGCTTGGACTATCGGTACCGATGGTTATTGGGTAAAAGATGGTGTTAAAACCGAGTTCTACGCACTTGGAACCAAGGGAGACAAAGGTGACAAGGGTGACAAGGGAGACAAAGGTGATAAAGGTGACAAGGGAGACAAAGGCGATGCTGGAAGCAATGGCAACGACGGCACTTCTACCACAACATCTTACGAGTACTACGTTCCTAACGCTGAGACTGGTTGCTTCGACATCTGGAAGGATGGCGAGTTCGTCAAGGCTACAACTATCAGCTTCCGCAACAAAGCTCAGAATGGTATCTCTGCCGTTTTGGACAAAGAGAACTTGACTCTTACTGGTGTAAAGGGTGTTGCTAGCGAGACTGTTGTTATCTCATTGTCTGGTAACCTCCGTGGTTTGGTATTCATGCCACACTTGTACTTGGATGGTATCGAGACTATCGTCTATGATTACTTGACTGGTACATACAAGAAGGTAGAGACTGGTTTGACTGGTAAGACTCGTAAAACATTGACAAACGATCTTAACAAGCCTAAGTCTATCACTGGTCTTGAGGATTACTTGCCAAACACATTGCCAAACGACCCAACTTCTGAGACTGCAGAAGTATTCAACTATGGTCCAGCTTGGGGTGTTCAGTACCACATGAATCCTTCTAACGCTAACACTAAGTTTGCAGACATCAAGGGTTACAACGTACTTGAGCCAGAGATCATCAACTACCACACACGTGCAGCAGCCAACAAGCTCGGTGTAACTTCACCAGAGAAGAACGATGCTGGTACACAGTTGTTCATGAATTCTAATGGTATCTTGACAGCAGGTTTGCAGATTGCACATCCTGAACTCTTGAACGAGACACCTACAACAAAGGATTATAACGATGCAGAGAACTTGCCAAACACTATCGCTCTCCAGTCTGCAACTAAGGACAACAGCGGTAACGAGGCTACAGTAACTTCTGACTATGCTTTGCTTCAGCCAGAGAAAGCTTACGTAGAGGCATTGGTATGGGGCAAGAAACCTATGTACGCTCGCATCGCTCCAGACTTGAATCAGACTTCTGCAGCTAATCGCCTTGGCGACGAGCTCGGTCTTGAGACAGTTTGCGCTGAGAAGAGAGTACACGTATGGGATTCTCCACAGGAGGCTCTCGCTGATCCTGATGGTGCAGCTCTCGAAGTTTACTATGACAGCAAGGAAGGCATCAAGATTTCTGACTACATGGCTCTCCATGCTATGAAGCAGAACATCAAGAAGGCTGGATATCCATACGAGCAGGAGACTTGGTCTATTGAAGAGGCCGCTAAGTGGGGTCTTACATTCGAATACAACCTCGTTGACTATAAGGTAGATGGTAACAAGACTGCTGATTCTAAGTTTGCTAAGTGGGTTGATCAGAAGAATGGTCAGATTCGCGCATGGAACGTTAAGTACGACGAGACACCACAGGGTGAAACTTCTCCTTCTGCAATCGATCGTGAGCCATTGGTACAGGTTCTCGTTAAGCGTGGCGACAAGGTGGTTCTCGATGGCTACATCTTGATTCACATCACCAAGAAGCCAGTTGCTGAGGCAGAACTTCCTACAACAAAGATTGAGAAATTCCCAACTGCACCTGCTAACTTCGATCTTTGCAACGCTATCGATAGCTACAAGACAACATGGGCACAGTTCAACGACTATGTATTGACTCAGACTTTGGAGGGTATGGAGAAGAATACCTTCGACAGCCAGTATGAGCCAGACTTGAAGAGCAACAGCCCTATCGAGACAACTGCTAGTGGTAATAATGTTTATGAGTTGAAGACCTTTGTTCTTGACGCAAACAACAAGGCTACAGAGAGTCCTCTCGGTCTTGCTAAGTACTATGGCAACTCTCAGGGTACAACTAACCACGTATTCGCTTGGGATCTTGCTGCTGACGAAGTTGAGGCTTTGACACACCACAAGACAGAGTTCCCTGTTAACGCTACACGCTATGTACGTTACAAGGCAATCGAGGGTAGCGGTGCTAAGTACCAGTACATCTATATCAAGTTGTCTTATAACTTGACTCGTGATGTTGTAGATACCTATACTTTCGGCAACAAGAACAGGAACTACTGGTTCAAACTTGACGGAACTCCAAACGTAACAGGCGCAGATGCCAAGGCATTCGTTCTTGACGTTAAGGAGCCAACTGACGGTGGTGACATTGTTACTATCAACCGTGGCATCCGTTCTACATTGGTAGAGAACTATGAAATAGGCAAGACAATTGTAGCAAATGCAACAAATGGAGAAAATCGTGAAGTAAATGTAAAGGATTTCCATAAGTACTACTTTGCTCCTAAGGCTACTTCTGTAGTTGCTCAGGACGGTAAGACTTATACCGTAACTCCTAAGAGCGGTGCTGCTGATGTTACATACAACAAGTTGTACTGCAAGCACGTTATAGCTCCTGTAGCAGACGAGCACGTTTGGGATGAGGCTACACTTGACAAGACTCTTGAAGAGTGCGCTATCGACTACAATGCAACTAAGGGTGCATTCACAAACGATAAGCTCTACGCAGAGTGTGATGGTGTTTACAAGATGATTGCTACATTGAACCAGACAACTGGCGAGATTACTTTGATTAACAACGACTTCAGCCAGAAGGTATTGAACGCAGTTGGTTATACAGAGGGTCACAAGAACATCACTACAGAGATGAGTGCTTGGTTGGATATCGTTGTTCCTACTAAGTGTTGGATTGCCAAGAAGACATCTGAGGGTCTTAACCTCGCAAGCTGGCAGCGTCCTATCAACTTGAAGGCTACTGAAGAGCAGCAGATGGTTGATGCTAACACCAACGGTAACACTATCTACCTCATCGACATCTTGAAGATGTTTGACTGGCGTGGTGAAGCTAATGGTTACATGTGGGGCAAGAACACTTGGTTCTGGGCATACTACAATGTTAAGGCAATCACTGTAGATGTTACTCCATCTAAGGTATTGACTAACATGCACTATGGTACAGAGAAGAAGTTGAGCGAAGTTACAACAGAGGCTGAATTGCGTACATATCCACAGATGAACCTCAAGGAGACTTACACATTCAACTTGAGACAGCCTAACACTACTTACGGTGCAACTAATGGCTTCCAGTATGAGGCTAAGAACAATGCCCTCGTTAAGTACATGAACGAGAATCCTGAGAAGTTCGGTGCTATCTACTACAAGAACAATGGTGACAACGTAAGAGAGTTCTACGTTAAGGTTCCTGTAACAGTTGAGTACGAGTGGGGTACATTCACCACATACGTTAAGATCAACATCAAGACTACTTTGGGTCACGACTAAATCTCAGTGATACATAGTATCAAAATAGCTCTAATTAGAGGGTGTGCCTAAAAGAGCGGCACACCCTCTTTTCATTATATAAACTTACATGATTATGAAGAAATATATTCTATTTGCCTTTGTGGCAATTCTGATGTTTGCCTTTGCCTCATGTGGCGACAAAAAGAAATCTCGTGAAGAGCGTGTAGATGAATTCAGAAGCGAATTGACTGCTGAAGACACAGCTGTCATGCTAAAGCTTTGTGATAATGCAATGGAAGACTTAAAGGCCAAGCAATATGACAAGGTTTTGAGCAACATGTATGAATATATAGACTCTCCACAGCAAGTGAAACCTCTCTCTGAAGAACTGAAGAGGAAATATCGCACAAAATTCATGATGTTCCCTGTCAAGGAATATGAACGTACCTATTATTCCTTCCAACTAGAAGGTTGCAATGATGTAAAATACAGTGTAGTATGGGCAACTGCCGAGCAAGCAGGAACAACAGAGCCAGCAAAAACTGCATATATGTTTAACCCAGTGAAAGTGGATGGCAGTTGGAAACTCTGCATCAAAACGGCTTCCGACGAAATCGACGAAACCATGCGCTAATTTTATCAAAAACAACAATGAAAAAAGCAATACTATTCCTCTTACTCTTAGCTTCTGCAAATAGTTTTGCACAGATACATAGAGTGGCAGTATATGATTTCTGTACACCAAGCAGTCTAACCCCTGCCATCACCCCAGGTACAGAAAATGGTGACTTTGTCAAAACCACCAATACTATTTTCAAAAATGGGCAGACCAATATCAGTTTCAAAGCCGGCTCACAGCCAATCGGATCTGAATACGTGACAATTATTAGAAATGACCAGACATCCTATTATCTTCGTGTAACAGCAACCACTACTATGACTTTTGGCTGCAATGAGGATAGTAAGCTTGATTCTATTCGCATTTCAGACCTAAGCATCATTGGCGACTTGCATCTTGCCGAAGGTCAACCTGGTTACCAAGATCCATACAGAAGTTATAAGTTCTGGAAAAGTGACGAAGGAAAGAGCACCACAAATGTTAGCTTCTTCAACAGTGCACAAGCATCACAGCTACAACAAATATACGTTTACTACACTACCCCTTCTGAAACTTTGGTTCCATCTTCTAACATTTCCACAGGAAGTGTGCTTGACAGCTTTGGGAGTTTGGTGCTAACTTTTGATACCTCTGTATATCAAGCCTCCTCAAGTAAACTCACCATGAGTAATGGAACTAGCTCTCAAGATCTCAACGTTTCCGTTTCTGGCAAGGTTGTCAGGATTACCCCTGCCAATAAAGTTGAGGACGATGGCACCTATACCATTACCATTCCAGCAAAGACATTCAAAAACTCTGAAGGATTTGAGAACAAAGCTTTGACTTACACTTTCACAGTAAAAGCCCCAAAGAATACATTTACCTTCTCTTCTGTAACACCAGCAGAAGGTACATATCAAAAGCTACCTTTGGAATTTACTCTCCATTACGACAATGCTATAGGCGGTGTAGAAAACACAGATTTTTATGTGACCAAAAACGGAGAAGACTTTTGCGCACTCACTGTAGAGAAGACGGCTGAAAAAACAGTAACATTAAAAATGTCAAATCTCGAAAATGAGATTACGGAGAAAGGCGTATATAAAATCATCATTCCAGAAAAGACCATATTCAATTTGATGAAAGGTAATACTTCTCGTGAGCGATATAATCCTGCCTTTACCCTGACATACGTAATAGATGATTCGGAAACGATGAAACTGGCAAAAGATTTAATCAATGCCTCCGGTCTAGGTTTACCAGCAGAAAACAGCACTGCACGACAAGCTTTAGCAGCTTTGGTTAATGCTGAAAATACGCCTACAGACGAACAACTACAAGTTGCTATTGACAATTTCTATAAAGAGAGTAATGTCACGTTGCCAACTACAGGCAAGTATTATCACATAGCAGCAGTCAACAACAGTGGTAAAAGACTTTATCTTTATTACAATAATAATGCAGTAAGCCTCACTACCAACAAGAACGAAGCGACTGCATTCTATGCAACAAACAATGGTGACGGAACGCTTTCTTTCCAAACTCCATCTGATGACAAGTATCTCCACGTGCTGACCAATATCAATGACGTATATGATGGAACATCTTCAAAGAACGTAACAGATGATGTCACTTCTAACGTGAAGAACTTGACATGGAGCAAATTTACCAATGAGGAAGTGGAGGCACAAAAAGTATTCGGTCTGTTCTCTTTCCAGGGTTCACTAGGCAAAGGTGGTGACGGTGTGGAAGTTTCCACATATGCTAGCGTGGATTTCACCAAGCAGAAGGTAAACTCTACTCCTGGCTCTACAACACTTCTATTCACTGAGAATGTGTCAACCGCTTTTGAATTGGAAGAAACGAGCAAGCCAGCTGATGCAATCAAGACTGTGGAAACAGCTTATTCTATCACTCCAGACATTGTAAGTGACAACCAGCAGACTTTGACATTGACATTCCCTAAGGTTGCAAAGATTTCACTGGCAGACGACGCAAACATATATTTCACAAGTCAGTCATCTTCTACCGTCATAGCAAAGGCTCAACTTACAGCAAATGGTGACAATACATTCACGGTTGCATTAAACAACCTAAGTAACGGCAAGTATGCATTGGTCTTGAAAGAAGGTGCATTCCACTATATGCTGGATGGCAATGAAGTCAAAACCCAGACCATCCGATACACATTTGAAATAGGAAAGAACGGTTCTGGCGAAGATGCGGGCATCAACTATGATTTATCTCGCTTCAAGCTCATTCCTTCGAATGACGTTATCAAGGATACGGATTTTAACGATTTCTGCATCTGCGTAAACAAGAACAATATTACAGATCTTGTAGCTGATCCAAACATGGAGGTAAGAATCGCAAGATATGACAATAATGCAACTATACGCTCAGGACGCTTAGTTAAGTCCACCCGCGATGACATGCCAAATTACTACATATTAAAGTTGGTATTTGACAATCCAATACAAGAAGGTGAGCTTAGAAAGGATGATTATGCTGTCGTTCTCTTAGCTGGAACTTTTGGAGATGCTAATTTCGGACAGTACTTGCAAGACAAGACATCCATAAGTCCTTCTCTCTGCCATGCAAATGAAAGAATGACATTTACCTACACTGTAGATAATGATGCGGTTACAGGTATTGATGAGATTACTACTGATTCGGATAAACCAAGCATCATCTACGATTTGATGGGTCGTCGAGTACAAAACATGTCTCGCCCTGGCATCTACATCGTCAACGGCAAGAAGGTTGTCAAGAAGTAAATATAGAAAGTCTTCTAGCTGCTCGCAGCTAGAAGACAAAAAAGAGAAACAATAAGTATTACATAATAAAACAATTAAACAGTTATGAAAAAGTCTAAAGTTTTATTGGCTGCTGCTTTGATGGGTATGAGCACAGCTGCTATGGCTCAGGCCACTTACACAGACTCAGAGGAGAATGTGTACACTTTCAAAAAGCATTGGTTCTTGGATCTCCAGGGTGGAGCACAGTACACCCTCGGCGAGGCTAAGTTCGGCGACTTGATTTCACCTAACGTTCAGTTGGGTATCGGCTACCAGTTCAACCCTGTTTTCGGTATGCGCCTCCAGGCTAACGGATGGCAGAGCAAGGGCGGATGGGCTGCTTATCGTGATAAAATCGGTGATGCGCCATTCTCTGCTGACTATAAATTCAACTACGTGGCTCCAGGTTTGGATTTCATGTTCAACTTGAGCAATCTCTTCTGTGGCTGGAATCCTAACCGTGTGTTCAACGTGACTGCCTTCGTCGGTGGTGGTGCCAACATCGCCTGGGGTAACGACGAGGCCAATGAAATTGGTGCACACATCAAGGACCTCGACAAGTACAACTTGTTGTATCTCTGGGATGGTACTAAGGTTCGTCCATTCGGTCGTGCAGGTCTCGACTTAGAGTTTAAGGTAAGCAAGTCTGTAAGCATCATGTTGGAGGGTAATGCCAATATCACTACCGACAAGTACAATTCCAAGAACGCAGACAACCCAGACTGGTACTTCAACGCACTCGCTGGTCTTCGCATCAACCTCGGCAAGAGCCACACCAAGACTGAGCCTGTGAAGGAAGTTCCTGCTCCACGTCCAGTAGAGGAATATGTAAAGCCAGAACCTAAACCAGCTCCAGTAGAGGAGAAGAAGGTTGAAGAAATCAGACGTGATGTATTCTTCGTTATCAACTCCAATAAGATTCGTGAGTCTGAGGACGCAAAGATCAAGGAAGTAGTTGACTACTTGAACCAGTATCCTGAGGCAAAGGTAGTCGTAACAGGTTATGCAGATGCTGGTACAGGTAACAATACCATCAATGACCGCATTTCTGCAAAGCGTGCTGCAGCTGTAGTAAAGGTCCTCAAAGAGAAATATGGTATTGAAGAATCCAGAATCACTGAGGATTCTAAGGGTGCTCGTGTTCAACCATTCTCTGAGAATGACAAGAACCGTGTTTCTATCATGGTTGCAAAATAAGGATTGAAACAATAACCATTCTCTAAAAGTGAGAATGGCAAAAAACAAAGCGAGGTTTCCATAGGAGTCAAATCCATCCTGGAAACCTCGCTTTTACTATACCTCATCCATTCGAAAGAGTTTCCATCCATCGAACTGCATGATGATCTTATGCAATTGGGTGCCTTGGCGCAGAGCCTCAACCCTTGGCGCCTCAGCATAATGCATAATTTGTTCTATGGCATCATCCCATTGCTTCTTGATGGCTGCCTCGTATGCTTCCAGGCTCATTCCCTTCTCTCTCTTGGGAATCAATTTCAACTCGATGATATAGCTATGTTTGGAAGCATAATGCGCCAAGTCTGGCAACAGAAAGAAGTCACAATAGCCATGGTTCAACTCTAACTCGGGAGCCGTCAAGTAATAAGCATTCAAGTTGAGGTACGCCATGAAGAAACCTTGTATATTGCGCTCTGCCTCGATGCCGTCACGTACCGAAGACACCTTGGCGTATGAATCTGCCAAATATTGTAAAACGTCACGCCACTTGCCATCGTATGCCATGTCATAATAATTATCAGTTAGTGCCTCAGTATCTAAAGAGGCCTTTTCTTCGTACTTTTCCAACAAATACTCATAATACTGTTTGCGCACATTATTATTAGGAATTCCTAATATCATTTTGGTTCCACGAGTCCCCTTGATGGTCAGCATTCCATAATAGAAAAGCAAACTAGCAAACATGCGAGGATTTGTCAAAGTCTCGGCAGGAAACGTTGTTTCTATATTCGATACGATTTCCCCCTTTTCGGCAATCTCATAGATAATACCCTTACGGTTACCATCCAGTTTGTCCAATTGGAGAAGTTTCTTCATTTTATTGTAATCCGTCTTGGTATTCGGGTCTATCATCTGCTTTGGGGCTTCTCCTGTTTCTGCATAGTTTCGAAGAAAATAAAGCACCATATCACAATTGAACACCTTGCTTTGAGTCCGCAATGCATCCTCGGAGAAACAATAGTTGTCATACCAAGGCTTCATCTCTGCAATGACAGTCTCCACATCGCAATCAGATCGGACTTTCCCAAAGCTCTTGAAATATTCAAACATCTCTCGAACTTCCTCTGTGGAAAAGCCAAGCATCTGGTTAAACTTAGGGTTTGTAGAGATATGCCAACCTACATTGAATCCACTCGTTAAATCATCTAAGGTAACAGGGCTGACTCCCGTCATAAAGATACGAGTGAACATGCCTTTGAACACCTTGAATATCTCCCTGTAAAAACCCTTTGCGTGTGTTAATGCCCAATACACTTTCTCGCCATGCTCATTGAGTACGACATTGGTAAAGTTGTCATATTCGTCAACAATAAGATACAGTTGCATATTAGCGTCCTTCGCCTCTGCATCTATCATATTTAGTTTGTCTACTGCACTATATGCTCTCTTAATACTCTCAACTGTTTCAGGCCGATAAGCATCAGCATACTTTTCAATGAAATTATTGAGCCTTATATTGCAATAACTGTTGAATTTTTCTTTCAATTCCTTGATATCTCCTCCTATTTTCGAGAAATCCAAGTAGAGGATTTGGAATTTATTGTGAAGTTCAGTCGCATGCTTTCCAATCCACAAATTGCCAAACAACTCTTGGAATTCATCTTTTCTGTTGAGGTCATAATAAGCGCACATCATGCTAGTCCAAAGGCTCTTGCCAAAACGACGAGGACGAATGAAAAACAGATTGCGAGGTTGCTCTTCCAACTTTGGAAGATACATGGTTTTATCCACATAATACATGTTGGAACGTATTATCTCAATGAAATCAGAGACACTATAGGGTATTTCCTTTATCTTGTTCATAATTGTTCGATTTATAAACTGAAAATTAATTTACTTCATCCATCCGAAAGAGTTTCCATCCATCGAACTGCATGATGATCTTATGCAATTGGGTACCTTGGCGAAGAGCCTCAACCCTTGGAGCCTCAGCATAATGCTTAATTTGCACCTCGGCAGCATCCCATTGCTGCTGGATGGCAGCCTCGTATGTCTCTTGACTCATACCTTTTTCTTTTTTGGGGATGAGTTTTAATTCCAAGATGTAGCAGTGCTTGGAGGCATAATGGGTCAAGTCTGGCAACAAGAAGAAGTCACAATAACCATGATTCAATTCCAACTCTGGTGCCGTCATGTAGTAAGCATTCAAGTTGAGGTACGCCATGAAGAAACCTTGTATATTTCGCTCCGCCTCGATGCCGTCACGAACGGAAGATACCTTGGCGTACGAATCTGCCAGAAACTGCAAAGCGTCATGCCACTTGCCATCGTAGGCCATGTCATAAAAATAGTCTTCAAGTTGATTCGTATCCAAGGAAGCCTTTTCTTCATACTGCTCTAACAAATACTCGTAGTACTGCTTGCGTACATTATTATTAGGAATGCCCAATATAAGGCGACTTCCACGAGTACCCTTGATGGTCAACATTCCATAATAAAACAACAGACTGACAAACATATTGGGATTTGTCAAAGTCTCGGCTGGGAATGTTGGCTCTAAATTCGAGATGATTTCCCCTTGCTCGGCTATTTCATATATGACTCCCTTACGATTACCATCCAGTTTGTCCAATTGGAGGAGTTTCTTCATCTTGTTATAATCAGTCTTGGTGTTTGGGTCTATCATCTCTTCAGGAGCTTCGCCAGTCTCAGCATAGTTCCGAAGATAATAAAGAACCATGTCGCAATTGAATACCTTGCTTTGGGTTTGCAAAGCATTCTTTGAGAAGCAATAGTTGTCATACCAAGGCTTCATTTCTGCGATTACAGATTCTACATCGCAATCGGGACGAACTTTTCCTGCACTCTTGAAATATTCAAACATCTCACGTACATCCTCGGCAGAGAACCCCAACATCTGATTGAAGGCTGGCTTTGTAGATATGTGCCAACCTATATTGAAGCCACTGGTTAGGTCGTCCAGGGTCACAGGACTGACTCCTGTCATGAAGATGCGAGTGAACATACCCTTGAACACCTTGAAAATCTCTCGATAAAAGCCTTTCGCATGGGTCAATGCCCAATACACCTTCTCTCCATGCTCGTTGAGCACGACATTGGTAAAGTTGTCATACTCGTCAATGATAAGATATAGCTGCATGTTTGCATCCTTTGCTTCGGTATCTATCATATTCAGCTTATCCACTGCGGTAGGGGCACTCTTTATTTTCTCGACAATTTCAGGGCGGTAGGCTCTCTTATATCTTTCTATGAAATTATCGAGTCGGATGTTGCAATAATTATTGAAATTCTCCTTCAAATCCTTTATATCTCCCCCGATTTTAGAAAAATCCAAGAACAAGACCTGAAACTTTCCTCGGTAAGGTGTTGGATGGGAGCCAATCCATAATTTGCCGAACAGTTCCTCAAACCTATCAGACTGGTTGATGTCGTAGTAAGCACACATCATGCTCAGCAAGAGGCTCTTGCCGAAGCGACGAGGGCGTATGAAGAACAAGCTATCCGCCTCCTCTTCCAACTTAGGGATATACATTGTCTTGTCAACATAATATTGATTTCTCTTTATTATATCGACAAAGTCAGAAACACCGTAAGGTATACGTTTCACATTCTCCATGTTTATTTTATTTTCTGTTTTGCTGCAAAATTAAGCAAAAATATCGTAACCTCAAAACTTTTCGCTTCATTTCTTTTATTATGCAGCTTTGTCTTCGAAACGGGAGTCTGATTTATTTTTACATTTCTTGGGGGATTTGCCTTGCGCAAGCTTCAACCTATCCTCCTTTTCGTCCATAAAGATCTACATCTGTACTTCCAAAACACATAGATTCTCCATATCAGCGACGATGATATCTCTCGTCAGGAGATAGAGAGAAAAAGCATAGAATAAAGTAGTTAATATATACAATGTTTAATTAATTTTTATCGTATGAAAAGAAAGTTTTTTAGTGCTTTGCTTATGGGTGCTTTGACATTGGCATCCACAAGTACATTTACGTCTTGTAAGGATTACGATGATGACATTACTGCGAATGCAAATGACATCGCTAACCTCAAGACAGAGCTCTCTACGGTGAAGACCAACTTGGAAAACGAGTTGACTAACACAAAGAGTGCCTTGGAGACTCAGATTACACAGACAAAGGAAGCTTTGCAAGAGGCAATTGCTAAGAAAGCAGATGCCGCAACTGTTACAGCTTTGGAAACTAAGGTGACAAAGTTGGAAACTGACTTGGCTGCTGCTGAGGCTAGACTCCAAACTCAAATTGATGCTGCCAATACTGCTATTGACAATGCAAAAAATGATATTGCAGGCGTTAAAACTACTTTGGAGGCATTAACAGGCCAGTTGAAGGAAGAGAAGGATGCTCGTGAGGCTGTAGAAAAGAACCTTGAAATTCAAACAAAAGCTCTCGAATCTTTCCAAGAAAAGGTTGGAAATGACAACAAGGCTTTGCAAGAGCAGATTGATGCTTTGAAAGAGAAGGTCAACGGCATGGCAACTGATGGTACTGTAAAAGAGTTGCAGACTAAGGTTAACGCTTTGTCAACAGACATTACTAAGTTGAATGAGAATGTTGACGCTTTGACAGTTCTCGTTCAGAGAGCTTTGTCTAGTATCGCTCTTGTTCCTAGCTTGTATGTTGATGGTATTGAGACTATCGAATTCCAGTCTGTAGCATATACTCCAGTTCAACCTGGTACAAGTGGCGCTACTTACGTTACTGGTGCGAAGGAGATTCGCATTGATAATGGCTTGACCGAAGCTACTTATCGTTTGAATCCAACTACCGTTCAGCGTGATGGTATTGATGAGAACAACATTGAGTTCAAGGCTGCTATTGCTGAAACACGTGCTGCAAACATCTTGGAGAACTCTCCTGTACAGTTCAATGGTATCAAGGACTTCAAAGATGGTTTGATGACTGTTTATGTAAAGAAGTCTCCAAACTTTACCTCTTCTTTGGCAAGTGCTGGTGATAATAAGATTTACATTGTGTCTTTGAAGGTGCCACGTAACTCAAAGAAGTATGAGGCTGCTGATATTTATTCAGAGAACTCTCGTTTGTCCGAAACAACTATTACTCCTCGTATTGCAGTTCTTCCTTGGGAAAATCATTCAGTAGATGCTTTGACAGATTCTTATAAGTATCATTATTCTGACTCAGCAACTATTTGGAATTCACGTGTAAGTGCTAGTCCTAACATGATTGTTAAGCAGATTTACTACAAGGATGCAACAAACCTTCAGGATTTGGTAACAGGTTGCTATGATCGCAAGACTGGTAGCCATAACCAGATTACTAAGGAGCAGTTGAAGAAGTATGGTTTGACATTCCGTTTCGCTATTCCTACAAAGGCTTATAATAATGGTGCAGAGAATGGTACAGACCAGCAGAAGTTTGCTTCTGTTACTCCAGAAGGTATCCTTACTTCAAAGACTCCTGCAGGTGTAACAAACAACGAGGCTGTTGTTGGCAAGGAGCCTATCATTCGTGTTGACTTGGTTGACTCTGTTCACAACAAGCTGGTTGATCAGCGTTACATGAAGGTTCAGTGGACATTGCAAGAGAAGCCAGAGGTTACTCTTGACATCAAGGGTGCAGAGGCTACATTGAGCTGCAATGATGTAAAGGCTTCTATCACATGGGATGAGTTCGTTAATGAAGTTTATGCAAAGGCACGTCTTGAGGGTATCTCACAGAACAAGTTTGAGACTATCTACAAGGCTTCTGATATTGCAATCACTCAGAAGGGCTTCACTACAAACTGGAATCCTACAGCAGCTACTTCTGCAAAGGCTACAGGCAGTTTCACGAAACTTCCAGTAATGACTCCTTCTAAAAATAAAGATGGTGATGCAACAATTGGAGAGTGGACTCTTTCTCCAGAAGATATCGAGACTGTATATTGCAGTTCTGCAAATGATACTAAGACATTTACTGCTGAGGTTAAGTTCAAGTCTTCAATGCCATCTGAGTATCCTGATTTGAAGTTCAATTGGACATTTACCATTAAGTTGCCTGCTTTGCCTGCAATCAATGGTTACTATGACCAGTACTGGACTTCTGTTGGTAAGGAACATGATGTTTCGCCAGTTCAATGGAACACTGCTGCTCAGACCAAGACTTATTGTGTATATGACAACAACTTGATGAATGCATTCACTTATGAGTTGAAGAACAACGTTCGTCAGTTCATCGTTAAGAACATGCCTGAGTGTGGTACATGGGATTTGCAATTCTCATTCAACCAAGCAACTACAGGTTATGCTCCAAACTATACAACAGCTAATGCTAACGCTTGGAAGAGTGCAAATCAGTGGACTAACATTGAAAGCGCTAATTATTCTACATTCGCTGGCTATCAGTTGATGAATGGTTCTAATAAGGCTTTGCAGTTGAATTGGGATGAAGGTCACACTTCTTGGTGTGGTAGTCCTGCTCACAAGACTTGCAACCTCTTTGCAGATCACAACACACCTGCTAACCAAGGTTTGTTGAATGAGTTGGCTTCTACAGACGTTACTGGTTCCGATGGTACAGTAACTCCAGGACGTACTCATACAAAGGCTATCAACATGACTGTATGGGCAACATTGAATGGTTGGAACTACATTCCTGTATTGAACTACAAGATTTACCTCGTAGCTCCTATCCGTATCAACTCTGCAAACTCTCTTGGCAAGTTCCAGGATGGTGTTGCTTCTGGCGATGTTCTTGATTGGACTAAGTCATTTACTTTGACAGACTTCCGTGGCTATCTTGTTGCTAACACAGCAGATGGTACATTCGAAGGTGAGCAGAAGAAGTACACTGAGTCTTTGTGGAAGTATTATGAAATCAAAGAAGTTAAGGTTGACGAAGACAACATTCGTTACACCTTCGAGAAGAAGAATGGCAGTGTTAAGCCAAACACATCTCTTTCTTATGCAAACAGCTTGACCGCTAAGCAGATTAAGGATGAGACCAATGGTAACATTACATTGTCTATGTCACAAGTTGGTGCTAACCTCATCTTCAAGAACAATGGTGGTTCTAACATTGAGGAAAATGTTAAGGCTTACATTCCTGTAACAGTAACTTACGGTTTCGGTAAGTTGACTGCTTATGTAACAGTTGACATTGTTCCTCATGGACATAAATAATTCAATTAATTGAAAACTGTCTTTTAGACAACCCTCAGGGAGTGTCCTACTTATAAATGGAGGGCACTCCCTTTTATAATTTTTAAATTTAGAGTGAATTGGAAATGAGACATATACTGAAAATTGCATTTGGGCTTCTCTTTATTTTTTTGTTAGCAGCTTGTTCAGAGAAGAAGAATAGCTCAAAAGATGAGGTCATAATTCCAGACCCAAGAAAAGACATGACAATGGCTCGCTCATCGAAAGATACTGCAGAAATCATGAAGCTTGCCGATGACTTTTTGCAAAGCCTAAAAAATAAGGATGTCGATGGAGCTCTTAAGCAACTCTATACTGTAGAACATAATACGGCAAAACAACTTACCCCTGAAAGGAGAATCAAATTGGAAAAAATGTTTTCTGCAATACCTGTAGAAGACTATAAGATTGACCAAGTGTTTCTCTACAGCGACAGTGACACCGAAGTTAGATATTCTGTAGAAATGTTTAAGAAACCTCAGGGCAGTAAACAGCCAAATACTATTAAGGGAGCTTTGTTTCCATGCCGTGTGAATGGTACATGGTTTTTGACTATTTCTGAAGAAAAAGTAGAATCTAATTTTGAAGACAATTAATCAACAACTTAATTGCAATAGAATATGAAGAAATATTTCTCTTTATTAGCGATTATGCTATTTTCTTTCTTGGGTAATCTTTGTGCTGATGAGAATAACTATCAGCTTTTGAGTATTACTCCTGAGAATAACTCTACAGTGGAAAAGTTCAATGAAGGAGATAAAATAACGTTCAGCACAAATTTCGACGATGACTGTGGCGGTTTTAAGGTATCTATTATTGATAAATATCGCCAAGATAACAACATGGAGGGAAGTATAGTTTACAAAACTTTTGTAGCTAGTAGGAAAAACGCCACATCTCCATGGACAGTTACTTTCTACCAGCCCCTTTCTTTTATGAAAGGACATACTTACATCGTACAGATGGAGGGACATGAAGCTGCTGACGAAAATAGTCCTGTGGTCGCTACCGTACAAGCTCTTTATAAAGGGGATGGAACAGAATTCACTTATAGTGATGCTACTTTGACAAACATCGCTCCTGAGGCAAGTTCTACATTTAATGATGCAGATAAAAATTATGTATTCCTAACTTTTAGCAAAGAAGTAAATATCGACCAAGAGCGTAGTTGTATTATTTGTTCTGATGGCAGTCAAGCAAAAATAGAGTATTTTGGAAATCCTTATAGTGAAAAAGGCAAGACTATTTGGCAACTTAACGTTCCGAAGACGGTACTTCTCCAATCTACAGGTGAATTCAAATTGCAAATTTATGCAAAAGACTTGGACGGTCAAGTTGTCAAAGGTAACAAAGGACTTGATGAAAACTCTTACAACGAGATAATCTATAAGTGCGATTTAGGTTATCCAAGTGTTTCAGTTTTCCCTAACGAAGGAAAGGTTGCCAAGTTGTCAACCTTCAATTTCTCTTACGACCAAGATATTAGAGTCATCAACCCTGAAGCAATCCTTAACTTATATAATTCAGATAAATCTAATGTTATATATAGTTTTACTGCTAACGATTTGCATAAATCAGCTGATGACGAAAATGTCTTAACTTATACTCTTCCTGACGTATTGACTACCCAAGGTTCATATGTATTGAGTATTCCTGAAGGCGTGTTCGGCTTAGGAAATGGTACTTCCATGTTAAATAACAGAGCTATGGAGCTAAGCTATTCCATTACTGACAGAATGGAAGAATATGATGTCACCATCACTCCTGCAGACAACAGTCAAGTGAGCAGTTTGTATAAGTTTGTTATTACACTTAACAAATGGGATGCAGCAATTCCTTTTTATAGAAATAAAGAGAAGATAACTTTGACAGATTCCGAAGGTAATATCATTACCGAGGGAGAAGCTAGCATTGATGAAAACAGAACCAAAGCTAATCAATGTATCATCACTTTGAATAAGGAAATCTCTACTTCTGGAAGTTACAGATTGAACATTCCTGCTAAAGCGTTCATTGTTGACCACACTGGCAACTATTATTCTGATGCAATGTATTTTGAATATACTGTAAATGAGCTTCCGGCTCCTACAATAAAAGCCAACATTGTCCCTGTCAAATCAGAGAATAATGAACTTGAAAAACTACAAATCAACTTTGTTGATTACTCGTTTGTTAAAGTGGTTGATAAAAATGCAAGAATCATCATTAAAGATGCTGCAGGAAATACTGTATCTTCTGGTCGTTTAAGTGATGGAGAGACTTGGTCTCGCTTGAATGTTGTAATAGTTGGAGATCCTATAACTACAGATGACACATATTTTGTGCATTTCCCTGCTCAATCAATTTGTTTAGGAAACCAAACTTATGACAAGGAACTTGTTTTAGAGTTTGTATATGACACAACAACTGCCATTGCAAATATAGAACAACCTTCTGATAGAACAGCTAAGATTTACAATCTCAATGGTTATCTCGTTGGGGAAGGAAATCCTTCGGAGGTATTAGCCAATAAGAAGGGTATCTTTATTGTCAATGGTAAAAAAGTCGTTTTGAAATAATCATTAATAACAATTATAATTATGAAAGCTTTTAAAACTTTATTCACTGTTGCATTGGCAGGTCTTAGTACTGCTGCCATGGCACAAGCCACCTACACAGACAAGGATGGCAATGAGTACACATTTAAGAAGCACGCTTTCCTTGATTTGCAAGGTGGTGCTCAGTACACACTTGGTGAGGCAAAGTTTGGTGACTTGATCTCTCCTAACGTTCAGTTGGGTATCGGTTACCAGTTCACTCCTGTCTTCAGTATGCGTTTGCAGGCTAACGGCTGGCAGAGCAAGGGGGGCTGGAATGGCTACAAGGCAACCAAGGATGGTACTCCTTATACTGCAGATTACAAGTTTAAGTATGTGGCCCCTGGCTTGGACTTCATGTTCAACCTCTCCAACCTCTTCTGTGGTTGGAACCCTAACCGTGTGTTCAACGCTACTGCTTTCATCGGTGGTGGCGCCAACTTCGCTTGGGGCAATGACGAGGTGAACGAGATTGCTGCCAACATCAAGGATCAGAGAAGCTACCTCTTGGAGTATCTTTGGGATGGCACAAAGGTTCGTCCTTTCGGACGTGCTGGTATCGACTTGGAGTTCAAGGTAAGCAAGGCTGTCAGCATTATGATAGAGGGTAACGCCAACATTACTTCTGACAAGTACAACTCAAAGAAGGCTGGTAATGCAGACTGGTATTTCAATGCCCTCGCTGGTCTTCGCATCAACCTCGGCAAAAGCCACACCAAGGCAGAGCCTGTAAAGGAAGCGCCAGTACCAGTACAGGAGTATGTAAAACCAGAGCCAAAGCCACAGCCAAAGGTGGAGGAGAAAAAGGTAGAAGAAATCAGACGTGATGTATTCTTCGTTATCAACTCTAATAAGATTCGTGAGTCTGAGGACGCTAAGATCAAGGAAGTAGTTGACTACTTGAACCAGTATCCTGAGGCAAAGGTAGTCG
>USJD01000027.1 GCA_900554835.1 uncultured Prevotella sp. | reverse complement strand
AGCCTGTTTCATAAACTGCTCTCCCATCAGGAAGCCACGGAAACCGCCTTCTTCACGGAGTCTTTTGACAACTTCCGGATGGGAGATACCGCTTTCGCTGACTCTGCACACATCCTTCGGCAACTGCTCTGCCAGGCGGAAACTGTTTTCCACATCGGTAACAAACGTACCGAGATTGCGATTGTTGATGCCATACATATCAGGTTCGAGTTCAGCATATTCGAAATCCCGGTCGTTGTGCATCTCCAAGAGCACTTCCATTCCGAGTTGGTGCGCCATATCAAGAAGACGCTTACATTCTTCTTTCGTCAGACAGGCTGCTATCAGGAGTACGGCAGAAGCACCGCAATATCTCGCCTGCAGGACTTGGTATTCCTCGATGACGAAGTTCTTATATAATATAGGTATATGTACCCCCACGTGGCGTGCCTCCTGGATAAACTCATCATAACCGCCGAAGTAGTCGATATCGGTAAGGATGCTGAGAGCAGAAGCTCCATTCTCCTGATAAGCCAACGGGATGATGCTTGCCTTACCCTCCTCCTTGATCCATCCCTTGGACGGCGATTTTCTCTTAAACTCAGCGATGATGCCCGTAGAGGACTCCATCAGTGCCTTGCGCATGCTGCCTCCAGGTACCTGTCCGTCATCCGCCTGCATCTTCTGTTCCGTCAGGGAAATCATCTGCCGAGGTTGGATGAAGCGCTTGCGCTGTTCTATCTCGATTCGCTTATGAGCGACAATCTCTTCTAAAATATCCATTTTCAATGTTGAATGTTAAATGTTGAATGTTGAATTAGGCATACGCCCTCAAACATTTGAATTCTTCACTCTTCACTCTTCGTTCTTCACTCTATACTTAACTATTCAGTTCTACAAATTTCTTGAATGTAGCGAGTGCCTTGCCACTATCGATGCTCTCTCGGGCAATCTCCACGCATTCCTCAATACTCTTCTGTCCTTTCTCCATAGCCTGGATACCGAAGGCAGCATTGGCAAGTACGATATTCTTCTGAGCAGGCAGAGCACGGTTCTCAAGTACGGCATCAAAGATTTCCTTAGCCTCTTCCTCAGTAGCTCCACCTTTAACTTCCTCAGGTTTTGCTATTTCAAAGCCAAGATCCTGTGGTTTGAAGATGCGCTCATAATGATTGGTAGTTACCTTGAAATCACTGGTCAGGGAAATCTCATCGTAACCGTCGATGCTATTTACAATACCATAGTCGATACCTAATTTCTGATAAACCTGATTATAGAGTCGCATCTGGTCCAGGTTGGCTACACCGAGCAACTGACACTTAGGCTGACTTGGATTGACCAGTGGACCGAGGAGATTGAAAACGGTTGGGAATTGGAGTGCCTTACGGATAGGACCCACAAACTTCATTGCCTTAGCAAAGAGTTGGGCATGGAGATAGACAATACCCGCCTCGTTGATAGAGCGGTTCAACTTATCCAGATCATCGGTGAACTGCACACCATGGTTTTTGATGACATTCGAAGCACCGCTCACAGAAGTAGCCGCATAATTACCATGCTTGGCAACCTTATAACCTGCACCAGCAATGACGAAGCAAGCAGTAGTAGAAATATTGAAAGTATTCTTGCGGTCGCCACCTGTACCCACCACATCAATGTATCGGTCGCAATCCAAGATGGCAGGAACGCCAGTAGCCAAGATACCATCACGGAAGCCCAATAGCTCATCTACAGTAACGCCTCGCATCTGCAAACCGGTAAGCAAAGCCGTAATTTGCTCCTCAGGGAACTCACTCTTGGTGATACCCACGATGATGTTCTTGGTTTCCTCACGGGAAAGTTCCTCGTGATTCAACATTCTGTTCAAAATGTCCTTCATTTCCATAATTTATTCTCCTATATTTTATTTTCTATTCCCAATCCCCCATTCCTGAGGTATAAATATGAAAAAAGACCTGTCGTAAGTACGGCAGGCCTTAGTTATATCATGGATTCATATCCACGCACGGCTTATCGTCTCACGACTTTTTAAATCTTGAGATACGCCACCACCATGCTGTTGAAGATACGAATGTTGTCATCATATTGTTTATTTTTAAATTCAATTGCAAAAGTACACTTTTTCTATTAAACTACAAACTTTTTGGCGAAAAATTTTAGAATTTAACAGAAAAAAGTTATTAATGGCTACTTTTTGGGTTAAAATCAAGTATTTCGAGGCACTATACATTATTATATATAATAAGGCAAGAGTCAAGTCGATAAAAAAAATACATTTCAAATGTAATAAAGTAGAAAACCTTACGTTATACTAATAAAGATGAAGAAATAAACTGAATCTTTGTATCATTATATTAACTATCATAACAGTAACGCCTATGAAGCAAGTTTTTACTTCCGAAGAAATGAGACCATCCGAAAGGACGATCAGCATTATCAAACAGATAGCATACACCTATCGAACGATTAAGAGGAATGGTAAGTACGAGGTGTACTGTCTTAACTAACGAACTCAAAATATGAAGACATTGGTATCACCATCTTTGCTTTCTGCCAATTTTCTGGATCTGAAAAGCGAAGTTGAAATGATCAATCAGAGTGAAGCCGACTGGCTCCACATGGACATTATGGATGGCGTATTCGTACCCAACATCTCTTTTGGCTTTCCTGTTCTTGAAGCCGTAGCCAAGGCTTGCAAGAAACCTCTTGATGTGCATTTCATGATAGCACATCCAGAAGAATACATCGAGCAGACTGCCAAGACGGGTGCCATGATGATGAATGTACATTACGAAGCATGTACCCACCTGCACCGTACCATCCAGCAGATTCATGCAGCTGGCATGAAAGCGGGTGTCACGTTGAATCCATCTACTCCAGTCTGCGTACTGGAAGATATCATCTGCGATGTAGATATGGTACTGCTGATGAGTGTAAACCCTGGTTTCGGAGGACAGAAGTTTATCGAGAACACCATCAAAAAGGTGGAAAGACTGAGAAAACTCATCAAGGAATCACACTCTAACGCCCTCATCGAAGTGGATGGTGGTGTACAGGCCGAAACTGCCCCACGCCTGGCAAAGGCTGGAGTCAACGTACTGGTAAGTGGAAGTTACGTGTTTAAGAGCACAGATCCTATTTCCACCATCCATGCCCTCAAAGAATTGAAACAGCCAGAGGATTAAACCTCCGGAAATAACATATCCAATACTAGTCTAACTGAAGATATACGTCATGCTTCTTAGCCATTCTGCGAAGATTGAGAAGAGCATAGCGCATTCTTCCGAGACTGGTATTGATACTTACACCGGTAGCCTCAGCGATTTCCTTGAATGTGAGTTGCTGATAGTAGCGCATATACACTACTTCACGTTGCAAAGTAGGTAACTGATCCATCATCTTTCTGACATCAGAAAGAACCTGGATATTAATCAAATTAACTTCTGCATTTGTTTCCAACAAATCATCACCACTGATATTAGACAGGTCATTGTCATCTTTCGATTCAACGACATACTTATAGCGCTGACCACGATACATATCCATCATGACGTTATGGGCAATACGCAACAACCAACCTCCGAATTTTCCGTTAACAGAATATTCGTGGTTCTGAAGTTTGCTTACCACCTTCAAAAACGTTTCCTGAAAGATGTCATTAGCCACCTCTTGATCACGCACCATGAACATGATGTAGGAAAACAACTTCACCTCATTGCGTGACAACAACAAGTCAAAGGCACGATTGTTACCTTCGACATAAAGAAGGGCCAACTCCTCGTCGGTCAAATCTTGTAGATTTCTCATTTCTTAATCCTTTATTTTTAATTAAGTAAATGTCTAATCAATAGGCTATATTTTTAATATATTACACAATATAAGTTAATTATCGTTGGCAAAGATAATAAATTTCTGAGAAACCACCAAAATTTTAACATAAAAAAGGTTGGTTACAGGACGTAGCCAACCAGAAATGAATACTTTGAAGCAAACGTCTTTAAAGTATTACGGGTGCAAATATACGCCTTTTTCCGATTATCTCCAAACTTTTTTAAGGCAAAATTACTTTTTTAACATTGTGTGCGTGTACATTACAAAATAAAATCGTATCTTTGCAGTATCTTTATAAGAGATAAGGTTCTAAACCAAGCTAAATCAAAATTTAATATAAATCTACAAACAGAACAACAAGCATGAAACACTTAAAAACGTTGCTGCTTGCCCTACTACTCTTCCCTACCCTCGCTTTTGCATCGGGATGGAACGACCAGGAGTACAAGCAGATCGAACAAAGTATTCTAAAGCCTCAACTTCATGAGCGCCAGTTTGTCATCTCTTCTTTTGGTGCCAAGACCAATGCGTCTGCAGCCCAAAACCAGAAGGCTATCAACCGACTCATCTCTCTGGTTTCCAGAAAAGGTGGCGGTAAGGTGATTGTGCCGAAAGGAACCTGGAACACAGGTGCCATCGAAATGAAAAGTCATGTCAACCTCGTTCTTGAGGAAGGTGCAACGCTGAAATTCGCTTTCGATACCAATCTCTATCCACTCGTCCGTACTTCTTGGGAAGGTCTGGCTTGTTGGAACTATTCTCCATGCATCTATGGCTACAAGGTGACCGACATCGCCATCACAGGTAAGGGTACCATCGATGGTGGTGGTAGCAACGAGACCTGGTGGCCAATGAACGGCAATCCTCGTTTCGGCTATCAGGAAGGCGTTACCAAAGAAGCACAGCGACTCGGCTCACGTGCCAAATTGCTGAAACAGGCTGAAGACGGCGTACCTTTCGACGAAAGAAAATTTGGCAAGGGACAGGGTCTTCGCCCACAGCTCGTCAACTTCGTACGTTCTGAGCGCATCCTCATCCAGGGTGTCAAGATGCTCAACTCTCCTTTCTGGGTTATCCATCCACTGCTCTCCAAGAATATCACCGTAGATGGTGTGACCATCTGGAATGAAGGTCCTAATGGTGACGGATGCGACCCAGAGGCTTGCGAGAATGTGCTCATCCAGAACTGTATCTTCCATACCGGCGACGACTGTATCGCCATCAAAAGCGGACGCAACAATGATGGTCGCCTCTGGAACCAACCTTCCAAGAACATCATCATCCGCAACTGTAAGATGGAAGATGGACATGGCGGTGTGGTAATCGGAAGTGAAATCTCTGGCGGATGCGAGAATGTATATGCCGAAGATTGCGAAATGGACTCTCCTCACCTCGACCGTATTCTGCGCATCAAGACCAACAACTGCCGCGGTGGTGTCATCAAGAACATCAACATGCGCAACGTCACTGTGGGTCAATGCAAGGAAGCTGTCGTAAAGATCAACCTCGATTACGAGCCAAAGGAGATCTGCTATCGCGGTTTTGAACCAAGCGTATCTCAGGTGTATGTGGAAAACGTAACCTGCAAGAAGAGTAACTATGGTGTGCTCATCATTGGTCGCGACCAGGTGGAAAACGTAACTGATATCACCGTCAAGAACTGTAAGTTTGATGGCGTCATCAAACAGCCTGTCAAGATTACAGGCAAGACCCGTGATGTGAAGTTCGACAATCTCATCATCAACGGTGCCCTCGTTCTCAACAAGGAAAACCATCCATACCAGGCATACAGCGAGTGGCTTACCCATAGCGAGATGAACCGTGTGGCTCATCCATACCTGCTCGATTTCAGCAGCAAACCTAAGTGGAGCTACGTGATGGGCATCGAGATGGAAGGTATGCTCGACACCTATTTATATTATAAGGACAACAAGAGCACTTTCAAGGGCAAGGATGCTGAAGCCAACAATGAGGCTATCCTCAACTACCTGAAGGAATACCCTGCCAAGATGATTGACGAGCAGGGCAATATCACTGGTTACAAGTACGAGGATTTCAATCTCGACAATGTGCGCACGGCAAAATTCATCCTCCGTATGCACAACCTCTTCCCTTCTGAGGGCACCGACAAGGCTCTGAAGACTCTCTTCAAGCAGTTGCAGAAGCAACCTCGTACCAAGGAAGGTGTCTATTGGCACAAGGCTATCTATGCCAACCAGGTTTGGCTCGACGGTATCTTCATGGGCTTGCCTTTCTACTGCAACTATGCGGTACAGACCATGAAGCCTAAGAAGGCAAAGAAATACCTCGACGATGCCGTTGACCAGATGATTAAGACTGACAAGCGTACATACGATGAGAAGACCCAACTCTGGAAACATGCTTGGGATGAGACGCATCAGCAATTCTGGGCTGACAAGGAGAATGGTAAGAGCCAGCATACCTGGGCAAGAGCCTTGGGATGGTATGTGATGGCAATGACCGAATGTCTCGATGCGATGCCAGAGGATTATGCACGTCGTGGTGAAGTGATCGAACTGCTCAACAAGGCGATGGCAAGTGTCGTGAAGTATCAGGATAAGAAAACCGGTGTATGGTATGACGTGATGGACGTAAAGGATCCTCGCAACTATCTGGAGAGCACAGCTTCCAGCATGTTTGCCTATGTACTCCTGAAAGGTTATCGCAAGGGTTACCTCTCAGAACAATATCGTGATGCCGGTATCAAGGCTTACAAGGGCATCTTGAAGGAGTTCATCCAGGTGAACCCTGACAAGACCATCAGTCTGACCAAGTGCTGCAGCGTAAGCGGTCTCGGTCCTGGCGATGGTCCATACGTAAAGAAGCCTAACTACAAGCGTGACGGAAGCTTTGAATATTACATGAGCGAACCTATCCGTGACAATGACCCTAAGGGTGTAGGACCATTTATCTGGGCAAGTTTGGAGATGGAACAGCAGGGTCTGAAAGCAGAATAACTTGCTGATATAGAGCTACCTGAACGCACAGGAGAACTATAATACACAAGAAATAAAAAAAATACTGAGGTGGAAAAGGACTTTTTAATGTTCTTTTCCACCTTTTTTTGTGTTTTTTCGTATATTCATCAAAATTTAATACGTTTTTTGAAACAACCAATTCAAATTTTTACTATCTTTGTACTGTGTTTAGGAATACAACCCATTCGATGTTCTTACCTGGCATCATGTGGGTGTTAGGACTTTCACAAGAGATAATCAACTATATTACTAATTTTAAATCTTAAAGTTTATGAAGAATTATTTACGCTATGCATTTATCGCCGTATTGGCATTTATCTGCAATGTTAGTTTTGGACAAACAGTTATTACATTTACTGCAGAAACGGACAAAGGTAGTTTTGATGCAACTCAAACTGGTACAGGTGCAGGTGCTGACAAAATTACAAAAGACGGAGTAACCATACAGACTAGCAATGGTGCTTTCGCAGCTAAAGACTACAACACTCAAGTTGCACAATATCGCATTTATAAATCTGCAACATTCACTGTATCATCAACAGTAGGCAACATAACAAAAGTGGTCATTACCTGTACCGCAAATGGTACTGCAAAATATGGTCCTGGTTGCTTCACTGGTGACAATTACAAAGCCAGTACAGGAAATGAGGGTACTTGGTCTGGTAATGCGGCCAGTCTGACTCTTACTGCTTCAAGCAATCAAGTTCGAGCAACGAAAGTAGAAGTTACAATTGGCGGTGAAACTGGCGGTGAAACTCCAACACCTCCTGCAGAAGAAACTAAAGCTGAAAATATTGCAGCATTCAAGGCTTTGGCAAGTGGAACAACTGCTACTTTAACTCTCAAGAATGCGCAAGTAGTTTACAAGAACGTTTACACAACAAAAAAATCAGGTGCAACAAACACAGAGTACTATGTTCGCGATGCATCAGGTGCTATTCAGTTCTTCAATACAGATTTGGAATTAAATGTAAATCAGGTAATCAATGGTACTGTAGAGGTTAAGTACACTCTTTACAACGAGATGCCTGAGGCTACAAAGACCGCAAATACATCTGCAGAAAAGTTAACTATTACAGACGGGGAAGCCGCAGTTCCTACAAAGGTTACTGTAGCAGACCTCACATCAAATAAATATCTTTGCGATCTTGTAACAGTAGAGAATGCCAATATAATATCTGAAACATCAGGAACTTATACTAATCAATATCTTACAAATGGTACTGATAAAGTTATGATTTACGACAAGTTCAAAACCAAGACAAGCATCACAGATGGTGAAGGTTTTGACGTAACTGGTATCTTAGTCACAGCTAAGTTGAGCAATAACATCATTAAAGAACTTGCTCCAATCTCTGCTCCTGTACCAACAGGTATCAACAACATCACAACTGATGCAGCAGACGCTAATGCTCCTGCTTACAACCTCGCTGGTCAGAAGGTAGGTAAGGAATACAAGGGTGTCGTTATTAAGGCTGGCAAGAAGTTTATCCAGAAGTAAAAGTAAACAAAATAATCTGATAGGAAACAATTCCATTTATCAGATTCCCTAACATCAAATCCCAGTTTCACGTCGTAACAGACGAGAAACTGGGATTTTTTATTCTCTACATTCAATCACAACCATTCACACACTTCATCATAACGCTTCATCTATAGAAAACTCATTTTGTCATAAAAATATATAAAAGGAAAAGAAAACTACACTTATTACATATTTTATGCTTATCTTTGTCAAGATATAAGTTTCAAACCCAAATATCAGATAAAAGAATCAACCAAAATAACATACTGAAACAAATGAAACAGAAAGTTTTTACTCTATTGGCTGCTTCGCTCATCAGCGCAGCATCCATGGCGCAAGCCCCTGCCTTTCCTGGAGCCGAAGGTCACGGAAGATACGTAACGGGTGGTAGAGGCGGCAAAATCGTACACGTAACGAATCTCAATGACAGCGGAACTGGCTCTTTCAGAGAGGCAGTCAAGTCAGGCAATAAGATCATCGTCTTCGATGTGGCTGGTGTGATTGCACTGAAGTCTGACCTCAAATTCGCAGACAATATCACGATTCTTGGACAGACTGCCCCTTCGCCAGGCATCACCCTGCGCTATTATACGGTTCAACCGGGTAGCAACAACATCATCCGCTTCCTTCGCATTCGCCGTGGACAGGAAAAGAACATCAACGACGGTGCTGATGCCACATGGCAGCGCAACAAGACGGGTATCATCTTCGACCACTGCTCCTTCAGCTGGAGTATCGACGAGGTGGCTTCGTTCTATGACAACAACAACTTCACCATGCAGTGGTGTACTGTAGCCGAAAGCCTCACCAACCCTGGTCACTCCAAAGGAGCACACGGCTATGGTGGTATCTGGGGTGGTAAGCTGGCAAGTTTCCACCACAACTTCGTAGCTCATCTCATGAACCGTGGTCCTCGATTCAATGGTGCCAGATATGGATGGACAGGCTATACTTCCAACAAGGAATACAGCACCTACAAATGGCAGAACGCTGTGCAGGCAGAGAACGTGGATTTCCGCAACTGCGTGATGTATAATGCACAAGGAACCTGCTATGGCGGTCCTGGTGGCGGACAGATCAATATCGTCAACAACTACTACAAGGCTGGTCCCAGCCATAGTTTGAAAGGTACAACTTTGAATGGACTCAAAGTGGATGTGAGCACAGGAAGCGTACGGGGAAACCAGGACCGTATCACCCTTGTCACACTTTCTACACAGAGCAACTCCGACAAAAAACATCCAGAATTATACGACATGACCAGTCGTTATTATATTAATGGTAATACGACCGAGACCACCAAAGGCTCAAAAACTGCTAATAAAGACTGGAAAGGTGTCAGCTATGACAAGGGCATTCCAAGCCTAAACGGCGAATACTATAGTCCGGATGCCAACAACTTCTATGGCGATGCTGTGGCTCATACCACCATCAGCGGCAAGTCTTGTGTCAAGATTAAGATGGACGAACCTGCTCCAACAGGACAAGTAACCACCCACTCTGCTGCCGAAGCATACGAAAAGGTTTTAGCCTATGTAGGAGCATCCCTCTATCGCGACGAAATAGATGCTCGATACATGGAAGAAGCCAAGACGGGTACCGCTACTTACAAAGGTAGCATCACCAACTCTCCAGGTATCATCGACAAGGTATCAGATGTAAAAGGATATACGGAAGACAACTTCGGAACTGGCACACGTCCTGCCGACTTTGATACAGACAAGGATGGCATAGCTGATGAATGGGAGAAAGCAAACGGTCTGAATCCAAACGACGCTTCCGATGCCCTCACCTACTCGCTCGACGAGAAGGATTATTATACAAATATCGAGGTCTATGCCAACTCTCTGGTAGAGAATATCATGAAGGCAGAAAACCAGGATGCCCTTTTAGGAGTAGATGAGTATTATCCAACTACCGTTTCCACCGGAATTTCTCAGATAGAGAATGACCAGGAAGTAGGCAATAGCGCCATCAAATCCATCACTTACTATGCCCTGAATGGGACAAAGTTACCAACTCCCAATAAAGGAGTAAACATCAGAAAGATAGAATTGGCGAATGGGACAATAAAGACAGACAAGGTTATCAAATAGGATAACCTTGTCGGAACCATACCATATCATAGAAAAAGATAGATTATATCGCAAGATAAAACAAATAAAAATCCCCTGCCAGCATATTGCCGACAGGGGGTAACTAAACTATATCCTTAAACCTATGACTAACCTTTTTACGCTTTCAAAAGGAAATTATTTATTAATGAACTTTTTACCATTCTTGATAACAATACCCTTAGCATCATTTGCAACTTTCTGACCTAAGAGATTGAATGTTGCGCCATCCTTAGAAGACTTTGAAGCTTGGATATCAGAAATACCAGTAGTGCCAGCAGCCACGAATTCAAAACCATAGAAATTGATACTACCTATTGGATAAGTGATAGACACATCACCCGCTTTTACTGCAACAGAGACAGCAGGATAAACTTTCTTAGCTACCTCTTCTCCATCAACCATCATGTTAACAGAAACAGCCTCAGACTCCAAGATTATTTTATTAGCCAATTCTGCATCATTCTGTGTCAATATAACATTACGGTCTGTAGCAGAAGTTTTACCTGTACGAGCATATACCTTAAGAGTACCATCTGAAGGCAAAGTAAGAGTCAAATTATTGTTAGATGAAGACTTACCTCCACTCTTCAATCTCTTCGCAAATTTTACATAAGAATCCGCTGTACCAAAATAAGCAGAATTCGCATCTACAACAAGTTTACCAGCAGTATCAACAGTTGTCAGCACCAAACCTTTAGTAGAAAAAGTTGCAGGCACTGAACCAGCTGCATAATCTGTATCAAACGACAAAGTCTGAGCGTTCATACTTGCTGCCATAGCGACAGCTGCAATAAGAGTAAAGAATTTCTTCATAATTGTTACGTTTTAAGTTTATTAATCTGTAATTTGTTTGAAAATTTAAGTTATTAGCTTATTTTCGTTTGCAAAAGTAACACATTATCTGATAAAATAGAACAGAAAAGTAGAGAAATCTCACGCAAACGATTACGTGCATTTCACCGGCATCTTACATACATATTACAGATATTTATTGTATTTTTGCCACGTGAATCTATTTAGGCAACAAATCGCAGTGGATTCATCATACTTGAAACAAACAAGTAAAACTATACAAAAATAAATATAAAATATTATAAATTTAAACCTAAAAGTAACAAACAATGAAAAGAAATCTACTGAGATTCGGACTGCTTAGTCTGTTACTTGTCTTTGCATGCATTGCAAAAGCACAAGATGTTACTGCGATATGGGACTTTCAGAAAAATTTGCCTGAAGGTATCAATACCGCAACTAATTTTCAAGGCACAACTGGTGATGTAAATTCAACAGTTGAGGGCATCACTATGCACATTGATGCAACAACCGGCAAACTAAAAGGAAGAACAAGCGATGCCCAGTTTAATACAGGCACAAAACTTCAGATTCCTGTGAAGTCTGCCAAAGATGTAGTTACTGTAACAAGTTATCCTAACTATCACAATTATACTATTGGTGGTGTTGCAGCGACAGCAGATGTCACAAACCACAAAGCCACTTCTGCAGAAGTAGCTCAAGGCTATGTTGAAGTAATAGCCACTGGTGGCTGCTACCTCTATCAGGTTAAAGTAGTGCACGTAAGTTCCATCCAAGAAAAGGCTCTCTACTCTACCGATTTCACCAACTGGGAGGCCATCGACCGTGCCAAGGCTACCGACGAGGTGGTAAAGGTGAAGACCCTCTACAGCAAGGAGAAACTCAGCTTTACATTCAATGGCGTGGGCGTTTACCCAGCAGGTACCAACGCTAAGTTCCCAGAAATTACCGGTTTCATGCAGACTGCCAAATACACCGGCGAATACAAGGCTGCAGAACCTAGCGTAGTAACATCTCCATTGGCTAGCATCACCAAGATTACCCTCCACCAGGCGGCTACCGGCGGCAAGCGTGGTATCAAGGTATCTGTAAAGGGCGATGGCGATGCAGACTGGGTAGCAATCCACAACGTAGCTATCGTAAATGCCAAGGGCGAAGACCTGACTCTCGATGTAAACCGCACCAACTGTCAGATTAAATTCGAGAACTTCAACCTCGGCCAGAACGCTTACGTTACCGACCTCGCTATCTATGGCAACGTAGATATGAGCAAATCGCCTATGCTCGGAAGCTTCAGCCTCAACGGAGAAAAATATCAGGCTGTTGACATCTTCAATGAAGATGCTACCGGTAAACAATTGGCAACCCTCCTTATCTCAAAGAAGGCAACACTCATCAGCGAGAGCAATCCTCTTACAGACATCACAGCAGACAACGGAACTATCAAGAGTACAACTTATACTACTACAGGCGAGGGCAACGACCAGAAGACTGTAGTGACTATCGTGGTAGAAGCAAATGGTGATGAAGCAACATACGAGCTGACCGTAGCATTCAAGCCAGACTTCACTCTCACCTATTATAATATAGACGGAACTACTGTTATCGGCACCCAAAAGGTTGAGCAGGATGCTATAATCGGTTCTTTCAATCAAGAGGCAGAAGAAAAGGTAACCGTAGCTGACGGAAAGAAATTCCGCGGTTGGGCACCTTCACAGGAACAGGATGAAAAGAAATACACTACATCATCTGCCTTCACATCAGATGCAAAACTCTATGCAGTCGTTACTGACATCGAAACGGCCAATACAACAGCTCGCTACGACTTCAATCTTCAGAAAGAAGGTTTCTGTGCAGACGACCATGAGGCTTTCTGTGTTGAGGGCAACGGCAAATGGCACGACACCACACATGGTTGGTCTTTCTCTGCAGGCGACAAGATTAAAATCTTGATGGGTGGAAAAGGTTACATCAAACTAACTCTCTGCAATTTTTCAACCACAGGCAACATCACATTGACAGACCCTAAAGGTAATATGATTGCAAGCGTAGATGCCAAGGCAAGCAAGGATGGTTTCAGCGCAATCCTGCAGAACAACTCTACAGAAAGTGGCGAGTACACACTTACATTCGCAGCTACTGCTTACCTCCACGGTCTCAGCATCGTAAACATGACAGAACCAGCCTATGCTCAAGATGGCAACTGGTACACAGTAAAGGCTGGCGATACCAACAGCTTCCTGACAACACTCGAAGTAGTAAATGCAGCTAATGCAGCAGCAGATGCTGCCCGTTCGTACATCTTCTTGCCAAACGGAACATACGATTTGGGCGACAAGTGTCTCACCAACATCAGCGGAAACAACATTTCCATTATCGGTGAGAGCATGGACAACACCATCATCGTCAACAAGCCAGAGGTTGAAGGTATCGGCGTAACTGCAACATTGTATAATACAAGTACAGGTCTCTACATGCAGGACCTCACACTGAAGAATGCTTATCCATTCAACAACAGTACCGGTCGTGCAGTCTGCCTCCAGGACAAGGGTACACAGACCATCTGCAAGAATGTGAAGATGCTTTCTTATCAGGACACTTACTACAGCAACAATAATAAGGGTCAGTACTACTTCGAAGATTCAGATATCCACGGAATCGTAGACTTCATCTGCGGCGGTGGTGATGCATTCTTCAACAAGTGTACACTTACATTGGAACCAGGTAAAGGTTCATACATTACAGCCTCTTATACAGACGGCACCAAGTATGGTTACGTATTCGACGGCTGCAAGATTGTAGGTTCTGCTACAGACAGCTTTACTTTCGGTCGCTCTTGGGGCGGTACAGCCAACTGTGCATTCCTCAACACCATCCTCGACAAGAATGCGGCAGCCAAGATAGCTTCTACCCGCTGGACAACAGGTGGTATGAACGTAGTTGCCAAGAACTTCTTCGAGTACAACACTCTTGATGAAGATGGTAAGGTGATTTCTCCAGCCGAGAACATCGTGAAGTTTACCAAGGATAAGGAAGTAAGCGAGTACAACACCATCATCACTGCAGAGAAAGCAGCCGAGTTCAGCCTCGACAAGGTATTTACCAACTGGAAGCCAGCCGACCTCGCTTCTCAGACCACAGCCACAGCGGCAACATTGGGCAACGGCAAGCTTTCATGGACAGGTGATGCAAAAATGTATCTCGTAGCAAAAGATGGCAAATTCTATACGTTGACTACAGAGAATTCATTGATTGTAAATGATGATAAAGCATCCTTCACAGTTCGTGCAGCAAATGGTATGGGTGGCTTCGGTACTGCAAACGGCACTGTTAGTACAGGAATCAATAGCACCATGACAACAGCAGCAACAGTCATCAAGACAGCAATCTTTGCAGCTGATGGCACTCAACTCTCTAACCTCCAGAAAGGTATCAACATCGTCGTAAAGACCATGTCTGACGGTAGCAAGAAGACAAGCAAGATTATCATCAAGTAAGCTAAATTGGAAGATGTTGCATTGAAGCAACGAAAATCATAGTTAATCCCCCACAAGAGGACATCGAAAGAAGTTCGATGTCCTCTTGTGGGGGATTTTTGTGTTAACTGACACAATACACAGAAACGTTATTTGGGGGAGAATTTTGCAAACGTTTACGTTATTTTTTTTATTAAAATGTATTGTCAGATAAACTAATATTCGTATATTTGCACAGAATTATACAATATTTCACTAATCTAACCAAAATAAATGTATGTCTGGTAATTCAAACAAAAAGAAAATTGCGTTAGCAGGTGCATTGATGTTCTGTGTAACGAGCATCTCAGCGCAGACCGTTAAGGGCGTTGTTACTGACAATACGGGCGAGCCTATTATCGGCGCATCTGTCATGGAGGTAGGTGTAGCAGGTAATGGTGGCGTGACTGACATTGATGGTAATTTCACCGTAAACTTGAAAGGCAAAGGTAACAAACTGAAGATTACTTACATCGGTATGAAATCTAAGGAAGTGAACGTTGCAGGTAAAACTAACATTACTGTAAAACTTGAAGACGAAGCAAACAGCTTGAATGACGTAGTCGTTATCGGCTATGGTACTGTTAGAAAGAAGGACCTTACAGGTTCTGTTTCTTCTATCAGCGATAAGCAGATTGCCAACATTCCTGTATCTAACGTGAGCGAGGCGATGACCGGTAAGATGGCGGGTGTGAACATCACCACCACCGAGGGTTCACCAGATGCTGACGTGAAGATTCGCGTGCGTGGTGGTGGTTCTCTTTCACAGGACAACTCTCCTCTCTACATCGTAGATGGTTTCCCTGTAAGCTCTATCAGCGACATCGCTCCAAGCGAAATCCAGAGCATCGACGTATTGAAGGATGCTTCTTCTACAGCCATCTATGGTGCTCGTGGTGCCAATGGTGTTATCATCGTTACAACCAAGAGCGGTTCTGAGGGTAAGACTCAGGTAAACTTCAATGCTTCTCTCGGCTACAAGAAGGTTTCTAAGTTGGTGAAGACTATGTCTCCATACGACTATGCATACTATCAGTATGAGTTGGGTAGCACTGACTATGGTAACTACAACGATCTCGACATCTGGAAGTCTATCGAAGGACGTGACTATCAGGATGAGGTATTCGGCCGTACAGGTAACCAGAAACAGTATAACGTGAACGTAAGCGGTGGTACCAAGGATATCAAGTACAACATCGGTTTCTCTCACAACGACGAGAAGAGCATCATGCAGGGTTCTGGCTACGCCAAGAACAATGTAAACGCCAAGATCAATGCCAACCTGAACAAGTGGTTGTCTCTCGACTTCAATGGACGTATGGCATTCACCAAGCTGGATGGCTTGAATGGTGGTGCAGATACCAACGAGTCGAGTGCAGCAAACTCAGTTGTTGCCAACACCGTAAGATGGAACCCGGTAGAGCCTCTCTCTGGTACATCAGACGATGATGAGGAGAACAGCACATCTACACGCCGTAACCCAACAGAGCGTATCACCGATACCTATAAGTATCAGGAGCGTTTCCAGCAAAACTACAACGTTGGCTTAAACTGGAAGCCATTCAAAAATATCACATTCCGTTCTGAGTTCGGCTATGGCTGGAAGTATAACAATACCGACCAGGTTTGGGGTTCTAATGCAACTACCAACTCTAAGTATGGTTACAACGGTCAGCCACAGGCACAGTTCGTACGCTTGGAGAACAAGAACTGGCGTAACGCAAATACATTGACTTACGACAACAAGAAGCTTTTCCATGGTCGTGACCACATCAATGTATTGGTAGGTCAGGAGTGGAGCAGCAGCCAGGACGTAACCCGCACCAACACTTCTGTAGCCTTCCCTACTTCATTCACATTGAACGAGGTATTGGCAAACACAGCAGCAGGTAAAGCTCTTCCAAACGAGGGTAATATCAAGGCAGAGGAGAACATTCTCTCTTACTTCGGCCGAATCAACTATACGCTCAACGACAAGTATTTAGCAACATTTACGCTTCGTGCCGATGGTTCAAGCAAGTTCGGCAAGGACAACCGTTGGGGTATCTTCCCATCAGCAGCCTTGGCTTGGCGTATGTCTGACGAGGAGTTCCTGAAGGGTGCTTCCAGCTGGCTTTCTAACTTGAAGGCCCGTCTGAGCTTCGGTACAGCAGGTAACAACCGTATCAACTCTGGTTTGTTGACTACCACCTACTCTATGGCAGACAACACATCAAAGGCTCCATTCTTCGATGAGAACAGAGCTTCGATGCTTGAGCATGGTAAATATCTCTATAATCCAGACTTGAAGTGGGAAACCACAGTGACCCGTAACTTCGGTATCGACTACGGTTTCTTCAATGGTCGCCTCAGCGGTACATTAGACTTCTACTGGAATACTACCAAGGATCTCTTGATGCAGAGCATTATTCCTTCCAACACCGGTTACACTTACCAGTTCCAGAACTTCGGTAAGACCTCTAACAAGGGTGTTGAGTTGGCGCTCAATGCCGTAATCGTGGACAAGAAGAACTTCGGCTTGAACTTCAACTTCAACATATCTTATAACAAGAACAAGATTGATGAGTTGAACATGGAGAACCCATGGCAGAGTTCTAACTGGAGTGGTTCTACCATCGCCAAGTATGAAGACTTCCGCGTAGAGCAAGGCGGTCGCCTCGGTGAGCTTTGGGGCTACAAGAGCAACGGTTTCTACACCGTATTTGATGCCTCAACAGGCAAGGGTGACTTGGTATTGAAAGAAAACGGCACCTGGGCACTGGCAGAAGGCGTAAAGGACAACAGCTACAAGCTCTTCGGCGGTAACCTCTATCCAGGCGTTGCCAAGGTAGAAGTTGACGAAAACGGTGATGCTGTAAAGCAGCGTCTGGGTAACACCGTACCTACCACAACGGGTGGTTTCGGTTTCGACGGTCACGTTGGTAACTTCGACTTCAACCTGTTCTTCAACTACTCACTAGGCAACAAGCTGGTGAACGGTACCAAGCTTGCCAACTCATTCTATGCAGGTTCAGCCAAGAACTACAACCTGGTGGATGACTTCAACGTAGGCAACCGCTATACCTGGATTGACCCAGCCAACGGTAACAACATCGGCCGCCCATCAGCTAGCCTCATCGCAGAGTATGGTGGTGTAGAGAACGTGATGAACCGCTTGAACGAGATTAATGCCAACGCCAATATCTACAATCCAGCAGGCGTATCAACCATGCAGCTCATCAGCTATGCTGTAGAAGATGCATCATTCTTGCGTCTGCAGAACGTAACAGTGGGTTACACCTTGCCAAAGAAGTGGGTAAACAAGTGCTATATGCAGAACGTACGCATCTACTTCACAGGTTACAACCTGCTTTGCTTCACTAACTACTCAGGCTACGATCCAGAGGTTGATACAAGTTCTAAGAAGAACCCAATGACACCAGGTATCGATTATGCAGCTTATCCAAAGAGCCGCACCTTCGTAGGTGGTATTAACGTTACATTCTAAAACTTTATAAGATAATAACAATGAACAAGATATTATATGCATTTGCATTGGCAGGCGTATTAGGATTGTCTTCATGCTCCGACTTCCTGGATCAGACCTCTCCATCAGAAATGACTGCAGAGAATACCTACGCCTCACCTTATTATACCAATCTTCGCGTCAATAAGCTCTATGGCGGAATGGCTCAGGACCGTACCTACGCACAGGACCTGTCTATTGTATGGAACCTGAACAGCGACTGCGAATTGATTGACGGTCTTGGCAGCAATGCTACCAACACCTCAAGTGAACGTGGTAACATGAACTATAACATGGACCCGGGATGGAGCAAGATTAGCGGCGTATGGGATGCTGAGTATGGTATCATCGAGGATGCCAACCAGATTATCGAGGGTATCCGCAGCAGCGCAACTCTCACTGCCGGCGGTGCTAACCAGAAATCTATGGAGCGCAGCCTCGGCGAGGCACTCACCATCCGTGCCATGGTTTACTTTGACCTGGTTCGTATTTTCGGCGATATTCCTTTCAAGGTAGAAGCATCAAAGGCTGACTTGAGCAACGCTTACCTGGAGAAGACCGACCGCGACGTGATTATGGATTCCCTGATGAACGACCTGGATGAGGCTATCAAATACTTGCCATGGGCAGACCAGGCATCAGGCTATACCACAGAGCGCACAACCAAGGGTTATGCTCACGCACTCCTGGCACAGATTGCCATGACACGTGCTGGCTACGTGATTCGCGAGAAGGCTAAGGACGGATATGAGACAGCATCTTACAGCGATGCTACTTATCCAACACAGCGCCCTGGTGCAGCAGACCGCAAGGCTCTCTACGAGCGTGCCCTGAAGCACTGGTCTGCTATCATCAACGACAATACTCACAACCTCAACCCATCTTTCGAGAACGAGTGGTACTTGATTAACCAGCTCTCTCTCGACAAGACTTACCACGAGAACCTCTTCGAGATTCCTTTCGGTGAGAACGTAACAGGAGAGTTGGGTTACACAGTGGGTGTCCGCATGAATGGTGTTACAACAGAATATGGCTATGGCAACTCATCTGGTAAGATGAAGGTTACAGCTCCTCTGCTCTATTCTTACGACAAGAAGGATACACGCCGTGACATCACCTGCGCCAACTTCGAAATCAAGCAGGACGGCAGCAACACTGTTGAGAACATGCTGAAGAATGCTCCTTTCGGTATGTATGTAGGTAAGTGGGATGCCCGCAAGATGAACAATACTTGGTTGCAGAACAACTTGAAGGCTACAGCTAAGCACACTACAGGTATCAACCCTGTAAAGATGCGCTATGCTCAGGTATTGCTCTACTATGCTGAGTGCATGAACGAGTTGGCAGGTAACCCTGATGCCAACTACGAAGGTTCAGCAAACGGCATGACAGCCCGCCAGGCTCTGGAAGCAGTACACACCCGTGCCTTCAACCAGGCTGACAAGAATGAAGCTAAGGCATACGTCAACAACATTGCTTCTGACAAGGACGCATTCTTCAATGCTCTCGTTCAGGAGAACATGTGGGAGTTTGCAGGTGAAGGTATCCGCAAGTACGACCTGATTCGTTGGAACCTCCTCGCAGAAAAGATCAATGAGTTCAAGCAGACTTACCTGACAGAACTTGCAGACGGTACTTACCAGAAGACCATCTACTTCAACTACCTGGATGAGAAGAAAACCAAGATTGACTTCTCTAGCGTAACATGGTATGGTATTCCTGACGGAAAGACATCTGCTGACTACGATGGCAGTATCGACTCATTCGGTGCAGCTAAGTTGGATACAGGTTCAGATACACAGGTTGACGTAAACCTTCCATCTATCAGCAGCGGTTTGGTTGGCGATAACGTAGCAGTGAAGAACCGCTACCTCATGCCAATCGCTTCTACAACCATCTCTGCAACCAACGGTAAGATTCACAACTCTTATGGTTATGCAGACTAATTCATCTTTAATCAAAAAAGACAAGAAAATGAAGAGCATTAAAAACATATTGGGCACAGCATCTATGATGGCTTTGGCTTTATCGGCTACTTCTTGTACCGATGGCAATGACTGGGACGTAGATGGCAGCCTGTCAAGATTATTCGGTCTCAACGGTGACAAAATCACCGTTGAAACTGCCGAAACATCAGCTACTGTTACATTCTCTGCCTTCACATCAAAAGCAGTTCCTTCACCAGAGTACTATGTATTCGAGGTAAGCAAGGACTCTCTTTACGAGGGTGTTGAGAATGCTAACATCATCAAGTTCGGAGAAGATAAGACCTTGACTTCTTCTCCAGTAGTTCTCTCAGGTCTCGATGGCGACAGCAAGTACTACATGCGTGTAAAGGCTATGTCTTCTACTGCTAACGAGTCTAAATGGGTTTACTACAAGGATGGTTCATCTTTCAAGACAAAGGCAGAGCAAATCTTCAACAATGTAGAGGCAACCGACCTCTTCGAGGATCATGTTAACTTGAGCTGGACTCCAGGTGCTGAGGTGACTCACATCACTTACGCCAACGCCAACGATGCAGAGAACATCCAGACTATCAATCTGACTGATGAGGAAAAGGCAGCTGGTAAATATACGCTTGCTGGCTTACAGCCAACAAGCACTTATAACATCATTATCTATAAGAATGACGTAAAGCGCGGTCAGTTGCAGATTACAACTCCTGCAGCCATGCCAGCAGCTAACTATAAGTATTCACTTTCCAGCGATGTAACAGTCATCTCACAGACTCTTATCGATGAGATTGCTGAACAGGCAAAGGCTGCCGCAGGCAACGAGACCAACTATAGCGCAACCATCGGTATCCCAGCCGGTGCCAAGGTTGCTCTCTACGGCACAAATGATTCAGATGGTGGCAAGACCAACGTAACCATCCCAGACGGAATGTCTGTTACATTCTTCGGTTTGGCAGGTGGGGAGACTCCAACCATCACCCTCGACAAGAACTTCGATGTTGCAGGTTCTCATGCATTCATCAAGTTCCAGAACGTGAAATTGGAAGAGAATGGTGCTGGCTACTTCATCAACCAGAGCAAGGCTTGTACCATAAGCGAGTTCACTTTGGAGGATTGCGAGGTTAGCAATATCAAAACATCATTCTTCCGTATCCAGGGAAGTGATGCTAAGTCTATCGGCAAACTTACCTTGAAGAACAGTATCTTCACCAAACTCTGCGCAGGTTATGGATTCATCCATGTAGATGCAGGAAGCGGTAAAGGTCATCTCGACAACGTAGAGATTGACGGCTGTACATTCAACAGTATCTGTGTAACCGGTAAGGTATTTATCTTCAGCAAGAAGACAGATATGCAGGACATCACCATCAAGAACAGCACATTCTACAACTGTAATGGTAACGGCCAGTTCTTTGTTGACTTCAATGCTGATACATTTGGTCCAAACACCTTTACTATTGAGAACTGTATCTTCGGTAAGAGTGCTGATGAGGCTACCAACAAGAACATCAGAAGCAAGACTCCTGCTTCTGTAGCTAACAGCTTCAGAACAACAGACTTCTTCAAGGTGATTAAGGGCGTGAATGATACAGAGTTCAGCTCTACCCAGTTGTTCAAGGACCCAGCCAATGGCGACTTTACCATCAAGGCTGGTACTTTGAAGGAAAAGGCTGGTGACCCACGCTGGTATGTAGTAGAGGATTAAAATTCATCTCCTAAATATTTAAAGTGCAATGCTCAAGTTTGAGCGTTGCACTTTTTTTTTGATTTTCTTGGAAGTTTAGAATAAAAAGCGTATCTTTGCAGCGAAGTATTAAGCAAATAAGAAATGACAATGAACGGAGAAAACTATATAAGATTCGACTGGGCGATGAAACGTCTGCTGCGCAACAAGGCAAACTATGTTGTGCTTGAAGGTTTCCTGTCTTCATTACTTGGAAAGAAATTTAAAATTCACCGCTTTCTGGAAAGCGAAAGCAACCAAGAAGACGAGGACGATAAATATAACCGAGTAGATATTCTGGCAGAAAGCGAAAACGAGCAGTTGTGCATCATTGAAGTACAAAACAGTCGAGAGCAAACCTATTTCCATCGCATGCTCTATGGAGTTTCTAAAGCGATAACGGAATATATTGGTCTTGGCAAGCCATACGAAGCTGTCCGCAAGGTGTATTCCATCAACATCGTCTATTTTGAACTGGGACAAGGCAAAGATTATGTTTACCATGGCAAAACCGAGTTCGTCGGTGAACACGAACCACATGATACACTTAAACTCTCCATCCGACAGAATGAGAAATTCTTTGGCATCAAAGATGATAAATTGGAGTTAAGGAAGAGTCCTGGTGACTTATTCCCAGAGTACTACATACTACGTGTCAATGATTTTGACAAGGTAGCAACTACTCCACTTGATGAATGGATTGAATTTCTAAAAACAGGTTCTATCAGTTCAAAAGCCACTGCTGCAGGATTACCAGAGGCACGCGAACGTCTGCGTGTAGATTCACTCTCTCAAAAAGACAAACAAGCCTATTTCCGCCATTTAGAAGCAGTTAGGCACATGAAGAGCCTCTTCGATACCAGCCGTGACGAAGGATATCAAGATGGTCTAACAGAAGGAAGAATCGAAGGAAGAGCTGAAGGAAGAGTAGAAGGAAGAGCTGAAGGAAGAGCTGAAGGGAAAAAAGAAAAGACCAAAGAAATCGCCCTCAAACTTCTTGCTTTAAATACACCAATAGACATCATTTCCCAATCTACAGGATTATCTATAGAGGAAATCAAAAAGTTAAATTCATAAACACATAGAAAGTGCAATGTTCGACTTGAGCGTTGCACTTTTTTTTCTACTACGCAATCGTTTTCGTATTATTTTGAGTTTATTATACCTTATATTATAAAGAATAGTTGTAATTTTGCCACAAATAAAATTTAGCCTAAATTACAATGAGAAAATCAATCATCAAAACTATCGTGCTTTCAGCACTCTTGGCTCTGCCAGGCATTGCCAAGGCTCAGACTTTTACTGGTATTACTTCTGAGCAAAATGCTCAGAATACTCCTGAAGGATGGACAGCAGTTGAATTACCACAAATGCCAGCCATCACATCAGAAAATACGTTTAACATCAAAGACTATGGTGCATCTATATCGGCAGCTGATAACACCAAAGCTATTCAGAAAGCCCTTGATGCTGTTCCTACTACTGGCGGTATGGTCGTAATTCCTGCTGGTACTTGGATGTTTGGCAGTACAGACCAGATAACAAGTACAACTGAAGTGCTCAGCATCAAGTCAAAAACAGTACTCCACCTTTGCGCAGGTGCTACCCTGAAGCTCGTGGAATATGGTAAGGCGCCTAACAACAAGACTATCTTTATTGGTTGTAAGAACAGAAAACAAAATGATATCATTATTGAGGGTGAAGGCGAGACATCAATCATTGATGGACAAGGAACTCGATGGTGGAAGGCTCGCGATAACAAGGAGACTTTCAATCCAGGAGCGATGATCCGTTTCGAACAGGGTTCTCGTTTCATGGTTAGAAATATAAAAATTCAGAACACCCCAGGTGTAAATCTTACCATCAGCAATAGTGGTAAGGCAAGCCATGCAACTATCCATGATGTGACGATTTATAATCCTGCCTCAGATACAAAGACAGAACAACCATCACACAACACAGACGGAATCTCTATCTGGGGGCACCATGTAAACATCTACGACTGCAACATCAGTACGGGTGATGACAACGTAGTTTGCGATGATAATGCCCAGTATGTACACGTCTGGAATTCTAAAATGGGTACAGGACATGGTGCATCATTTGGCAGTTTTACCAATAACATGCATGATATTATTTATGAGGACCTCACTTTCAAGAATACAGATAGTGGATTCCGCTTGAAATCACAACGTGATAGAAGTGGCGATGTATATAATCTCATTTTCCGTAATTGTACAATGACAGGAGTGAGAAACCCTATTTATATCGAAACTTGGTACGATCTGAGTACAAAGCCAATTCCATCTGAAGCCACAGCAGCAGAAGTAACCCCAAAGACACCAGCCTTCCGCGACATTCTTATTCAGAATGTGACATCTATAGGTACTCCATACAATACAAGTGCTAAGGGATATTTCCCTATCTACATCTATGGCTTACCGGAAAGCTATGTCAAGAACATAACCTTAGATAATGTTCAAGTAGAAGCCCAAAAAGGTATGTTCCTTGCATTTGTGGATGGTATAACATTTAAAAATGGTTGCAAGATTACAAATAGCAAGGATGGAAAGCTTATTGCTACCCAATATGAAGTAAAAAATCTCACAGGTGATTATACAGGTAGTTCAACTGTAGATCCAACTCCAGGAGAAGCAGAAAACGTTACCTATACTTTAGCTGCAAACACCTGCAATTTGACAAATGGTAATACCCAAACAACATGGAATTTCAACAATGGTTGTTCCATCACTTCCAGCAAAGCTTATGCCACTGCTAAAAGCAATACCATCAAGTATAGCAAAGGAGTAAAGTTTACGATCAACTTACCAGAAAACGTAACAATTACATCTGCTACATTCGCTGGTTATACTAATGAAGATAATAAGAATTGCTACTTATCTGAATTAGATGGTGTCAATTATGCTTCTGACAAATACAGCTTTCCAAGCCGTACTACAACCACAAGCACAGACACCAGTTACGATATTACATTAGCTACACCTGCGACAGAAGTCATGACCTTTACTCCACAGGATGCTCAAGCTGCATGGGTTATCACCCTTAAAGGAACAAAAAATAACACTAATGGTATCAAAGGTATTACATCCGATGTAAAAGTTAAGAATGACAACAACGTCTATGACCTCAGCGGTCGCCTGGTAATCAAGAACGCTTCTACAAGCGATTTGCAGGCTCTCAACAAGGGTATTTATATCCATAACAACAGAAAGTATATTGCAAAGTAATAAAACACTATATCACTCTTTTACCTTTGCACCTGGAAACAAGTTTAAACGAATTGGTTAACGGGTGTTAAGGTGAACTGTATGTCACTCTAGAATATCACTATTTTTTGATTCAGTCCTTCGCCAAGCCAAATGTTTTCTTGTTTCCATTTAATGCTAAAATGTCAATAATATGGATAAGGAACTTTACTTTGGCGTAGATGTCTCCAAGAAGACTCTCGACCTTGCTTATTATGATGGTGAAACCATCGACTGGAAGAATGCTCATATTAAGGTGAGCAATGATGATGCTGGGTTCAAAAAGATTGGCTCCTGGGTCGCAAAGGTAGGAAAAGACTTCGATACCTTTTTGTTCTGTATGGAATATACTGGACTCTATAACCAAAACTTCAGATTATGGCTGGAATCCAAAGAATATATCTATGGTATGGTGGAACCTCGCAAAATGCATCGCTTCGAGCCAGACTTGGATGATGACCAGCGCTCTCTAGACCGTATCAAGACTGATGAACTGGATGCTTTCAGAATAGCAATCTATTGTGAGCAGAACCACAAGAAGATTC
>USJD01000026.1 GCA_900554835.1 uncultured Prevotella sp. | reverse complement strand
TAAGGAAGGCTCCACCTCTCATCTCGGTCTTCTCCCCTCAGGGAAGAAGAGGAAACCGCTCCTCCTGTCGCTCTTAACCGCTTCGCTATAAGGTTGGCGGGGCATCAAAGCCCTCGCCAGAATTGCTGTGCGGGATGGGACCGCCTTGCTGGAGGGATTTTTATTTGGTTTATGTAACTGATAAAAGCGTAGTTTAAGGCTTGGTTGCCTATATCCTAACAGGAATATGTGGGTAGTTCAAAAGATAAAGATTGCTAAAAAATAAGGAAATAAGTTGGACTATATTAGTTTTTATCGTATATTTGCAGAGATAAAAAATACGTAAGCTATGACAGCAAAAGAAGATAAGGAGAAAGAAAAGACCCGTAGAGAAAACCTGAGCAAAAGTTTATATATCAACTTGCAAATACCAGCTTTACAGCAATGGTTGTTGTGGCTGTGGTAGGTTTGGTACTTGGTGTAGATGATGCTAAACCATATGCTTTTTTGCTTGGTGTGGGATTGTTTGCTACTGTTTTCTTAGCGCTGTTTGCTGATAACATATTAAAGAAAAAATGATTATGGAAGGAATGTACATAGTTTTAGGTGGGGTAGGTATCATTGCATGTTGCCTATATTTGTGGTCTGCTTTTACGAAAAGTGGGAGAAAATGGGTTGAAAATCTATAGTTTTTCGATTCCCAGGATTCCCTTTTGCGAAGAAGCTTTTTTCGAAAACCAACCCGTCCTTCCTTACCGTTAAGGAAGGCATTTTCGACTCCCCTGTTCCCCTCTTGCGAAGAGGGAATCCTTAACCCACTCCCAAGCCCTCTCCCTTTACAAAAGGGCGAGGGATGTAACCGCTCCTCCTGTCGCTCTTAACCGCTTCGCTATAAGGTTGGCGGGGCATCAGAACCCTCGCCAGGTTGTTTTAGCGGGGATGAACCCGCAGGGAGAAGACTTGCTAAAATCATTGGTTGTAAGGGAAGGGATTGACTTGCAGAAGGGGTGCTTGCTTTTTTTGTAACCTAAAAAATCCACACCTTGAATAGTTTCAAAATGTGGATTTGTAAATTAGTTTATTCCTTATCGATTCGTTTTAATTCTGTCATTACTTTCTTTCCGTAAGCCTCGCCACGGGAAGTGAGATATTTAAATCTGACAGTATCATCTACAAGTTCTATATGAAATGTAAAAAATGCACGATAGTCGCCGATACGAATGCGATAAATGTTACTATAACCAACAAGCTTAGTACAGTCTGTAATGTCTTTGATGTTCTCGGCTTGTTTTACCTCAGTAATAACACGCCGTATTGAATCAAGCATCTTTCCTGATAATTTCTTTAGAGATTTTTCAAACTCTTTAGAGTAATCAACTTTCATACGCCAAGCCAGTTTTCTAGATCAGCTTTTTCTTGCTCATTGAGCATAATGTTTCCATCAGGATTTTCCTTGCTCAATTTTGCATACAATTTGGCATCTTCATAGTTTTCTGCTAACTCATTTAACACATCTTCGATGTATTTCTTGAGATTGGTTCCTTTTTGAATTGCCATAATAGAAAGTGTTTTGAATGTATCTTCATTCAAGTCTATAATCTTTCTCTTAGATGGTGTTAATGTTACTGAACTCATATGCTAAAAAATTATGGTTTAACTTCGGTTGCAAAGATACATAATATATCCCATATATATGATATGTCTCTATGTAAAATTAATAAAGATTAATAGTTGAATGTTAAGTGTTGAATGAAGAAAATAAAACTTTTTGACTACCAACAGGAGATGTTGGAGAAGATTATCACGAAACTGACAAAGAATTCGTTTACTCCTTTTCGGAAGAGGAAGGAATATGTGGAAAACTACTCGGTGTTGGTGCAGATGCCTACGGGTACTGGCAAGACGTATGTGATGGCTTCGGTGGTGAAGTGGTTTCTTGACAACCATGAGAAAGGTGAGGTGTGGATTGTAGCGCACCGACGTGAGCTGGTGGAACAGATGCAACAAACACTTGACAGATTTTGCTTGGAGTATGGCGAAAAGGAAATGGTGATGGAAGCCAAAGTTAGGATTCGTGTGCTTTCCATCCAATGGCTCGGCAGACATATCGGAGAACTGGAACAGGCTGAATGCACGCCTGGGCTGATTGTGGTGGATGAGGCTCATCATGCCTTGGCTCGTTCCTATCAGGACTTGTTCCTGCGCAATAGAATGGCGTTGAAATTAGGCATGACGGCTACGCCTTGTCGTATGAAGAAGGAATCTTTCGGCAAGTTGTTTGGAAAACTGTTGACATCGCCTCCAACCCAGGATTTTATCAAGCGTGGCTATCTTGCTCCCTACGACTATGTGGTAATTGGACAGTTCTCGCAAGACCAGTTGACTATCAATAGCCTGAAGGGGCGTGGCAGTGACGGCGACTATTCTGTCAAGGAGATGGACGAGAAACTGAATGTGCCTCAATCCATCAAACGACTATATGAGAGTATAGTGAAATATGCCAATGGCAAGAAAGGCATCGTGTATGCCATCGATATCGCCCATGCACAGATGATAGCTTCTTTCTACGAGGCGATGGGCATCAAGGCGGTAGCATTGGACAGCAAGACTCCTGCCAACACCCGACTGCGGATGGTGGAGGCTTTCAGAAATGGAGTATTGGACTGCTTGGTGAACGTGAACCTCTTTGATGAGGGTTTTGACTGTCCTGACGTAGAGTATATCCAGATGGCTCGCCCTACGCTTTCGCTTGCCAAATACTTGCAAATGGTGGGGCGTGGACTGCGCATCAACCACAAGCAGAAGGACAAGGTGTGCATGATATTGGACAATGTAGGAAACTACCGTAAGTTCGGCTTGCCCGATAAAGAGCGAAATTGGGAAGCAATGTACGCTGGTTTGAGGGCAGGAAAGGGTACGGTACCACCATCTGTCAAAAAGGCAAATGGAGTAATCGTAGTAAGCAACGACATGGTGTTTGTGGCGCAATATGACAAGCAGAAACAGGAACAGACACGCAAGCAGCGCTACGAATATCTACAGAATGTAAAGCCATTTGAGGTTTCGGGCAGATGGGGACTTCGTGTGGGTGATGACATCATCCTGCAACCTGTGTATTGGAAAATCCATGATTTCGTGGGTGGTTTCGCCATCTTTGAGATTGCTCCAAACAGAATGGGTATCTTGATCAGAAATGGCAAAGTGTATTATCCTGCCGATTATCAGGAGATAAAGATTCTGCCGAAGAATCGAGCTTTGCTGACAAAGAATGTCATCAAGACTGTGGAGGTGCAACTTGATACGAAGTGGGGATATTGAAAAGTGGCATCATGAAATCTGCTATTTTGTGGGGGAATTTCCTATTTTTCTGAATGTAATAAAAGAAAAGGAGAAAATTTCTTTTTTTGAATCTTCTATTTCTTTATGCTGTTCTTTATCTATGATTTCCCAGTTTTCTGAATTGATTGAAGGAAAATATGTGTCTGCTTTTGGCATTTTTTTATCCACAATAGTAAGATACAGATTATCGGCAAGATTCAAACATTGCTTATAAATACTTTCACCTCCTATGATAAATATGATGTCGTCTGTACATTTGTCAAGCGCATCTGTCAGAGAGTGATATACCTCACAGTTTTCCAGTTGTATTTCCTGTTGTGTTATCACGATGTTGCGTCTTAATGGGAGTGCGCCATGGGGGAGAGAATCGTATGTTTTCCTCCCCATGACTATGGTATGATTCAATGTAAGTTGCTTAAATCTTTCCATGTCCTTTCTGATATGGAAGAGCAGTTGGTTCTTGTAGCCTATCGCACCGTTTTGGTCCAGGCATGCTATGATATTGATTTGCATTTCAGAATATGATTATCACCCTCTGGTATGTGAGAACTTTTGATCTTCCATTCCTGTGGGTATAGATTATTGGCACGATTGCCTATATTTTTCATCCAACCTAATGGGACATTCTGATAAGTTACTATAATATATCCTTTAGGTGTTGTTGGAGGCAAAGTAATCGCTTCTTTACGAAGATAGTTGATAGCATCTTCGTATGAGAGTTCTACTTGTGGAATATCAGTCTTATCCAATTCAGTCGATAAGGCAAGTGACTGTGCAGGGATCAGGTCCTTACCTTTTATACTTCCGATTTTGATTCCTTCGTGAAGTACTCTTAGTGATTGGTTTGCTTCTTTCACTGCCTCTGTCCATTTCTTGCTGATTGCATATACATCATTTTCTGTTAATGTATAATTCCATTCATCCTTATTTCTTAACCAGTTATTTTTTAATGTGAAAGGTTCTTTGGTCTTTCCTTTAGCGTTCTTCTTGCCAAGATTCTTTTTCTTTTTATCGCCTTCATATATGCCATTTTTGCGTAATACGGCAATAAACAATCCTTCTCCGCGGCTTATACCAGGGAAGAAATGATACATGGAATCATCATAGATGAGGCTCTTTGTAATATTCCAACTTTTTTCGATATCCAGAGGAAGAATTTCGGCTCCAAGTTCCTCTTTTATCCAATCTACATTTTCTTCATCTTCGTGGGCATTAAAAGTGCAGGTAGAATAGATCAGTATCCCACCAGGCTTTAAGCAGTTCCAAATGTCACTTACGATTTCCCGTTGAAGTTTCCAACAATTATTTACATTGGCTTTACTCCATTCATTGATGGCTTCTTCATCTTTTCTAAACATACCTTCGCCCGAACATGGGACATCGGCAAGTATAATATCAAATTTCAATTTTGTTTTTTTGTAATCTTTTGGATAATTGTTGGTGACAACAACGTCCGGATGCCCAAACTTTTGAATGTTTTCTGATAAAATTTGAGCCCTTGTCTTCATGGGTTCATTGCTGAAAAGAAGACTTCCTTCTGGAAGAGCAGCTCTTACGCATGTAGATTTGCCACCTGGTGCAGCACAGAGATCCAGCATGGTGACAGGTTCTTTGACATATTGTCGGATGGCTAAATCAACAATCATGGATGAGGCTTCCTGTACGTAGTATAGACCCGCATGGAAAAGAGGATCGAAAGTGAAGTTCTTTCGTTCCGATAAATATTTGCCTGTTGAAGGGCACCAAGGAATTATTCCAGAGGTCGTTCCTTCGTTTAAAACCGTCTCTTCAGAACATTTGAATGGATTGAGACGAATGCTGACAGTTGCATTCTCATCAATTCCTTTCATCAGTTGATTGAAGAGGTTTTCCCCCATAAGTTCTTTGGTATAAGTTTTGAAATCCTCTGGTAATTTTGTGCTTCTATCTGTTGTCATCTTGCCATTCTTTTTCTTGTTAATTCAAAATCATTTGCAAATTTAAAAAATATTTTGTTTCTTTGCAACTAAAATCGCAAGATATACGTCTTAGTAGAAGAAAAAATTCAAAATAGTGGATAAAATAGTAAAAATATTCGATATGAAAAAAGAAATAATCGTTATGGCTTTGGCGATGAGCCTTGGTGTATTTCAGCAGTCATTGGCTTCTTCTGCACCTAAACACCGTTACACACCATCTACTCAACAGGTAGATAAAAAAGTGGGAAATCATTCTGAAAATGATGAGGGAATAGATGCATTTTCTGACACAACAAGCGTAGATACTTCGTCTGCGGTATCTGCTCATAATAATCCTGCTTCTTATACATCTAATAATCCTTCTCAGTTTAGTTTAGATAATTATGATGACCCATTTGATTTCTTAGGTACTGTATTTGGAAAAGGTGTACTCCTTTTTGTTATCATCCTACTTGGTCTGATTGGCTTGCTGACATTCTTAGCTCCTCTTATTGCCCTCTTTATGATTATTCGTTATTTATATAGGCGCAATCAGGATCGGATGAAGTTGTCGGCTATGGCTTTAGAAAAGGGTATTGAAATACCGGAAAGTGCGCGCCCTATAGATAAGCAAAGTAATGAATATCTGGTTAAAAGAGGACTGCGAAATGCTTTCTTGGGTGCAGGCTTATGCGCTATGTTTGCTATATGGGGTGCTGATTTTCTGGCAGGTATTGGCGCTTTAGTACTTTTTTATGGTGCAGGACAGGCTACCATTGGTTCTCTGCCTTCCATCAAACAATGGTGGTGCAATAGAAATAGTGGAAAAATTGGATGATTTTGCTCTTGTAGCTAAAGTGGTAATGTTTCATGACCGTAAGTCTTTTGACTTGTTGGTCAGGAAATACCAGGCGTCTATTCGTAGCTTTTTTCTTCGGCAAACTGTTGGAGATAAGCAATTGAGTGACGATTTGGCTCAAGATACATTTATCAAGGCCTATACCCATCTGGTGGGATTTAAGGGGAAGGCTAACTTTTCCACCTGGTTGTATCGTATAGCCTACAATGTCTGGTATGATTATGTGAGAAGTCATAAGATAACTCAAGATATCGACAGTCCAATAGTGGTTCATAAGCAAGCGCAAGCAAGCAGTGACGGATTAAAATTGGATTTAATAAATGCCCTCAAAATACTGAGCGATAAAGAACGTACATGCATCACTTTACAATTGATGGATGGAATGTCTATAGAAAAGATCGTAGAGATTACAGGACTTGCTTCTGGTACCGTCAAGTCACATCTCTCACGTGGTAAAATGAAACTTGCAAGTTACTTAAAGCAAAATGGTTATGAAAGAAAATGAAGTAAAATCTACGATATCAGAGGAAACTCATCATCAGCAGCAAGTTACTGCTGATGATGAGCAGATGTTGCAATCTTTCTTTGCAGATTGTTCTTTGGATATAGCTGATGATGGCTTTTCCGAACGTGTAATGTCTTCTCTTCCAGGAGGGGTTACTTATCGTCGTTTGGCGCATATATGGAAAATAGCTTGTATTATGATTGGTATCAGTATAGTCCTTTACTGTCAGGTTTTGACAAATCTTCTGGATACCCTTTATCTAATACGGATAGATGCTATGATGTTTTTTCCCAGAGCCGTATGTCGCTTGACGGAAGTATTGGGTGCTTCCCATCATTTATTGATGATCGTATTAGGGATGATTACGATTTTTTGTGTATGGGGATATAATAAAATGATGGATGCTCGCATATAAAAAGTGAGCATCCATCATTTTGTATAACGAGGCTTCTATGCATTCTCGATTGCAGTTAGCTTCATTCTTATTCAAATATAAACAAATCTTCCTCTTCTTTGGAAATCTCCTGCTTCTTAGGCTTAGGAGGATTTTTTAAGTTGCCTTTTTCATCAAATAACCCATAAGTCGTTCTGAGTACGATAAACTCTGTGCGACGGTTCATTTGATTGCAGATTTCCTGATTTCCTTTATTCTGTTTCAGAATGAAATCCGTTGTCAGTTTATCTCCTTCCTTGAGCCATGGATATTTGGCAGCCACTTTTTTGCTAATAGTCTTAGGTTGCTCTTTGCCATAACCCATTGGTGTAAGTCTGTCTTTGGCAATTCCGTGTTGAATCAGATAGTTGACTACCGATTGTGCTCTCTGTTGAGAAAGATGTTTATTATATTCAGCACTTCCTTTATAATCACAATGCGCACTAAGTTCGATGGTGACATTCGGATTTTCTTTCAATAAGTTTACCAATTCATCCAATGCTTTTGTACTGTTGGCAGTAAGGGTAGCCTTATCAAAATCATAGAAGATATTATCTATTAATACCGGTGCCGTGATGGAAGCCAATGGGAATTGTAAGGTATATTCCTTACTTTCCTTAGCAGAATCTACTCGAATTTCTTCTTTATGATTGAGGAAACCTTTGCAAGAAGCCATTAGGAGATAATCTACCTGTGGCTTGATGACCATACTGAATGAGCCATCACCTTTGACTGGTAGTTTCTTATATGTTCCATCGTTTCCGACAACCATTACTTGGGAAGCCGGTAACTCATAACCACCCATTTCGTAAACCCAGCCTTTGATGGTTGTTACGATTTCCGGGTTTTCAAAAGAATAGATGTGGTCGAAACCTCTTCCGTCCTTTCTGTTGGAAGAGAAATAGCCTCTGTTGTGTGGACCTTCGAAAGTCATTCCAAAGTCGTCACCTTCCGAATTGAGAGGGTAGCCAGGATGGAAAATCTTATATTTTTTAGTTTTTGGATCCACTTTGGCAATATAGATGTCCAATCCACCCATTCCAACATGTCCATCGCTACTAAAGTAAAGGTCTCCGTTGGGTCTGAAAGTAGGGAAAGATTCATTTCCTGGAGTATTGATAGGCTCCCCCAGATTTTCAACACCTCCCAGCCCCGCAGCTGTAATTCTTACTCGCCAGATGTCTAATCCACCCATTCCTCCAGGCATGTCTGAAGTAAAGTACAACCATTCTCCATCAGGAGAGATGGCAGGGTGCGCAAAACTGCTGAGGGTGTCTTTGGTGATTTCCAGTTTGGTGGCTTTTCCCCAAGCCGCATCCGAACGTGGGGAGGTTACTATTTGTGCATATCTTGGTGAAGACGGGTCGGTTGTGCATTGTGTGAGATACATGTCCCGTCCATCAGGTGTAAAGCAGCAAGCTCCTTCATCATATTCCGTATTCAGCCCCGTACTGATGGCTTCTGGTTTGCTCCATTTACCTTTGTCATCTTTTTCAGATATGAAAATATCACCATTTTTTGTTCCTGTAATACCGCTCAGTTCATCTCCGAGCGCTTCATTTCTGGTAGATGTAAAATAGAGTTGGTCAAATTCATCTCCTAAGAGCATTGGGGAGTAGTCTGCTCTTCTGGAATTGAAAATATCCATTTTCTTCACCGTATATCTGCTCCCTTTTTTCTTCCATTCTGGTGCAGCTTGTGCCGATTTTAGTCCGTTCCTGGCTAAAATATCATAGCCATTTTTGCTCATTTCTTCGTTAGGAAGAGAATCTAAAATGGATTTAAATTCTGTTTGAGCAATTTTGTAATCGCCGTTTTTTAGAAGTTGCCGAGCATAACTTAAGCGATCTTGGATATTAGCTTGTCCATATCTGATAGCATTTCTATAGGCTGCCACTGCTTTAGGTGTAGCGTTGATCTTCTCATAGCAGTAAGCCATTTTTAAGGCTCGCTGCCCTCTTTTTTCTCTTTCTTTTGTCGGCGTTTTTGTATATGCCTGCTTAAATTGGTCGGCAGCATCATAATACTCACCTAAAGCAAGACACTTTTCTCCCTTTTTGATATTCTTATCAATACCGCATGCGGTCAATAGTAAGCTACTTACTAATATTGACAAAAATGCTAAGCCGATATGAGATTTATTCTTCTGTTCCATGTTTTTAAATAAACTCCAGTTGTTATTGCTTACTGAATGGTAATCTGAACTGACAACCACCTTTCCAGTTGCTGCAACCATATGCCGTTTTTCCTTTGATAATGGTTCCTTGTCCACAGATAGGGCAAGTTTTTCCGATGATGCTGTCATCTGCAGGAAGTTTTGGGGATCTTGACTCTGTCTTTTCAGACGTATCACCATTTTTAGGCGTTTTTTCAGCCGTATCATCCTGTTTGGGTGATTTCTTTGGAGCGTTTTTCTTTCTTGGCTCTTTTTTCTTGAGATCCTCTTCCGTTGTAATCGCCACATGGCGAGCACTATTGTCAGACAATACGTCATTGACGATTTGGTTGATTTGTTCTTTCAGACCATTGATAAAGCTGGCTGGGTCATAGGTCTTATGCTCGATGTCTCGGAGCTTTTTCTCCCAAATACCAGTCAACTCACAACTTTTCAACAGTTCCTCGTGGATGGTGTCGATGAGTTCGATTCCGGTAGGAGTAGCCATCAAGTTCTTTCGCTGTCGCTTGATATAGTGGCGCTTGAAGAGCGTCTCTATAATGCCGGCGCGAGAGGAAGGTCGTCCGATTCCGTTCTCCTTTAATGCCGCACGCAGTTCTTCATCCTCGACGAATTTTCCTGCGGTCTCCATTGCTCGGAGCAAGGTAGCTTCAGTATAATACTTAGGTGGAGTGGTCCATTTCTCTGTGAGAGTTGGTGTATGTTCACCCGATTCGCCTTTTACGAAAGAAGGGAGCGTTCTTTCTTCTACCACTTCCTTCTTGGCGCCGTTTCCGCCATCGTTTCCGTTGGCATTATCAGTTGTATCATCGTCATCGGCATTTTTCGCATCCTTCGCATAGACAACTCGCCATCCTGGTTCCAGAATTTCCTTGCCGCTTACCTTGAATTCGATTTTCTCTGGTTTAGGCCCATCTTCATTGATGACTTCGCCCAATACGGTGGTCGTAGAGAATTTACAATCCGGATAGAACACACTGATAAAACGTTTGGCGATAAGGTCATAGACATTTGCCTCCATATCGGTGAGTCCTGTAGGTGGAACACCTGTTGGGATGATGGCATGGTGGTCGGTCACCTTACTATTATCAAATACCTTCTTGCTTTTAGGCAACTTTTTGCCGGTAGCGGCGAGCTGCTGGATCAGCGGGAGGTACTTTTGCTGGCTCATGATCTTGGCCTGGCTCACACCGTTGAGGATTTGAGGACATTTCGGATAGATGTCATCGGTCAGAAACTGTGTATCTACACGAGGATAAGTCGTGTATTTCTTCTCGTAGAGACTCTGGATGAGTTTCAGCGTAATATCAGCAGAGTAAGCAAATTTCTTGTTGCAATCCACTTGTAGTGAGGTGAGGTCGTAGAGGTGAGGTGGAGCTTCATTTCCCTTTTTCTTGCTCACGTTTGTAACGGTGAAAGGTTTTCCTGCGATGGTGCTGAATGCTTTTTCTCCTTCCTCCTTGCTGGTAAACTTGCCGCTGGTAGCCGTAAACTGAGTATCGCGATAGATGGTAGCAAGTACCCAGTATGGTTCGGAAACGAAATTGTCGATTTCCTTCTGTCGGTTTACGATGAGGGCAAGGGTAGGGGTCTGCACTCGACCGATGCTGAGCACCTGTCGATTCTGACCATATTTCAAAGTATAAAGTCGGGTGGCGTTCATGCCGAGAATCCAGTCTCCAATGGCACGTGAAAGGCCTGCGAGGTAGAGTGATTGATACTCGTTCTGGTCTTTCAGCTCCTGAAATCCCTGTTTGATAGCTTCGTCAGTCATGGATGAAATCCACAATCTCTTGACCGGGCATTTGGCTTGCGCCTTTTGCATCACCCATCTTTGGATGAGTTCACCTTCCTGTCCGGCGTCACCACAGTTGATGATACTGTCAGCGGCTTGCATGAGTCTTTCGATTGTATTGAATTGCTTGCGGATTCCTTCGTCGTTAATCAGTTTTATTCCAAAACGCTGGGGAATCATAGGCAATGCGGACAGGCTCCAGCGTTTCCACATTGGAGTATAATCATCCGGTTCTTTCAGCTCACAAAGGTGGCCGAAAGTCCAGGTTACTTGGTAACCATTACCTTCCATATAACCGTCGCGTGCAGTTGTTGCTCCAATAATCCGGGCAATATCTTTAGCTACGCTTGGTTTCTCTGCAATACAAACTATCATTCTTTATTATTTCCTTTTCTGTTTGCAAAGGTACAATAAAATAATGAGAAAGCCATCATTTCGGCTTCTTTTTCTCATGGCAGAGAATAAAAAAGCCCCGTAAGGCTTGGGCGCAATTTGGAACTTGTGCCTTGCCTTACAGGGCGTATTTTATAAATATCTGCGTAATCTGCGTGAGAAAAAATAATCCCGCGTGCGATTACTCGTACTCCTGCCAGCTCTTGATCTGCAACTGATCCTGACTCAATGTGCAGAATGCCTCGATGAAGGCTGAAGCTAAACGGGCATTGGTGAACAGAGGAATGTTGTGGTCGATAGCGCCACGACGGATTCTGTAACCATTGGTGAGCTCACGCTTGGTGTGATTCTTAGGGATGTTGACGATGAGGTCGAACTTGTGGTCGGCAATCATCTGCATCACGTTAGGAATATCCTTGTGCTCCTCATCAGGCCATCCTACGGCTGTAGCCTTCACGTTGTTCTCGTTCAGGAACTTCGCTGTGCCGGCTGTAGCATAGATGGTGTAACCATTTTTCACCAGTGCCTGAGCACCGTCGAGCAGAGAAGCCTTCTCCTTCGCACCACCGCTTGAAAGCATGATGCCCTTGTCCTTAGAAGGAATCTTATAGCCGGTGGCAATCAATGAGTTGAGTAATGCCTCCTCGAAAGTATCACCCATACAACCTACCTCACCGGTAGAGCTCATATCTACACCGAGAACAGGGTCTGCGTTCTGCAAACGGGCGAATGAGAACTGAGAAGCCTTCACACCCATGCGGTCGATATCGAAGGCAGACTTGTCTGGCTTCTGATATGGAGCGTCGAGCATGATGCGGGTAGCAGTCTCGATGAAGTTGCGCTTCAATACCTTGCTTACGAATGGGAATGAACGGGATGCACGGAGGTTACACTCGATCACCTTTACATCGCGACCCTTAGCCAAGTACTGGATATTGAAAGGACCAGAGATGTTGAGCTCCTTGGCAATGGCACGTGAAATCTTCTTGATCTGACGGGCTGTAGCGAAGGAAATCTGCTGAGCAGGGAAGGTCATGGTAGCGTCACCAGAGTGAACACCTGCATACTCTACGTGCTCTGAAATACCATACTCTACAATCTCACCGTTCTGAGCCACACCATCGAACTCAATCTCGTTGGTCTCTGTCATAAACTGAGAGATAACTACTGGGTACTCCTTGGAAACCTCAGAAGCTGCCTCCAGGAAGCGGCGCAACTCATCATCGTTGTGGCAAACGTTCATGGCTGCACCAGAAAGAACGTAAGATGGACGAACGAGCACAGGATAGCCTACCTCGTCGATGAACTTCTGAACATCCTCCATAGAGGTGAGGGCGCTCCACTTAGGCTGGTCGATGCCGAGCTTATCGAGCATGGCAGAGAACTTACCGCGGTTCTCGGCACGGTCGATGTTCACTGGAGATGTACCTAAGATTGGCACAGACTGGCGATGGAGCTTCATAGCCAGGTTGTTTGGAATCTGACCACCTACTGAAACAATCACACCACGTGGTGACTCCAGGTCGATGACATCGAGTACACGCTCGAATGAAAGCTCATCGAAGTAGAGACGGTCGCACATATCGTAGTCGGTAGATACGGTCTCTGGGTTGTAGTTGATCATGATTGACTTGTAACCCAACTTGCGGGCTGTGTTGATAGCGTTTACAGAACACCAGTCGAACTCTACAGAAGAACCGATGCGGTAAGCACCAGAGCCGAGAACGATGACAGACTTTTCATTCTTGTAGTAGTTGATGTCGTAACCCTCTACGGCGTAAGTCATGTAGAGATAGTTGGTGAGGTCAGGATGCTCGCTTGCCACAGTAGGGATGCGCTTCACGGCAGGAAGAATGTTCAGCTTCTTGCGCAGAGCACGAACTGCGAGAACTTCCTTCTCCATGTTGGTATCCTTGGTCTTCAATACGAATCGGCCAATCTGGAAGTCAGAGAAGCCCAATACCTTAGCCTCACGCAATACCTCAGCAGGAATTTCCTCCAAAGTATTATATTCAGAAAGCTTATGCTTGTAATCTACGATATTCTTCATGCGCTCGATGAACCAAGGATCAATCTTGGTCAACTCCTCGATGCGCTCGATGGTGTAGCCTTCTTCCAAAGCCTGAGCGATGGCGAAGATACGGAGGTCGGTAGGGTTGGAAAGCTCCTCATCCAGATTGTCGAACTTGGTGTGGTCGTTGCCTACGAAACCGTGCATTCCCTGACCAATCATACGGAGACCCTTCTGGAGCATTTCCTCGAAAGAACGGCCGATAGACATGATTTCGCCTACAGACTTCATGGAAGAACCGATCTTGCGGCTTACACCTGCAAACTTGGTAAGGTCCCAACGAGGAATCTTACAGATCATATAGTCGAGTGATGGAGCTACATAAGCTGAGTTAGGAGTACCCATCTCGCCAATCTGGTCGAGCGTATAACCGAGCGCAATCTTAGCAGCAACGAAAGCGAGCGGATAACCTGTAGCCTTAGAAGCAAGAGCAGAAGAACGGCTCAAGCGAGCATTGATTTCAATGATACGGTAGTCGTTGGTCTCAGCGTTGAAAGCATACTGGATGTTGCACTCACCCACGATATTGAGGTGGCGAACGCACTTCACGGCGATGTCCTGCAACATCTTCACCTGCTCATCGGTAAGAGAACAGGTAGGAGCTACCACGATAGACTCACCGGTGTGAATACCTAATGGGTCGAAGTTTTCCATAGAGGCAACGGTGAAGCAACGGTCGTTAGCATCACGGATGCACTCGAACTCAATCTCCTTCCATCCCTTCAAGCTCTCCTCAACGAGAACCTGAGGTGCAAAAGTGAAGGCGGATTCTGCAATCTCCTTGAACTCCTCTTCAGTCTTGCAGACACCAGAACCGAGACCACCCAGCGCGTAGGCAGAACGGATCATGATAGGGTAGCCGATATTGCGTGCCGCAGCCACAGCTTCTTCCATGTTCTCGCAAGCATGGCTTACAGGAACCTTGAGGTCAACCTTGTTGAGCTCCTTCACGAAGAGATCACGGTCTTCTGTGTTCATGATAGCCTCTACAGAGGTACCTAACACATCTACACCATACTCCTTGAGCACACCGCTGAGATAAAGTTCAGTACCAACGTTCAAACCCGTCTGTCCACCCCAAGCGAGCATGATGCCGTCAGGGCGCTCCTTCTTGATAATTTCAGTCACAAAAAAAGGTGTCACCGGCAAGAAATAAACCCTGTCAGCAATACCTTCACTGGTCTGAATTGTAGCAACGTTTGGATTGATGAGGACTGAACTAATACCTTCCTCACGCAAAGCCTTGAGAGCTTGCGAACCGGAATAGTCAAATTCACCTGCCTGGCCGATCTTCAAAGCACCGGAACCCAGAACGAGGACTTTCTTAAGCTGTTTCTTCATATTTAATAACTATAAGTATATTCTAACTATAAGTAATAAACGCTATAAGTATCATCTGAAATGTCTTATGCTTAGTTTTGCAATTTGGGTACAAAAGGCAAATACACTATTTCGGGTTGCAAAGTTACGACATTTATTTGAATTTACCAAATATTTCCCGTGCCAGTTCTGCGTTAAATAATATCAATTATTACTTTTTATTTTTTTATAATGTCTTATTTTTCGGATAATTTTGTTACTTTTGCGCTCGCTAAGCAGAATTGTAGCTTAAGAAATTAACATAGAACAAGATTTATTATAGAATGAGAATCGGTTTATTTGTCCCTTGTTATGTAGATGCTTTATATCCAGAAGCAGGTGTGGCTACATACAAGTTGCTCAAACACTATGGTGTGGATGTGGACTATCCAGAGAAACAGACTTGTTGCGGTCAACCGATGGCGAATGCTGGTTTCCAAAACAAGTCAGAGAAGGTCATCGAGGCTTTTGATGATCTTTTTAGAGACTACGATTATATTGTAGCTCCTTCTGCCTCGTGTGCAGCTTATGTAAAAGTGTATTATCCTAAGATTCTGGAGGGTAAGCATGAGTGTGTATCTTCCGGTAAGATAATGGATATAGTGGAATTCCTGCATGATGTGCTGAAAGTAGATCATGTGCCAGGCAAGTTCCCTCATGTCGTGAGTGTTCACAACAGTTGCCATGGTGTCAGGGAATTGGGGTTGTCATCACCTTCTGAGAGAAACGTCCAGCCGTTCAATAAGATTATTGATTTATTGAAGATGGTGGATGGGATTACCATTCATGAGCCTGAGCGTAAGGATGAGTGCTGTGGATTCGGTGGTATGTTTTCTATCGAAGAGCCTGCTGTTTCTACCCGTATGGGTGAGGACAAGATCAGACGCCACATGGCAACGGGAGCGGAATATGTCACCGGTCCTGATTCTTCCTGTCTGATGCACATGGCAGGTATTGCCAAGAAGGAGAAAATGCCTATTCAATTCATTCATGTTGTACAAATTTTAGCTGCAGGACTATGAGTACAGAACATTCCAAGAGAGCCGCTAAGTTTACGGCAGATGTAGAAAAGACCACCTGGCATGATGCTACCTTCTGGTCTGTAAGACAAAAAAGAGATAAGATGGCGCATGAACTTCCGGAATGGGAAGATCTTCGCGAACTGGCTTCTGAAATTAAGATGCATACGATTACCCATCTGGCAGATTATCTTGATGTTTTTTCCAAGAATCTGGAGAGTCGTGGTGTCAAGGTGCATTGGGCAAAGGATGCGCAGGAATTTAATGAGATAGTGCTCGGCATCCTGAATGATCATCATGTGAAGAAGATGGTGAAGTCAAAGTCTATGCTTACCGAGGAATGTGAGATGAATCCTTACCTGGAAAAGCATGGTATTGATGTGGTGGAAACCGACTTGGGTGAGCGTATTATCCAACTCTTAGGTCAGAAACCGAGTCATATCGTGATGCCTGCCATCCATCTCAAGCGTGAAGAAGTGGGCAAGATGTTTGAGGAGAAGGGAATCTCCAAGGAAATAGGAAATTATGACCCAACTTATCTCACCCGCTGCGCCCGCCATCATCTTCGCGACCAGTTTATGGAGGCTGGAGCAGGAATGACCGGATGTAATTTCGGAGTGGCTGAAACGGGTGATTGCGTGGTTTGTACCAATGAAGGTAATGCTGATATGACTACTTCCATGCCTAAGCTTCATATTGTGGCGATGGGTATTGAGAAGTTGGTTCCTGATTACAAGTCTTTGGCGGTATTCCAGCGTCTGCTTTGCCGTTGCGGTACAGGTCAGCCTACTACGGCTTTCACTTCTCTTTTCCGTCAGGCTCGTCCGGGTGCAGAAATGCATGTGGTTTTGGTGGATAATGGCAGAAGCGATATTCTTGCAGATAAAGACCATTGGCAGACTTTGAAGTGCATGCGTTGCGGTGCCTGCATGAATACTTGTCCTGTCTATCGCCGTTCCGGCGGATACAGTTATACTTATTTCATTCCTGGTCCTGTGGGTGTGAATTTGGGTATGCTGAAGAATCCTCAGAAATATGCTGATAATGTTTCAGCCTGCACCTTGTGTCTGTCGTGTGATAATGTCTGTCCTTCCAAGGTGGGTCCGGGTTCCCAGATTTATGTCTGGCGCCAGAGCCTTGACAGATTAGGCAAGGCTGATCCTATCAAGAAGGCGATGTCCAGCGGTATGGAATATCTCTTCGACCGTCCTTCACTTTATACCACAGCCTTGAAATTTGCGCCACTTGCCAATCTGATTCCAGAGTGTTGCACACATTTCAGTAATCTGAATGCTTGGGGCGTGGGCCATGCGATGCCTGAGTTTGCGAAGAAGTCGTTTCATCAATTATGGAAGGAGGGGAAAGTAAAATGAAAAAAGAAGATTTCCTGAATAAGTTGCGTAAGAATACGCATGTTCAATTCGATAAGCCTTCTGTAGAAATCAAAGGCATTCAGTATGAGGATACTTTGCAGCAGTTTGTTGCCATGAGTCAGTCTGTGGGTGCTCAGGTGATGAGAGCCAGCAAGGATGACGATATGCTCAACGAGATTGTGAGAAAGGCTTATCCTCAGGCGAAGGTGTTTGCCAGCAATCTGCCGGATATTCAGTTGGAAAAATTGCAGGCTTTTACTCCTGATGGGGGTACGAATGATGTCGTTTTGCGCAATCCGGATACTGTGGCTGAGGCCAACGAACTGAATGGTACGGATGTCTGCGTAGTCCGTGGACAGTTGGGCGTAGCTGAAAATGGTTGTGTCTGGATTCCTCAGACCATGAAGGAGAAGGCTGAACTTTTCATTTCGGAATATCTGGTTATTATCCTTGATGAGAAGTCTGTGGTAAACAATATGCATGAGGCTTATGCCCGCATCGAGATGGATCCGAAATATAATTTCGGTACATTTATCAGTGGACCGAGCAAGACCGCAGATATTGAACAAGCTCTTGTTATGGGAGCGCAGGCTGCTAGAGGTGTGACAATCGTGCTTTGCTAAAAAGTCAGTTGAATGTTGAATGTTAAATGTTGACTGTTGACTTTTGCTGACCATTGAAATTTTAACTGTTAACTGTTGACTGTTGACTTTTTGCAGTTCATTTAGCAGAATCTATATATAAAGAAAATCCCGGAAACTCAGTCAAGATGTTTCCGGGATTTTCTTATATTGTTCTTTCCTTCTAAAGTTTCTATTTCCAATTATTTGAAGATTTTCTACAGATCCCATTCGTAAGTATCATAAACGACGCCTCTTCCTCCAAATCCTTCTTTCTGGTGGATGAGGTTCTCATTGAGATAAGTACCTTGCTGCTCGGTTGATTTACCAAAGTCAAAATAGGTCGTATTCCATTGCTTTTGGTTGATCAACTCATCAAAGAGCAGGTCGAGTGCTCCCTCTTCTTTCCCTTGAGGCGATGCTGCGATGTATTGGGTATGCGTCACTTGCGGGGTGATGTAGATGAGGCTTCCGGCGAGAACGTTGTGGCTTTCTGTATCCTTTACCACATAACCCTTGATGTTTTCCGGGAATCGTGTCATCAGAAGTTTCAATTCCTCATAGGTGTGAACCGGAGCAGTATGGTATTTGTGCTGGAGATTCGTATTGAGAATGTTCCAGAACTCCCTGATGTCATTCATGTTTGCTTCATGAATAGACAGCTTGCAGCGGTTGGCCTTATGAATTCCTCTTCTTCTTTGTTCGGAAAAACGCAGTTTATGCATCAGGGGAATGGTGGTGGAGATTTCTCTTGCCAACAACCGAGCCTTACATGTTTGCATGATGGCATAGAGGTCTTCCTCCGATGGAATATGGTGGTAAATCCAAGGTATTGCTTTGTATATGACTTTCTGAAATCCTCTTTCTTTCAGATAGATATTGATAGCCTCAAAAACCTGACAGGTGATGGCTGCCGTCATTTTGTTGCAGGTAAGCAGTCCGCCGTATGTGAGTCCCTGATGTGAAACAAGGGTTTTATCTACAACTTCATTTGCTGGCAGCAAAGCACAGAGTTTTCCGTTATAGAAAATCATCAGGGAATGGTCATGAAATCTGTCCTGATGATAATCCATATAGTTTCTGTCAAAAAGAAACGTGCCTTGCCTGGATTTTGCCACAAAGTCATTCCAGTCTTGTTTCTCTTGGGGGGTATATCTTTTGATTTCTATCATTTTATCTTCTGATTTCTATCATTTTATCTTTTGATTCCTATCATTTTGGCTGAAGTTTTTTATTTCCCGGCTTCTCTTTCTTGGATGTAATCGATGAAATCTTCATATTCATAGAGATAGTCTTCCGGCTCATACAGTCTGGAGGCCAAGACCAGACAGACAGCGCCTGATGAGAAATCATCAATGGTTCGCCATATTTCCGTATCGAGCAGAAGACCCTGGTCAGGACGGTTCAGAAAGTAGTCCTTTTTCTCATGTCCATTGTCCAGATGAACGGTAAAGGAACCGCTGGCGGCTATGATAATCTGCTTCAGCTTTTTGTGAGCATGACCTCCGCGGCTTTCTCCTCCCGGCACGTCATATATCCAGTAGAGGCGTTTGGGCACGAACGGCAGACCGGCATCCTTGTCGGTGCAGGAACTGTAGCCTTCTTCCTCCTTTTTATTTAATTGTATGATTCTTCCTAATTCTTTCATGACTTAATATACTCGCATTTATAGAAAGAACGCATAATCGGCGAGTTTATTGTTTGCCGTTGGAACAATAAGATTGTTCCCTACCATGAAAATGATAGGGAACAACCAAATGAATAAAAATGAATTATATACCATCTAATGTTTGTAGGGTTAGATGTTTCTTATTTTTTTAAGAATTATTTCTTCATATAAGGATCGGTGCCTAAAACGGTTTTTGCCAGGCGCTTTGCCTTGTCGCGAAGCTGATTGAGGTCAGCATCCTTTTCTCCGTAGCAGAGAACGACGCCCATGCGGCGACCTACGTGAGCTACTGGTTTTCCGAAGATGCGGATACGGGTATGGTCTTCCTTCAGCGCATCCATGAAATTGTAGTTGAGCGGCTCTGTGCTTTCTTCTGGTGAGAGAATAACGGCAGAGCATCCGGCGTGCTCCAGGTGAATGCCTGCTATTGGCAAGCCCATCACAGCACGGAAATGGAGTTCAAACTCGCTCAGGTTGGTGGTGTGACCGAGTGTTACCATACCTGTATCGTGTGGACGTGGACTCAACTCAGAGAAAATCACTTCGCCCTGCTTGCTCAGGAAGAATTCGACGCCCCAGAGACCAGCACCGGTCAAAGCCTTGGTCACTTCTGCTGCAATATGCTGGGCTTTCTTCAATGCTTCCTCTGGCAACTGGAATGGTTGCCAACTCTCGCGGTAGTCTCCACCTTTCTGAATGTGTCCGATAGGAGGGCAGAAGAGGGTAGGACCATCCTTCTGGGTTACAGTAAGGAGTGTGAACTCAGAGTCGAAATCAATGAATTCCTCGATGATGACTTCCTTCACGTCGCCACGACCTTCCTCCATAGCTTCCTTGTAAGCCTCCACGAGTTCGTCGTCATTGTGTACATAGCTCTGTCCATGACCGCTGGAACTCATCAGTGGCTTCACTACACATGGGAAACCGATTTCGTCGGCAGCGTTCTTGAACTCCTCGAAGGTCTTGGCATAGAAATACTTGGCTGTGCGCAGACCCAGTTCCTTGGCTGCGAGGTCGCGGATGGCGCGGCGGTTCATGGTGTAGTTCACGGCACGGGCAGAAGGTACAATCTGAATGCCCTCTTTCTCGAAGTCGAAGAGACGCTCTGTACGGATAGCTTCAATCTCAGGCACGATGATGTCTGGGTGATGTTTCTCAATCACTGCGGTCAATGCGTCGCCATCGAGCATTGAGAACACTTCTCGCTCGTCGGCAACCTGCATGGCAGGAGCATTGTCATACTTGTCGCAAGCGATGACATACTGTCCAGCACGCTTTGCGGCGATGGTAAATTCTTTGCCCAGTTCGCCTGAGCCCAAAAGCATAATCTTCTTCATTATATTGTGAGTTAAATTTCTTATGAATTGAATTTCTTATGAGTTTTCTTCTGAGTCAGATTCTTATTCTGTTGAATTTCTTCTGAGTCTGAATTTTTATAAGTTGAACTTTTTTCTGATAAACTCTTCGATGAATTTCTCCGTCTTTTCCAGTCCCAGCAGACTGCTGTTGATGCAGAGGTCGTAACTTTCGCTGTGGCCCCATTTCTTGCCGGTATAGTAGCCATAGTAGGAAGCACGTTCTTCCTCATGGTTGGTGATGAATTTGCGGGCTGCGGCACGGTCGATGTTCTTGCGCTTGCAAACGGCCTTGATGCGGTCGTCGATATTGGCGGTGATGAAAATGTTGATCACGTTCTTATAGTCGCGCAGCACATAGTCGGCTGTTCTTCCTACAAATACGCAGTTGCCCTCATCGGCAGCCTTTCTGATGGCGTCGCTCTGAAATTTATACAGACCTTCCTGCGAGAAATCATTGTGATAGAAGTTGCTGTCGCTCAGGAAAGGGAGATGGGTATGGAAGAGTGCTTTGAAAAATCCCTTCTGCTCATCGTTCTGCTCGAAGAATTTCTCTGAGAATCCACTCTCCTTGGCAGCTAAATTGAGAAGCTCACGGTCGTAGCACTTGCAACCGAAGGCTTCTGCCAACTTCTCTGCGATGATATGGCCCCCGCTTCCTATCTGGCGACCTACGTTTATGATGATTTTAGTCATAATTCTCTATTTTATAGTTGATGAATGTATGATGATGCTTTGTCCTCCCATCAAGGGAAAGTACGCATTTTCTAACTGTTAACTGTTGACTGTTGACTTTTCTGTCATTTCCTGCTGCAGAAGATTTTCTCTATGCATTCTTTTCAGTTTCTTCATATACCATGACATGACGGTGGCGGCAATCACGGCGGCTGAGAAATCAGAGATTGGCATACTGTACCAGACGCCTTCTATATCCCAGAACAATGGCAGCAATCCCAAGAGTGGCAGGAGAATGAGCAACTGTCTTGACAGAGAGAGGAAGATGCTGATCTTTACCTTGCCGATGCACTGGAAGAAGTTGGTGATGACCATCTGGAAACCGATGACTGGGAAGCAGCACATCACGATGCGGATGGCCTTGATGCCTAATTCTATCAGCGCCTTGTCGGTAGTAAACATTCTGGCGCAGTAGTATGGCAGGAACATGGCTATCAGCCAACCGGTCACCATAATGCCCGTAGCCGCAATGATACTGAGGTTTAAAACCCTCATCAGTCGGTCTATTTTCTGAGCTCCGTAGTTGTAGCCGGCGATAGGCTGCATTCCCTGGTTGACACCGAACACGAACATGATGAATACCATGGCAATACCATTGGCAATGCCGTAAGCACCCACAGAGAGATCGCCTCCGAAACGTACCAGCTGGTTGTTGATGAAGATGACGACGACGCAGGCGCAGACATTCATCAGGAAAGGCGAAATGCCGATGGCGAGAATGTTCTCTACCAGTTTCTTTCTCAGTCTGTAAATACCTTTCTTGAGGTGGAGCAGCTCGTTTTTGTTGCTGAAGAGCTTGAACTGCCAGCACAGTGCCATCAGCTGCGAAAGGATGGTGGCGATGGCGGCTCCCTGTATTCCCCATTTGAAGACGAGGATGAAGAGCGCATCCAATATCACGTTCATCACCACCGTGAAAATGGTGGCGTACATTGCCTGCTTGGGTTTGCTCGCCACTCGGAGCAGGGAGTTCATGCCGAAATACATGTGGCTCACCACATTACCCAACAGGATGATGACCATATAGTCACGTGCATAGACGAGTGTCTGGTCGCTGGCTCCGAAGAATCTCAGGATAGGGTCGAGGAAGAGCAGACAGATGATGCTCAGTCCGATACCGATGATGAGATTCAGAGAAATTGTGTTACCCAGAATGTTTTGGGCTGTAGCATAATCCTTTTGTCCCAACTTCACGCTGATGGCTGTAGAAGCTCCTACGCCCACGCCGGCTCCGAAAGCGGCTGTGAGGTTCATGAACGGGAAGGTGATGGCCAGACCGGAAATCGCCATCGCTCCCACACCCTGTCCGATGAATACACGGTCCACGATGTTGTAAAGCGAAGATGCGGTCATGGCAATCATGGCAGGCAAGGCATATTGTACCAATAATTTGCCCACCGGTTTGGTGCCCAATTCTAATGTTGCTTGTTTATTTTCCATTGATGTTTTATATACTTTGACTGCAAAAGTACAAAAAATATTCCATACCTTATTATATATATAGGGAAAAACTTACCAATCTTTCAAAAACTTTACTTTTCTTTTGGCATTCTCATTTGAAAACATTACTTTTGCAATTCGTAAACAACAATAGAAACAACATAAACAACAATAGAACAATAAGAAAACCTGATAAAGATGAAAAAGTATTTGATGCTTTATGCATTCCTGATAATGGCTCTTTCTTTGCTGGCTCACGAAGATAGGGTTTCTAATTTTGAGCAACTGATGCGACAGACTCATTCTGACCAAGAAATGCGCCTGCCCCGTATCACAGAGACGGATATGGTTTCCTTCCCTGGCGGCAGATGTATGATGTATCGTCTGTATCTTCGTGATAAGGACCTGCAGCATACGCCCTTTTCGGTGAGCCGTCCGGAGCAGTTTCTTTCTGCCCGTTCGATAGAGCGCCGCAAGCGTCAGGGACTTCATGTAGATGTCACGGATCTGCCTATCGCTCCTGCTTACCTCGATTCTGTGAACAGGACGGGGATTGAAATCGTGGGACAGAGCAAATGGAACAATACCTTGCTGGTGAAGATTCACAAGGAGAAAGAACTCAACAAGCTCAATTCCCTTTCTTTTATCACCAAGAAGTTGAAGGTGTTTTCCTCGCCCGATTCCATCACCGAGCGCAAGCGTTCCAGTTTCCGCAAGGAACTCAATAGCTGGGAGTCTGTGCCTACCCATTATGGGGCTGCTGCCGAGCAACTGAAGTCGTTAGGCGGTCAGCGTATCCATGAGCGGGGATTCTATGGCAACGGAATGATGATAGCCGTTTTCGATGGCGGTTTTATGAATGTGGACAGGATTCCTGCCCTGCACGGGATGAAACTGGCTGGATTGAAGGATTTCGTAGTTCCTAAGTCCAATAATATCTTCGAGGAGATGGAACATGGCACGATGGTGCTCTCCACGATGGCTGCCAATGCTCCCAATCTCTATGTGGGCGTGGCTCCTGAGGCGCAATACGTGCTGGTGCGCTGCGAGGATGAACGTACGGAAAGTCTTGCCGAGGAGGACTACTGGGCTTCTGCTGCCGAATATGCTGACAGTCTGGGAGTTGACATCATCAATTCCTCTTTGGGTTACCACGACTTTGATGATGCAAATACAAATCACAAATACTGGGAACAGGATGGTGAGACAGCGCTGATTTCCCATACGGCCTCGATGTGTGCTGATAAGGGAATCATCTGCGTAAATTCTGCCGGCAATGACGGTATGGGTGTGTGGAAGAAAATCAATTTCCCTGCCGACGCCAAGCATATCCTTACCGTGGGCAGCATCAACGAGCAGGGCAAGAATGCTGCTTTCAGTGCCGTGGGACCTACTGCCGACGGACGCATCAAACCGGATGTAATGGCGTATGGAAGTCCTACCTCCGTGATTACGGGCAGGGGGGGCATCATCAATGATAACGGCACCTCGTTTTCCTCGCCTCTGATAGCAGGAATGACGGCTTGTCTCTGGCAGGCGCTTCCGTATAAGACGGCCAAGCAGATTATCAAACTTGTGAAGATGGCTGGCAACAACCAGCAGCATCCTGATAATATCTATGGATATGGGGTGCCTGATTTCTGGAAGGCTTATCAGACCGGGAAGGCGATTAAGTAAGTGAAGAGATTTTAGTGAAGAATGAAGAACGAAGAGTGAAGAATTCTATAGCGAAGTAATGTATGGTGAAACATTTATCTCTTTTTGAGTTGAATTCGATAGTCCGTGAGATTATCTCGATGTCATTGCCCGACAGTTATTGGGTAGAAGCTGAACTTTCCGAGGCCCGTGAGGCTTACGGAGGACACTGCTATATGGAACTCATTGAGAAGGATGAACGTTCCAATACACCTATAGCCAAGGCTCATGCTTCCTGCTGGCGAAACAGATGGATGCTCATCAAGCCGCATTTCGAGCGGGTGACCGGACAGAGAATTCATGCCGGAATGAAGGTGTTGCTCAAAGTACATGCACAGTTTCATGAAAACTATGGCTTCTCGTGGATTGTGGATGATATTGACCCTAACTATACCTTGGGCGATATGGCGAGAAAACGGCAGGAGATTATCCAAACCTTGAAGGAAGAAGGAGTCTTTGAACTGCAGAAAGAGCTGAGGCTCCCGATGTTCTGCCAGCGCATCGCCGTCATTTCCAGTGCTTCGGCAGCCGGATATGGAGACTTCTGCAACCAGTTGGCTGACAATGGCTATGGATTACAGTTCGTCACATCCCTCTTTCCTGCCACGATGCAGGGCGAGGGAGTAGAGCAGAGCGTCATCGCTGCCCTCAATCAGATCAATGCTGAGTGGGAACAGTGGGACTGCGTGGTCATCATCCGAGGTGGAGGTGCAACCAGCGATCTGTCGGGTTTCGATACTTTAGCCTTGGCAGAGAATGTGGCCAATTTCCCATTGCCTATCATCACGGGTATCGGACATGAACGGGATGAAAGTGTGCTCGATATGATTTCCTTCCGCCGTGTGAAGACCCCTACGGCAGCAGCGGCTTTCCTTATCGACCATCTCACGGAAGTGTATGTTCGCGTGATGGATGCTCAGGAAACCATCGTGCAGAATGTGAAGCACAGACTGCAGGTGGAGCGGATGAGGCTCGAAAGGCTGAGCAGCGGAATTCCTGTGCAGTTCTCATTAGTGAAGACCAAACAGGGCGCAAGGCTCGACCGACTGATGGCTCGCCTTTCCTCTCATGTACAGGAAAAACTGTCGCGGGCGCAGCGTCATCTCGAAATCCTTTCGCAGAATGTGCAGCCGATAGCTGAAAGAAAACTGCTCAATGAAAGTCATAGACTACAGATGCTCGCCCAGCGCATGAAGGTGCAAGACCCGGAATTGCTGCTCAAGCGTGGCTATAGTATTACCTTGAAAGACGGGAAAAGCGTGCGCTCGGCTGGGCAGTTGAAGGAAGGAGACATCATAGAAACGAGATTTGCTGACGGAGCAGTCAAGTCGGAAGTATCGAAAAACTAACTGTTAACTGTTGACTGTTAACTGTTCAGGAAGTTAAAGGAGTTAAGGAAGTTAAGGAAGTTAAGGAGTTAAGACGTATGTCTTGCAGCTTAAGAACTATGCCAAAAAGACTATTGTCTTAACTCCTCAGCGACCGTAGGGAGCGATAACTCCTT
>USJD01000025.1 GCA_900554835.1 uncultured Prevotella sp. | reverse complement strand
TAGATTATTAAGGTTAATAAAAGATTGGTTGTCGTGAGACAATCAATTTTTTTTTGTATTTGATAATTTAATACTTTTCCTTCATCCTATTATATCCAGATTTCTTCCAAATGCTCGGTTGCGGCAATAAGCAGCTTTGGCTGGAGTTATTTAGTGACCATAAATGAGTAATATTGCCAAAACCGCCATCATCTATAGATTCTATTCAAGGATTCTTGCAACTGACCCTAATAGTTGTGGGATAATGTGATATAGATGTAAGTAGAAATGGCAAATGTGAATGGCCATACAATTTTATAATATAAATATTCCGATGAGACCACAAAGCAGCATGACTAAAATCGGATTCGTCTTCCTTACTTTCGTGAAATAAAAGGCGAAGGCAAAGAGGAGTACACTGATTGTAAACTGGTATGGACTATCTACTGGCGAACCGAAGTTCTCCTTGTTCATCAATAATACTGCTGCTGCGGCTATCAGACCTATGATGGCTGGACGGAGACCGCTGAATATGTTCTGCACATCCTTTGAATCCTTGTGGTTGATTAAATATCGACTGATCAAAATCATGATGATGAAGGGTAACCACATGATTGAAAGAGAGGCGATAAATGAACCTATACAGGCTACCCAATGGGAATAGCCGGCATGAAGTACGGAGGTGTAACCTACATAAGTGGCACAGTTGATGCCTATTGGCCCTGGCGTGGACTGGCTGATGGCTACGATGTCCGTGAACTCGGCATTCGTGAGCCAGTGATTTTTTACTACTGTCTCATTGTGGATGAGCGAAAGCATGGCATAGCCTCCGCCAAAATTGAATGTTCCTATCTTTGTGAACGTGAGAAATAAATCCAGAAAAATCATACTTGCTTTTTTTTATTTGTCCTTTTTGATGATTCTGCCATATAACCAACCGAGTACACCGGCAGCGATGATGACATAAATAGGGGATACGGCGAATATCGGCAATGCGATGAGCGCACAGCATACGATCGGTATCCAAAAATTGTACTTGTTGATGTTGGCTGTCTTTGCCATCTTGAAACAAGGTGCTGCTATCAGGGCTACTACGGCAGGTCTTACTCCTGCAAAAAACTTAGCCACCCAATAATTGTCCTTGAAATGCTGGAAAAACATAGCGATGATGAGGATGGCGATGATTGATGGCAAGGCGATGCCTATGGCGCCCACGATGCCTCCCCATACTCCTTTTAATTTATATCCGATATGACTGGCCATGTCGATGGCAAATATTCCTGGTGTGGTCTGCGCTACTACCATGATGTCCATAAACTCCTGTTTATCCATCCACTTGTTCTTATCCACAAATTCTCTCTCCATGATGGGAATCATGGCATAACCTCCTCCTAAGGTGAATGCCCCAATCTTGTTGCACGTCGCGAAAAAATTCAATAACATCTGTATTTCTGTTTTAATTTGGCTGCAAATTTACACATAATTTGTTAAATATTGGCCATATCGTCATGAGATTTTTTTATTTTCTTGTTTTATTTCAAGAATATTCATTATCTTTGCAATCTATATAAACGCATTTTGAATTAAACTTAAAAAATATAATAGCATGAATTTAAAAGTACGTTTGGCAGTGATGAACTTCCTGGAGTTTGCAGTCTGGGGAGCTTATCTTACTTCTATGGGCAATTATCTTGGCAAAGCTGGCATGGGCGCAGAAATTGCCTGGTTTTACGCTATTCAGGGAATAGTGTCTATCTTTATGCCTACCCTGATGGGTATTGTTGCTGATAAATGGATTCAGCCTCAACGCCTCCTCGGGTATTGCCATCTCCTGGCTGGCGTGGGGATGTGTGCACTCTTTGCTATGGGACAGGCTGCAACTCAACCGGACGAGGTGCTCTTTATGTCTATCTATACCTTCAGTGTGGCTTTCTATATGCCTACGCTCGCTCTGTCAAACACGGCTGCTTTCACCATTCTCAAGGATCATGGACTGGATACCGTGAAAGATTTTCCGCCTATCCGTGTGTTTGGTACTGTGGGCTTCATCCTCATGATGTGGGTGGTGAATTGCGCAACTTGGGAAGACGGTTCTTTCTCTTTCCTCCTTACTGAAAATGCAAATAAGTTCCAATATACGCATCTGCAGTTCCTCGTGTCGGGATTGATGAGCTTTGTGCTTTTCCTTTATTGCTATTCCTTGCCTCAGTGTAAGATAGTAAGGAAGGAAAACCAGAGTATTGCGGAGATGTGGGGACTGGATGCCTTCAAACTGTTTAAGTCTAAGCAGATGGCGCTGTTCTTTATTTTCTCCTGTCTCTTAGGTATGTCTCTGCAGGTAACCAATGGTTATGCTACTCCTTTTATTACCAGTTTCAAGGGAGATCCTGCCATGATAGATACTTTCGCTGCCAATAATGCTACTCTGTTGGTTTCTATATCTCAGGTGGCAGAGGCGCTGTGTATCCTGCTGATTCCGTTCTTCCTGAAGCGTTTTGGTATCAAGGTGGTGATGTTGATTGCCATGTTTGCCTGGGTGCTCCGATTTGGTTTCTTCGGATTGGGTAATCCTGCCTTTCCGGGTGTCATCCTCTTTGTGGCTTCCTGCATCGTTTATGGTGTGGCTTTCGACTTCTTCAATGTTTCTGGTGGATTGTTTGTTGACCAGAAATGCGACCCGAAGATTAGGGCTTCTGCCCAGGGACTGTTTATGCTGATGACGAATGGTCTGGGAGCTACGATCGGTACGCTGTTGGCTGGACAGGTGATCAATCATTATTGCCAGTTCAACGAACAGGGATATCTGATGGGCGACTGGAAAAGTTGCTGGTTGATTTTTGCCGGTTATGCGCTTGTTGTAGCTGTGCTTTTTGCTTTCTTGTTTAAACCTAAGAAGCAAAACTAATGTGTGATTAAGAAAAAATAGGAGATATTTATTTATGGACTCATGTTTATTAGATGTTAAAAGTGTTTCCGAGATTTTAGGAATTGATGATGTGGCTCTGGTGTCTTTGGTTAATTCTGAAGAGACCAGACAGCTTATCGTTGCGTGTGATCTGGAGATGCGTGACTTGATCATGAAGTATATGGCGGATAAGCCTGAGACCCAGATGCTTTTCCCAAGTGTGGTGAGTGATATCTTAGGTACGCGGGATAAGAGTTCGCTGGAGGTCAGAATCTTTGGGTTGAAAGATGGTGTTTATCAGACTGAAATTTATGATCAGTTGACGCAGAGGTCTTTCCCTATCAGATGTAGTGACGGAATCTTCTTTGCTGTTGTCTGCAAGATTCATATTTATGCTTCGGCAGAGGTGATGCGCCGTCATTCTATTCCTTACGAGACGTTTGCTACGAAGGTAGGGCTTCCTTTAACCGTACTCTCTGATAAGCTGCTCAAGGATTCTCTCCAAAAGGCGATTGAGACAGAAAACTACGAGATGGCTTCCAATTTGCGGGATGAACTCAATAAAAGACATAAAGATAAGCACGAATGAAAGAAGTAAGATATTTTTTTGTGCCTGATGCTGGCAATGTGACGGAATTGCCTCAGGAGGAGGCTAAGCATGCGCTCAAAGTGCTGCGCCTCTCCTCGGGTGATGAGATAAATCTGATGGACGGCGAGGGCAACTTCTATCGTGCGGAAGTTAGTCTCGCCTCCAGCAAGCACTGTCTCTATCAGATTTTGGAAACTTTCCCTCAGCAGCCTGCCTGGAGGGGAAAGGTGCATTTAGCTATTGCGCCTACGAAGATGATGGACCGTATCGAATGGATGGCTGAAAAGGCTACGGAAATCGGCTTTGATGAACTCTCTTTTCTCTCTGCCAAATTTTCTGAGCGCAAGACTATTCGTGTGGACCGTGTGGACAAGATTGTGGTTTCTGCCGTCAAGCAGAGTCATAAGGCTTGGAAACCTGTGGTGAATGATATGATTCCTTTTAAGGAGTTTATAGCCCAGCCTCGCACGGGGAAAAAATATATCTGCCATTGCTATGAGGAGATAGACAAGGTGGACTTGTTTGCTGAACTCCAGAAGCCTTTGGATGATGAGGGAGATGTCACGATTCTGGTGGGACCGGAAGGGGATTTCTCTATCGAAGAGGTGCAGTTGGCCTTGCAACATGGATATGTTTCGGTGAGTTTAGGTACCAGCCGATTACGTACGGAGACTGCTGGTCTGATGGCTGTGGCTATGGCTAATTTGGCTCGACGCATTTAATTTAATTTATATAATGGAACTGATGAAAAAAATGAATATCAGCATGGCACTTGCCTGGCTGATTATGGGAATGGTATTTTTCTGTTCCTGCTCAGGGTCTGACTATATCAACGCTATTCCTGCCAGCAGTTCTGCACTCATATCCATTGATATGCAGAAAATGGCAGAGAGTAATCCGCAAGCCAGTAAGGCTGGTGTATTGAAGTCTTTGCTTCATGTGGACGATGTGGCTGAATGTGGCATTGATGTCTCTGAAAAAATGTATCTCTTTGAGACTGCTGATGGGAACTTGGGACTTTGTGCAAAGGTTTCTGATGCTGCCGATTTGGAAGATTGGTTAAACAAATTGTCGAAGGAACAGAAGCTTTGTGAAAATGTAACTGAAAAGAAAGGCTTTCATTTTTCTGTGCTCAAGAATTCCTGGTTGGTGGGTTTCTCAGATCAGGCGCTCCTCATCATGGGACCTGTTGTAGCGGATGCTCAGGCAGAACTGCAGCGCATGATGATCAAGTATCTGAAAGCTGACGAAGAACATGGCATCCAGTCTTCTCCGATGTTTGAACGTCTCGATTCGATTTCTTCCCCGATGGCTTTGGTGGCTCAGGCTCAGGCTTTGCCAGAGAAGTTTGTGGCTCCTTTCACCTTGGGTGCTCCTAAGAATGCGGATGCTTCCCAAATCGTCATTGCTGCCGAAATGAATGTTCAGAAGGGAATGCTGAGAATCAAGGGTGAGACTTTCTCCTTTAATCCTGATATCAATCAGGCTCTTCAGTCGGCGATTGCTTCTTACCGTCCTATACAGGGTAAGTATCTGGAATCAATGCCGGATGATGCTACTGCTGGTATCTTTATGAATGTGGATGGTAAGAAATTCCTGCCGATGATGCAGACCAATAAGGGTATCCAACAGCTTTTGCTCGGCATCAATGCGGCTATTGATATGGATAATATCATCAGGAGTGTGAATGGCGATATGGCCATCGTGCTGCCTTCTTTCTCTGATGCTAATCTGAAGATGACGATGGCTGCGCAGTTGGCTCATTATAAGTGGTTGGCTGATGTGGATTACTGGAAAGAGTCGTGTCCTAAGGGCGCTTCTATTGCCGACTGGGGGAAGAATGCCTATTATTATACGGATGGGAAAACGTCTTTCTATTTCGGTGTAAGCGATGACAAACAGTTCTTTAGCGGAAGTGACGAACTGCTTGCTTCCTATGCCATCAAGCGTTCTAATCATCCGGTTTCTGCGGACATCAGAAAAGAAATCAAGGGACAGAAGTTGGCGATGGTCATCAATCTCAATAAAGCCGGTAACGGCGGTGAGGCCATGGCGGCAGTTACTTCGCTGCTGAGTCCGATTTTCGGAAATCTCAATTCCGTCGTATATACATTGAAGTAATGGTAAACTAAGTTTTTTAAAAATATAAATAACTAAGTTTTTTAAATATATATCAAAGTGGAAACAATTCAGTTTCAATCTGTTCTCCCTCAGGTCTTTGCGCAGCGCACTGATCTTGATTCGGAGATCTGGCAGCAGGATGTCTCTTTTGAGAAAGGGCATCTTTATCTTGTTGAGGCAGACAGTGGAAAGGGTAAGAGTACTTTCTGCAGTTATGTTTTGGGTTATCGTCACGACTATAGCGGAAGCGTGTTGTTTGACAAGGATGTGACCGCTCATTATCAGGTGAAAGATTGGGTGGAGGTGAGAAAGCGCCATATCAGTCATCTCTTTCAGGAACTTCGTCTTTTCCCAGAACTCACGGCGATGGAGAATGTCGAAATCAAGAACAAAATCACAGGGTTTCAGAAGAAAGATACCATTCTGGAATGGTTTGACAGATTGGGCATCGCAGATAAGGTGGATGCCAAGATAGGGCGTATGTCCTTCGGTCAGCAGCAGCGTGTGGCTATGATCCGTGCCCTCTGCCAGCCTTTCGATTTTATCTTGGCCGACGAGCCTATCAGTCACCTGGATGATACCAACTCTCGCATCATGGGAGACATCATGATGGAAGAAGCGGGGAGACAGGGCGCTGGGGTCATCGTCACCAGTATCGGTAAGCACATGGATCTTGTCTATGAAAAGATTGTAAGATTATAGTTTAGTTTTGGTGTTATGAATTTGGTTTGGAAATTACTTAGGCAACATATCAGTATCTCGCAGTTTGCTGGTTTTGCTTTTGCCAATCTATTTGGTATGCTGATTGTCCTTTTTGGCTTTCAGTTTTATCAGGATGTCTTGCCTGTGTTCACCCAGCAGGATAGTTTTATGAAGGCTGATTATCTTATCATGAGTAAGAAAATCGGTATGGGGAATACAATCAGTGGTAGGACTAATAGTTTTGCGGGTAGTGAGATTGATGAGATTTCATCGCAGAAGTTTGTGAAGAAAATCGGTAAATTTACTTCTACTGAATACAAGGTGGATGCTTCTATGGGCGTGAACGGCGTGAATGTGCTCAACTCGGAACTGTTCTTCGAGAGTGTTCCGGATGGCTTTGTGGATGTTCCGCTGAAAGACTGGAAGTATGAGCCTGGGGCACATGAGGTTCCGATTATTCTGCCTCGTACCTATATTAATATGTACAATTTCGGTTTTGCCCAGAGTCATTCTCTTCCTAAAATCAGTGATGGACTGATGGGCATGATTGATTTTCAGATTTTCATCCAGGCTGGAGGTAAGAAGGAACAGTTTAAGGGTAAGGTGATCGGTTTCTCTTCCCGTCTGAATACAATCCTTGTTCCTCAGGCGTTTATGGACTGGAGTAATCAGGAATTTGCCCCTGAAAATCATAGTGATCCTACCCGCTTGATTGTGGAGGTGGGAAATCCTGCGGATGAGAATATCAGTCAATATCTCGATAATCATGGTTATGAGGTAGAAACGGATAAGTTGGATGCTGAGAAGACGACTTATTTCCTCCGTATGATTGTCATGATGGTGATGGTCATCGGTCTGGTGATTTCTGCTTTGAGCTTCTATATTCTCATGCTGAGTATCTATCTGCTGGTTCAGAAAAACTCATCCAAGTTGGAGAATCTGCTGCTTATCGGCTATAGTCCAGCGCAGGTTTCAAGACCTTATCAGATATTGACCATGGGGCTGAATGTGGCTGTGCTGGTGATTGCCTGGGTGGCTCTTTTCTTTATCCGCAACTATTACATGGATTTCATTGAGGCCTTGTATCCTGATGTGGAAGATGGCAGCATGCTGCCTGCCATAGGATTGGGAGCGGTATTGTTCCTGATAGTTTCGCTCCTCAATATTGTGGCGATTCGCAGGAAGGTAGGGAATATCTGGAAAAGAAAGGAATAACTGCTTGGATTGTCCTTAGTACGTCAAAAAAAAATATAGTATAACAAAAAGAAAAAGTCATTTGCTAGTCCTCTTGTATGGGGCTAACAAATGACTTTTTTGTGGACTCTTACTTTTAAAAGTTTTATATTGAGACTTTTTAAATATTTGAACCTTTGATAAGAGGCTTTTATTCTATCATTTCTTCAAATGCGTAAACAGGTCTTTTTTCGGCATATCTGCCATGTATTTCTGTCTCAGTTTTTCGAAGAATGCCATAGAGTCATTGGAGAAACCATGTCCCTTCCAGGTGGAGGTGTTGGTGATCAGAATCCAGCATTGTCCATCAGGATATTTCAGGATGAGAGCGGATGTTCCAGAAAGCGAACCTGTTCTAATCCAAGGTCTTCCCTTGGCAGTGAAATTCCAACCGATAGAGAAATTATGGTCAGGCTGTTCGCGGGTCATGAATTCTACGCTCTTCTTACTGAGAATGTCCTTGATATGTGGCATTCCGTCGATGCAGGCGATGAGTCTTGACAATTCTGCTGCCGAACCGCACCAGGCTCCCGCTCCTTCGAGTCTTGGAACATCGTTCTCTCCATAACAGCGAGGTACCATTCTGCCGCTATTGTTGTATTCATATACATTTTCAGAACCCTGATGCATGTAATATTTCACCTCGTTAGGGCGACGATCTTCGTAGTAGGTGCCTGCAATGTGCATATCATAGCAGCCTGCCGGATGCAATACGTATTTCTGCATGAAATCTGCATATTTCATTCCTGATTTTTTGGCGATGATTTCTGACAGGATCATATAGCCCAAATTGGAGTAGCATCTTCCTTCACCTGGAGTATAGCCGAGACGTCTTTTCAGCAGAATCTTCAGCAGTGTCTTGTGGTCGGGTGGAGTAGTGAGGTGATTTTGCATGATAATGTATCTTGTAGAGAACATCGGGTCGCCTGCTCCGTTGGTAAAACCTGCATTGTGTCTGAGCAACTGTTCTACGGTTATATCGTAGTATCTGTCGTCCTTGATGCTGTTGTTGTAGGTCGTATCATTGAGAATACCTTTCGGACCAAATACTTTGTCGCTCATCCTGACTTTCTTCATCTCCACAAGTTTCATGATGCCTGCGGCAGTGATGAGTTTAGAAACTGAGGCGAATCTCATTACCATATTGGGTTCCATCAGGATACCTTTTTCTTTATCCGCATAACCAAATCCGCGGGCATAGAGGAGGGAATCGTTGCGGGAAATGACGAGCTGTGCTCCATTGATTTCCCATCTTTTCAGATAGCGTGCCACAAGAGAGTCAAACTCCTTGTATTCCTTTCCGTCTGACATCTTATTGTTTAATACCTTGTTCAGATGTATGCTTGTCACAGAATCCTTTTTCTCCGTTTCTGTACTTGTACACTTGTTGACGCATCCTCTCAGGCAGAAAGTGATGATGGCGAGCAGGATGAGCAGGAGTGCTGCTATTCTTTTTGTCTTCAGTCTTCTTCTTTTCATTTTTCAAGGTTTATTCTTTAGAATCATTTTTTTTGTTTAATTTCTTCAACCGCTTCTGGGCTTCTGGATGTGTCGGATAGAGTTCAAGGGCTTTTTTGTAATTATTGATGGCTGCCCCTTTCATATTCTCTTTCTCACATTCTTTTCCAAGAATCACAAATTCTGTAGCCAGTTTCTTGAGATAATTTTCCAACTTGTTTCTTTCTTCTTCTTTTTGTCTGATGATTTCTTTCAGTTGGGTATTTTCATCTTTCAGACGGTTCACAATGTCCAGTTTCCTCCGGATGAACCTTTTGGCAAGCGGCTTTTCTATATCATAGCGACTATGGATGGCAAGATAGAAATTATCAAGCGCTCCCTGCATATCTCCTTTGTCGAAGGCTTTAGCCGCATCGTGATATTGCTTGTCGGCCTTGCTTTGCTGCAAGGCATTGTTGATGATGTTGTGGTCGTTGTATTGGCGCGCAAACTGTTTGACTTCATTTCTTACGAATACTTCATTGTGGCGGATAGGTTCCTGAAGGCTGATTCCTTCCAAACTGGTACATCTGGAAAGTGCTACGTAAGTCTGTCCACCTGCAAATACGCCTCCTGTGAAGTCAATCTTTACCTGTTTGAAAGTGAGGCCCTGACTTTTGTGAACGGTGATGGCCCACGCCAATCTGAGTGGATATTGGGTATATCTTCCGATTTCCTCTTCTTCTATCTTTTTCTCTGTCTCATTGAAATGATAGCGCATATTGCTCCAGGCTGCCGGTTCCACCATCACATCTTCCCCGTTTTCTGTTCTTACATAGATTCGACTGTTTTCGTCGTCGTCAAATCCGATGATGGTTCCCAACGTTCCGTTTACCCATTGGTGGTCGATATCATTCTTGATGAAAATAACCTGGGCGCCAGTTTTCAGATAGAGCTCCATAGGGGTAAGAAGACTACTTTCTGGAAATTCGCCTTCGATGGTTCCCCTGAAGAGCGTAGGGGCTCCTGGGAGTTCTTTCAACTTGTTTTCATTGATGAAATCTACCGTGTCTCGTCGGGTGGATAAGGTGATTGCCAGTCGTGAGTCTCCTTCATCCAGAGTGGCTCCCACACGCTCGTTGAGTTTCATGAGGTCGCTGTTTGCCACCTGACTGGTACGGATATGATCGAGTATGTTGATGAATACAGGATCGCTCTGCCGGTACACCTTTTTCAGTTCGATGCTGACCAACTGGAACTGGTAGAAAACTTTGGCATCAAAGAAAAAGTTGCTGGAATAAAAAGGGTTGAGCAGTTTCTTGTCGTCTTCCCTCACTACTGGTTCCAACTGGTATATATCGCCCACCAAAAGCAACTGTTTTCCTCCGAAAGGTTCGCGCATATTGCGGTTGTAAACCCTTAGGATCTTGTCTATGAAGTCTATAATGTCTGCTCTTACCATACTGATCTCATCGATAATGATGAGTTCTACTTCTCTGAGAAGTTTGATTTTCTCTGAGTTGTATTTCATGGTGTTTCTCAGGTTGCGGACACTATATTTACTGTCGTTAGGAAGGAGGGGATAGAAGGGAAGTTTGAAAAAGCTATGTAGGGTAGAGCCTCCTGCATTAATGGCAGCAATACCCGTAGGTGCCAGCACCACGTGCTTTTTCTTCGTGTTTGCAGCGATATAGCGTAGGAATGTAGATTTACCCGTTCCTGCCTTTCCGGTAAGGAAAAGGGAGCGGTGCGTATATTGTATGATCTGCAAAGCATTTTGCAATTCTTCGTTCTGTAAATCTATATTCTCAGCCATATCGGTTATTCTTAAAAAGAGAATCGGCGGTTTCAGTTATATGACGGAAACCACCGATTGTCCTATTGTTTTGTAATCTATCTTTTAAAGTCTTGGCTTTTGGCAAGTTTACCTTTTTCAAACTTATCTTTCGAAAGCCTTTTTGAAAGTTTTTCTTTTCAAGTTTTATCTTTCCAAGCCTTGTCTTTTGTCTGTTTTATAAATCGTCGAAATTGATGACTTGCTCTGCAGGTTTGGCTTTTTTCTTTTCTTTCTTTTCTTTCTTTTCGCCATTCTCTTCCTGCTTCTTTTCACCATTTGCTTTCTCCTCAGAGTTTGGAATCTCGCGGACAACCGGGTTGCCGTTTTCATCGAGAATGATTTCCTCGTTCATGGCAGCACTGTCTATCCTTGTGGTATCCACTTTGACTTTCGGTGCATAACTTGCGCACATGTACATATCCTTGGTGATGTCGCCATCCTTCGGCTTGTCAAATTTTGCCCTATATTCCTTGAAGGCAGGATCTTTGAGTAAGGATTGCAGGAAGTAACCGCAGATAGGTAATGCCGTGCGTGAACCTTGTCCTAAAGCTCCTGTGCGGAAGTGGATGCAACGGTATTCGCCGCCTACCCAGGCACCGCAGACTAACTTTGGACTTACACACATAAACCATGCGTCTGAATGGTTGTTTGAAGTACCTGTCTTTCCTCCAAATTCTGTATCCTTATAGTCGCCTACATATCCCCACAAGCTTTGTGAAGTTCCGCCTGGCTCCAGCATACCTCCTCTGAGAAGCTGCTGCATCAGGAAGGCGCTCTTGTATGGAATCACCTGTTCGGCAGTCGAAGGACCGGTATATACTTCCTTACCGTCTCTGTCAACGATACGGGTGACGAGTACAGGATCGTGGTGCATACCGTTATTTGAGATGGTGCTATAGGCACATGCCAATTCCAGCAGATTGACATCACTTGAACCGAGAGCCAATGATGGTTCGTCCTCCAAAGGACTGTTGATACCCATCTTCTGAGCTGTTTCTATGATGCGCTTGATGCCCATTTCCTGTCCAAGTCTTACGGCTACAGAGTTGATACTCTTGGCAAATGCACCCTTTAATGGGATGGAATCACCAGAGAAAGAACCATTGGCATTGGATGGAGTCCATTTCACCATTTCATGTTTCTTCTTGTCATATACGTCCATGGAGATGTATTCATCACGACGCTTGTCGCAAGGTGTCAATCCCTGATTCATCGCCTCTGTATAGACGAAGAGCTTGAAGGTAGAACCCGGTTGGCGTTCTGCCGTAACCTTATCATATTTCCATGCATCGAAATCGATGTCTCCTACCCATGCTTTCACTGCACCTGTCTGAGGCTCCATTGCCACAAAAGCACAGTGCATGAATGTAGTCATGTACTTGATGGAATCTTCTGAAGTCATCATCTTGGTGACTGTTCCCTTTTCATAGTCAAATACCTTGACAGGGTGAACCCATTCCTTATAATAATAGTTGACGGAATCTGGATTGTTAGGGAATTTTGCCATCAGATTCTTATAGAATGTCTGACGCTCTGCGATGCCCTGGATGAAATTTGGTATTTCCTTGTGGTTTTCGTCCTGCCAAGGATTCTGTCCCAACCATTTTCCCTCTCCAGCCTTACCTCGGTTGATGCTCCAGTGGCTGTTGAAGTTCTGCTGAACTTGCTTCATCTGTTTTATGGCAGCTTCTTCAGCATATTTCTGCATACGGGTATCGATGGTGGTGTATATTTTCAGACCGCTGGAATAGAGGTCGTATCCTTCTTCTTCGCACCATCCTTTGAGGTAGTTGGCCACGGCTTCACGGAAGTATTTAGCCTGTCCGTCGTAGTTTTCTTCAACCTTAAAGTCCAGTTTGATAGGCAATTCCTTCAGTTCGTTATATTTTTCCTCCGACAGGTCTCCGTGTCTTACCATATTATATAATACGACATTTCTGCGGGCGAGACTGTTTTCCGGATTAGAACGAGGGTTGTAGTAGGTAGTGGCTTTCAGCATACCCACTAACACTGCAGCCTGATCAGTAGTCATTTCTGTCGGAGAGGTATTGAAATAGGTCTTGGCAGCAGTCTTGATACCGTATGAATTGGAACCGAAATCCACAGTATTAGCATACATGGTGATGATTTCCTTTTTGCTATATACGGTTTCGAGTTTAGCTGCGATGATCCATTCCTTGCTCTTGATGATGAGGATGCGGAGAACAGGGATCTTGCCCAACAATCCTGTAGAGTATTGTGAGCGAACTCGGAACATGTTTTTAGCCAACTGTTGTGTGATGGTAGAAGCTCCACGAGCATCATGGTGCAAGAGTGCATCTTTTGCCGCACCAAATAAGCCGATAGGGTCTATACCCAAGTGCTTGTAGAAGCGCTCATCCTCTGTATCTACAAGGGCTTTGAAGAAATCTGGGTTGACTTCCTCGTAAGTCACAGGCGTACGATTCTCATTAAAGTATTTACCGATGAGTTTGCCGTCGGCACTATAAATTTCAGAAGCCTCGCTTGTTTGAGGATTCATAATACCAGAAAAATAGCCTGGTGATTTTCCGAAGAGCCATAGGAAGTTGATATCTACTGCGCCAAGATACAGAATGAAGGCGATGATGCAACTCACCAGTCCAATGGCGGTTTTTGTGTACCATGCTTTGCCTCGATACAGATTTCTATACCAAGGCCAGAAGCCACAGAACTTGTGCCATAACCAGGCAAAAAAAGTCTTGAGTTTTTTCATATTTTTTATTGTTGAGGGCTATTGAAGGAAGTTTTCAGAAGCTTTCTGACTTTCTGAAGTCCTTATTGAACTGAGAATCGACTTTACTTGTCTTTTCAGAAGTCTTTATTGACTGAGAATCGACTTGTGCCTGTCTATTCAGAAGTTCTTATTGACCTTAGAATCGATTTGATCTGGCTTTTCAGAAGTCTTTAGAAAGCTTTTTGAATCTTTCTTTTCCTTTTCTAACCGTTTTTACGTGCAAAAATAGCAAAATTATTTCTTTTGCAAGCAGGTATCAATATAATTTATGATTTCTTTACTGTTGTCGGGGTGAAACCAGGTGATTTCTTCATCTCTTTTAAACCATGTCAGCTGCTTTCGCATGTATTCTCTACTATGCGACTGGATTTGCCGGATGGCTTCTTGCAGGTCTATTTCCCCATCGAAGTAGGCAAACATTTCTTTATATCCTACGGTTCTGAGGGCTGTCAGTCCTTTTTGAGAATATACGTTTCTTGCTTCCTGTTCAAGTCCTTCTTCCATCATCAGGAGTACTCTCTGGTTGATTCGCTCATAGAGTTCTGCTCTATCCCGGTTGAGTCCTATTTTGATGATGCGGAATGGTCTTTCTTTCTTCTCTGCAGTACGGAAGGAAGTGTATGTCTTGCCAGTTTGATGGCAAATTTCAAGTGCATGAACTACTCTGCGTGGGTTTTTCTTATCTACGATATTATAGTGTTCTGGATCCATCTTTTGCAGTTCTTCCACCAATTTTTCCAAACCTTCCTTTTCCAGTCTTTCCTTCATCCATTGGCGGATATCGTCTCTTACTGTAGGAATATCATCAATTCCCTTGCAAACGGCATCAATATACATCATGCTACCGCCCGTGAGAAGTGCAGTATCATGGCTTTTGAATATGTCGTTCTGTAGGAGATTCATTACATCAGCTTCATACATGGCAGCGCTGTAATAATCTTCTATATTGTGATTTCCTACAAAGTAGTGGCGTATTCGCTTTTGCTGTTCTTCGGTGGGAGCGGCAGTTCCTATCGGTAGTTCTTTGAAAATCTGACGGGAATCGGCATTGATGATAGGGGTTTGCAAATGTTCTGCTATGGATAGGCAGAGCTCTGTTTTTCCTACACCAGTTGGGCCGAGAACAACAATGAGGGTCTTCATTTTATTGCTTTTAAAGTTTAAGATAATCATTCCCTTTTGGGAAAAGGAGTGCTTTCAGTTTTTCTTCTGAACCTTCTGATTCTTCGACATCATTTGACTCATTCGAATCTTCTGATTCTTGACATTTTCTGATTCATTTGGCCTTTAGATTCTTGAAATCTTCAGGTTCATTTGAGTCTTCTGTCTTTTTGTCGCCAGAATTTAAAACTGAAAACACTCCCTCTATTTTACATTTTATATTCAGAATTACTTTCTTTTCAAAAACTTTTTTCTTAAAGAAAACTCTCTCCATATTCAGAAATTCTTTCCTTCTTGAAAAAAATCCTTTCAGAAAGTCTTCTCTTTTCTTCATGGGAAATTATTCTTTCCTTTCAGAAAGATTTCTCTTTCCTTCGTGGGAAATTTTTCTATATCCTTTCAGAAAATTATCTGATAATTCCTCGTTTTGATGTCTCTACGAAGTCGATGATGTATTGAATTTCAGGAGTAACATCAAGGTTGTTCTTGATTTCCTGAATACCTTCTTTCAGCACACCCTTAGAGTAGAGGAGACGATAAGCCTCATGGATATTCTGAATGAGCTCGTTGCTGAAACCGCGACGACGGAGACCTACGAGATTCAAACCACAATACTTTGTAGGTTCCTTTCCTGCAATAATATAAGGAGGAATATCCTGAGAGAAGCGGCATCCACCCTGAATCATCACATAGCCTGCGATGTGGCAGAACTGGTGAACGAGTACGTTGGCACTTACGATAGCATTGTCGTCAATTACTACTTCGCCTGCAAATTTTGTTGCATTACCGATGATGCAGCCACTGCCCAACTCACAGTCGTGAGCCACGTGTACACATTCCATCAGGAGGTTGTTGCTGCCCACAACAGTTTTGCCCTTAGAGGCAGTGCCACGAGAGATGGTTACGTTCTCACGGATACTATTGTTGTTGCCCACCTCGCAGATGGTTTCCTCGCCACGGAATTTGAGATCCTGTGGCTTGGTAGAGATGCTGGCACCTGGGAAAAATTCATTACCATTGCCGATGCGTGCACCTACATGTATTGTTACACTATTTTGAAGTACATTATTATCTCCTAGCACGGTGTTTTTGTCGATATAACAAAAAGGACCGATGATATTGTTGTCACCGAGTTTTGCCTCTGGATGAACAAACGCTAAAGGACTAATTTGATTCATATCTAATTCTCGTTATTATTTATTTTTTACAATCTGAGCGGTGAATGTTGCTTCTGCTACAACCTGATCGCCTACGAACATGTAACCTTTCATGCTGCTGATGCCATGACGTACTGGAGCCAACAACTCTACTCGGAAGAGCAGTGTATCGCCTGGAACTACCTTTTTGCGGAACTTCACGTCATCGAGTTTCATGAAGTAAGTACTCCAGCGCTCTGGTTCTTCCAACTGGTTGAGTACGAGTAAGCCGCCACACTGTGCCATTGCTTCTACCTGGAGTACACCTGGCATTACTGGTTCTTCAGGGAAGTGACCAGTGAAAAATGGTTCGTTGGCAGTTACGTTTTTCACACCCACAATGCTGGTAGGGCCCATAGCAATCACCTTGTCCACGAGCTGCATAGGGTAGCGGTGAGGCAAAAGCTGGCGGATGCGGATATTGTCCATGATAGGTTCCTCGTTTGGATCGTAGATAGGAGCCTGAATTTCATGCTTGCGGATTTCCTTGCGCATCAGTCGGGCAAACTTGTTGTTGACTGTGTGACCTGGGCGGGTAGCGATAATGCGTCCCTTGATAGGTTTACCGATGAGCGCCATGTCACCGATGATGTCGAGCAGTTTATGGCGTGTACACTCGTTCTCCCACTGTAATGGTTTGTGCTGGATATAGCCAAGTTTGGTAGCATCCATACGAGCCACTCCAAGATGATCGGCAAGCTGGTCGAGCTGTTCCTGTTCTACCTGACGTTCGTAGATAACGATGGCATTGTCGAGGTCTCCACCCTTGATAAGGTTGGCCTGGAGCAATGGCATGATGTCTCGTACGAAAACGAATGTGCGTGCAGAAGAAATCTCTTCAACGTATTTCTCCATTCTGTCGAGTGTAGCAAACTGGCTGTTGATGAATTTGCTTTCGAAGGAACACATGGCAGTGATACTGAAATCTTCGTCTGGCAGGATGGTGATGACGGAACCATTATCATCTTTCACTTCTATTTTGTGACGGATGATGTAGAAATCTTTTTCTGCATTCTGTTCCTGGATTCCAACACTCTGGATTTTCTCTACATACAGTGCAGCAGAGCCATCGAGAATAGGGAACTCAGGACCATTTACCTGAATCAGACAGTTGTCAATACCGAGTGCATAAAGAGCTGACATTCCGTGTTCTATAGTGCTCACACGGATATCGCCTTTGCCGAGTACTGTACCACGCTGGGTTTCAACTACGTTCTCTGCCACAGCCTGAATAATTGGTTGACCTTCGAGGTCGATGCGCTGTATCTTATAACCGGTGTTCTCTGGTGCAGGATTGAAAGTCACGGTGAGGCTCAAGCCTGTGTGCAATCCCTTTCCGCAGAGAGAGAAACTACCTTTCAGTGTCTTCTGTTTTGACATAACGATTTATTTTATTGTTTATTGTTAAATGTTAAGTGTTAACTTGTTGGGGGCATTCGCTCATTAACATTTTACACTTTACATTTAATATTGAAAAATTACTTCTTCTTTAATTCTTCGATTTGCTTCTTCAGGTCGTTCAGTTCCTTATACATGTCCGGCAAGCGACGGAAGATGGCCTGAGACTTGAAGTAAGCACGCTGCTCCATTGGAGGAGTGCCGATGAGCTGCTGACCGCTTTTGAGACTGCCTGGCACACCGCTCTGAGCTCCGAGGAATACCTTGTCGCCGATGGTGATGTGACCTGCAATTCCTACCTGACCGCCAAACATACACCACTGACCAACCTTGGTACTGCCTGCAATACCAACCTGTGAAGACATCACGGTATTTGCACCAATATCAGTATTGTGGGCAATCTGTACAAGATTATCGAGTTTCACGCCCTTACGAACGTAGGTAGAACCCATTGTAGAACGGTCGATACAGGTATTTGCACCGATTTCTACATTGTCCTCGATGGTAACGATACCAATCTGTGGTATTTTATCGTAGCCTTCAGGACCTGGAGCGAATCCGAAGCCATCAGAACCAACTACGCTACCTGCATGGAGGGTCACATTGTCGCCCAATTTGCATCCGTGATACACGGTTACGTTAGGGTAGATGAGCGCATTCTTGCCCACTTTCACTCCCTCACCGATATATGCGTGAGGATAAATCTGGCTACCTTCACCCACTTCTGCGCCATCGCTGATGTAAGCAAAAGCACCTACGTAAACACCTTCAGCCACCTTGGCTTTTGGAGAAACAAAAGCCAATGGGTCGATGCCTGTTTTCTTAGGCTTCATAGAATCATACATCTGGAGCAGTTTAGCTACACATTCGTATGCATTCTTCACGCGGATCAGCGTAGCGCTGACAGGCTTTTCCAGTTCCACGCTTTCGTCGATGAGGACGATGCTTGACTTTGTGTCGTACACGTAGTGGGTATATTTCGGGTTAGAAAGGAACGAGATTGCGCCTTCCTTACCTTCTTCGATTTTGGCGAAGGTGTTCACGGTTGCGTTCTCATCACCTTCTACCTTGCCCTGAACAAGCTGGGCAATTTGCTGAGCGGTAAATTCCATATTTATCTATTCTTTTTGATTTTAGCCAGCTTTAACCAGCCGGCTGGTTTGCTTTGCTTTTTATTTGGTGCAAATATAGTAAAAAAGTTTCGAATTCTTGTAATTATCTTATAATATTTCGCTTTTTTTCCAAACAAACCACTATTTTTTAGGCGCAAAGCCTCATTCTTGATGAAACATTGCGCCTAAAAGATACTTTTTAATCTTTCTATAGAGTCTGGTCTTACTCTTTTAGAGTTTAGCCAATTCTACAGCCATTTGCTCCTGGAGTTCCTTCGCCTTCTGACCAGCTACTTCGGCGAAGTCATCACCGTTGCTGGCATAGATGATGCCGCGAGAAGAGTTGACGAGCAGACCGCAGTCCTTGATGATGCCATACTTGCAAACCTCCTGGAGGCTGCCACCCTGGGCACCTACGCCTGGAACAAGGAGGAAGTGGTTAGGAGCTACTTTGCGGATGTCCTCGAACATCTTGCCCTGTGTAGCACCTACTACATACATCATGTTCTCATCGTTACCCCATTCCTGACTCTTTTTCAGTACTTTCTCGAAAAGTCTTTCACCTTCCTTATCCTCTGTGAGCTGGAAGTCGTGGCTACCCTTGTTGCTGGTAAGAGCCAACAGAATCACCCATTTTCCCTCATACTCGAGGAATGGCTTTACTGAATCCTCGCCCATGTAAGGAGCTACGGTTACTGAATCGAGATCGTACTCCTCGAAGAAAGTTTGGGCATACATCTTTGATGTGTTGCCGATATCGCCACGCTTTGCATCTGCGATGATGAAGTGGTGTGGATAGTGAATGTTGAGATACTTGATGGTGTTCTCGAAGGCAATCATACCATCGATGCCACGGCTCTCGTAGAAAGCCAGGTTTGGCTTGTAAGCCACGCAATATGGGGCTGTTGCATCGATGATAGCCTTATTGAATTTGAATATCATCTGTGATTCTGCACCCTGGATTTCTTCACTCTCTGTGATGCACTTTGGCAACTTATTGATATCTGTGTCAAGACCTACGCACAAGAAACTCTTCTTGGCGAAAATCTGCTCTACAAGTTCTTTTCTGTTCATAATATGGTATTTACGATGATTCATCGCTCCGATTATCGGAACGATGAATAAGGGTTTATAATTCTGTTTCTTTCAGTTTTTCTGCGTTTTCTGCCACGGTCAGCGCATCGATTATGTCCTGGATGTTTCCACCGAGGAATCCATTCAGATCGTGAGTAGTGTATCCGATACGGTGGTCGGTTACGCGTCCCTGTGGGAAGTTGTATGTGCGGATTTTCGCACTGCGGTCGCCCGTAGATACGAGGCTCTTGCGGCGGTTTGCGATATCATCAACATACTTCTGATGCTCTCGGTCGTGGATGAATGTATAGAGTCGGCTCAAGGCGCGCTCCTTGTTCTTAGGCTGGTCGCGGGTCTCTGTACATTCGATGAGGATTTCCTCTACCTCGCCTGTATTTGGGTTTTTCCAAGGATAGCGAAGGCGGACACCAGATTCCACCTTGTTGACGTTCTGACCGCCGGCGCCTGAACTTCGGAAAGTATCCCATTTGATGTCGCCCTCGTTGATGTTTACCTCAAATTTGTCTGCTTCTGGCAGAACGGCTACTGTGGCTGCTGATGTGTGCATACGTCCTTGAGTCTCGGTAGCAGGCACGCGCTGAACGCGGTGAACGCCAGATTCATATTTCAGCGTACCGTAAACATCTGTTCCGCTCACAGCGAAGTCGATTTCTTTATATCCACCCACGGCGCCCTCAGAGACAGAAGTCACGCTCACGGTCCATCCCTTAGACTCGCAGTATTTCTTGTACATACTGAAGAGGTCTCCTGCGAAGAGAGCAGCCTCGTCGCCACCTGCACCACCACGGATTTCCATCTGTACGTTCTTGGCATCTTCTGGATCCTTTGGTACAAGTGCTATCTTGATTTCCTCTTCGAGTTTAGGCTGCAGAGCTTCGTTTTCGTTCAACTCCTCTCGTGCCATTTCTTTCATTTCCGGGTCACTCTCGTTGGCGAGAATGTCCTTGGCTTCTTTGATGGAGTTGAGGCAGTTGATGTATCGCTTACGAGCATCCATGATGTCGCCGAGGTCTTTCCATTCCTTGGTCAACTTTACGTATCTGCTCTGGTCTGCGATGACATCCGGGTCGGTGATGAGGGTGCTAACTTCCTCGTATCGGCTCTCTAAGCCTTCCAGTTTCTGTAATATATTGTTATTATCCATTGATTATAATGTTGAATGTTGAGTGTTGAATGTTGAGTTGACACTAACATTGTTTTTAGTATTCGAATGTTCCAAATTCGCTCTTGATGGTGAGGCTGCGCTTGCCTTCCTCGATGTGACCTACGATCTGTGCATCGATGTTGAAGCTCTTGCTGATAGCGATGACCTTTTCTGCAATCTCTGGACGAACGTAGATTTCCATGCGATGGCCCATGTTGAATACCTGATACATCTCCTTCCAGTCGGTGCCAGAACAGTCGTGGATAGCCTTGAAGAGTGGTGGAACAGGGAACATGTTGTCCTTCACTACCTTACAGTCTTCGCCTACGAAGTGGAGCACCTTGGTCTGTGCACCGCCTGTGCAGTGTACCATACCGTGGATTTCTGGGCGCAGTTCGTCGAGCAATTTTTTGATGACTGGTGCGTATGTGCGGGTAGGAGAGAGCACAAGCTCGCCTGCATTTACAGGAGCACCTTCCACCTCATCGGTCAATTTGTATTTTCCGCTGTAAACCAGTTCGCTTGGTACTGCGTGGTCGAAGCTTTCTGGGTATTTCTCTGCGAGATACTTAGCGAAAACATCGTGGCGGGCAGAGGTGAGTCCGTTGCTGCCCATACCGCCGTTGTACTTCTTCTCGTATGTGGCCTGACCAGTAGAGGAAAGACCTACGATAACGTCGCCCGGACGGATGTTGGCATTGTCGATGACATCGCTGCGCTTCATGCGGCAGGTAACAGTAGAATCCACGATGATGGTGCGTACGAGGTCGCCTACGTCAGCAGTTTCGCCACCAGTAGGGTAGATGCCGATGCCCATTTCTCTCATTTCGTGGAGGAGTTCATCAGTACCGTTGATGATGGCAGAGATGACGTCTCCAGGAACGAGCATCTTGTTTCTTCCGATAGTAGATGAAACGAGGATGTTATCTACAGCACCCACGCAAAGCAAGTCGTCAGTATTCATTACGACAGCATCCTGTGCGATACCTTTCCATACAGAGAGGTCACCAGTTTCTTTCCAGTACATGTATGCCAGGCTTGATTTTGTACCTGCACCATCGGCATGCATGATGTTGCAGTACTCAGGGTCACCGCCCAGAATATCAGGTATAATCTTGCAGAAAGCCTGTGGAAAAATACCCTTATCGATGTTCTTAATGGCGTTATGTACGTCTTCTTTAGCTGCGCTCACTCCGCGCATCATATAGCGATTGTTGCTCATTTTTCTATTTTTTATCGTTTTTATTTAAAGTCTTTTCTCCTTTACATTATTATATATGATATATAATCTGAAAAATCCCTTCATCTGAAAGTCTTCTCATCTGTTAGAGATTCTTTCTTCAGAAAAATCTCTTCTACAGTTGCTCTTTTCCTTCCCAGAAATCCCAGGATGCGAAGGCTTGCAGGAGCAGCATTTCCAGTCCGTTCTTTACGGTGGCTCCCTGCTCTTTGCCCTTCTTCATGAAGAGGGTTTCGTCGGGATTGTAAATCAGATCATATAATAAGGTATGGCTGTCCATGGCCTCGTAAGGCAGTGGTGGACACTCATCTACGTGGGGGTACATGCCCACAGGAGTGCAGTTGATGATCACGTTGTATTCCTTGATGATTTCAGGCGTAATCTTGTCATACTGCAGAGTGCCAGGACGCTCGTATCGGCTCACGAAGACGGTTTCCAGTCCGAGCGACTTCAGTCCATAGCTGATGGCTTTTGAAGCGCCACCTGTACCGAGAATCAGGGCTTTCTTGTGGAAAGACTCGATAAACGGTTCGATGCTCTGGGTGAAGCCTATCACATCACTATTGTAGCCTCTGAGCACCGTTTCATCGCCTTTGTGGGTAACTCTTACCACGTTGACAGCACCGATAGCATTAGCCTCGGGACTTACGTAGTCCAGATAGCTGATAACCTTTTCCTTGTAAGGGATGGTCACATTGAATCCTTTCAATTCCGGATTGGAGTCGAGCACTTCTGCCAGGTCTTCGATGGTTGGAATTTCGAAATTGATGTAGGTAGCATTGATGCCCTCGTTCTCGAATTTCTCGTTGAAGTAATTCTTTGAGAATGAATGTCCCAGAGGGTAACCTATGAGTCCATACTTGTCCATACTGATTATTTTTTTGTTTTTATTTTGTTGCGAAATACATCGTGCAGATGCCGAAGGTGAGTCGCTTGAATTCAGCTTTCTCAAATCCCGCTTTCTTCAGCACTTCCATCATTGTTTCTCCCTGAGGAAAGGCTTCGATGGTGGCCGTCAGATAGCTATAGGCACTCTGGTCTTTAGAGATCAGCTTACCGTATATCGGCAATACCGTGTGGGAATAGATGCGGAAGAGCTGCTTCATAGGGAATCTCACGGGATGTGTGAGTTCTACGATGCTCAGATGTCCGCCCTTCTTCAGTACTCGACACATTTCCTTGAGCCCCTGATCGAGGTTCTGAAAATTTCGTATGCCGAATGCTGCCGTCACTGCATCGAAGGTTTCATCAGGGAAGGAGAGGTGCAGGCAGTCTTCTTTCTTGAAGCTGATGATGTCTTGCAGATTTTCCTTTTCCACTTTCTGCCTTCCGATTTCCATCATACCCTCGGAGATGTCTGCTCCGATGAGCTGTTTGGGATGCAGCATTTTTGCCGCCAGGATAGCGAAGTCGCCCGTGCCGGTAGCGATGTCGAGCATCTTTTCAGGGTGGTGGCGCTGCAGCAGTCCGATGGCTTTGCGGCGCCACCCCTTATCGATGTCCCATGAGAGGCGATGATTGAGGGTGTCGTAGGTAGGAGCGATGTTGTCGAACATTTCTTCTACCAGCTTGCCCTTTTCTCCTTCGCCTTCATAGGGCTTAATTTGTTCTTGCTTGTACATTAATATATATAGTACTCTTTTCAGGGAAAAACTATTTTCTTTGTGGAATGATTATTTCCCCAGGAATGATTACTTTCTTGCTGCAAGCCATTCGCTTACGTTCTTCTCGATGCGGGCAGCGATGTCGCCTTCCTCGGTAGCCTTGTCAAACTTCTCGCCTGTAATGTGCTCGTAGAGTTCGATGTAGCGGTCTGATACGCTCTCTGCATACTCATCGGTAATTTCAGGCATGGTCTGTCCAGGTTCGTTCATGAAGTTGTGCTCGATGAGCCACTGGCGTACGAACTCCTTAGAGAGCTGGCGCTGTGGTTCTCCCTTTTCGAATTTCTCCTCGTAGCCGTCAGCATAGAAGTAGCGGCTTGAGTCTGGAGTGTGGATTTCGTCGATAAGGTAAACCTTGCCGTCGCGCTTTCCGAATTCATACTTGGTATCTACGAGGATGAGTCCCTGCTTGGCAGCGATTTCCTGTCCGCGAGCGAAGATGCGGCGGGTGTAGTCTTCCATCACAGCGTAGTCTTCAGCACTAACAATGCCCTGGGCGATGATTTCTTCCTTAGAGATGTTCATGTCGTGACCTTCGTCAGCCTTTGTGGTAGGAGTGATGATAGGTTCTGGGAAACGCTGGTTCTCGCGCATACCCTCAGGGAGTTTCACGCCACAGATTTCGCGGCAACCCTTCTGGTATTCTCTCCATGCACTACCTGTGAGGATAGAGCGGATAATCATCTCAACACGGAAACCTTCGCACTTCAGACCTACGGTAACCATTGGGTCTGGTGTAGCCAACTTCCAGTTAGGACAGATGTCTGTCGTAGTATCCAGGAACTTTGCAGCTATCTGGTTGAGTACCTGTCCCTTGAATGGGATGCCTTTTGGCAGCACAACGTCGAACGCTGAGATTCTGTCGGTAGCGACCATCACGAGGATGTCGTCGTTAATGTCATACACATCACGTACTTTACCGTGGTAAACACTCTTCTGTCCATCGAAATGGAAATCTGTCTTTGTTAATGCTTTCATTTTTATTTTGAACTTTGAATTTTGAACTTCGAACTTTCTGTCGGCTTTCCTTTCTCTTGCTCAGGGAATCTTATTCCTTTTCTCTTTTGCTCAGGGAATTCTATTCCTTTCTCTTTGTGCAGGGTAGGCTTTCTTCCAGTTCCTTATTCTAAATTATTTTGAATTTTCTGTCTTTTCTGCTTTCATTGCTTCCCGGGCTTCAGCTCTTTCCTTGTCGTATTTGTCGTATGCATTTACGATGCGTGTCACGAGCTTATGTCTTACGATATCTTTCTGTCCAAGGTTGACCACTCCGATACCTTCCACACCTTCGAGTATTTTGAGGGCCTCTTTCAGTCCGCTTCGCTGTTCTCTTGGCAGGTCTATCTGCGTGAGGTCTCCCGTGATTACCATTTTGGTGTTCATACCCATACGGGTGAGGAACATTCTGATTTGCTGGGAGGTGGTGTTCTGCGCCTCATCGAGGATGACTACGGCGTCGCTCAGTGTGCGTCCGCGCATGAAGGCAAGTGGAGCTATCTGTATGATATGCTTTTCCATCATGTCCTGCAGTTTTACGGCAGGTATCATGTCTTCTAAGGCGTCATAGAGCGGCTGCAGATAAGGGTCTATTTTGTCTTTCATGTCGCCCGGTAGGAAACCGAGTTTTTCGCCGGCTTCTACGGCTGGGCGCGAGAGGATGATTTTCTTGGCTGTTTTTTCCTTGAGAGCTTTTACTGCAAGTGCGATGCTGAGGTAGGTTTTACCTGTTCCTGCAGGACCTACAGCAAATACCATGTCGTTTTTCTCGTATGCATCGATGAGCTTCTGCTGGTTGGCGCTCCGGCTCTTGATGGGCTTTCCGCTGATGCTATATACTAGCACGTCCTTAGCCGAGTCAGCCTTGGTCTGCTTGCCTTTCACGATGTCAAGGATATCCTCTTCGTTGAGCATGTTGTATTTCACCAAATGCTTGCGCATCTGCTCTATTTCTTCTTCCGCTTTCGCCATTTCCTCCTCGTCGCCGAGCACACGAAGCACGTTGTCGCGTGCAACGATACGCAACTTCGGGTACAGTGATTTGATCATCTGCAGGTGACTGTTGTTCACTCCGTAGAACATCACTGGGTCAACGTCTTCGAGTACAATATGTTTCTCTATCAAAACTCTAAAAAATAATATAGTTTAAACTTATATGATATTAATACGCTGCAAAATTACTATTTTTCCTTGAAATGAGCAAAATTTCTGATATGTTTTGTTTAAAAAGACTTTAAAAAGTTTTGCATTATCGTTTTTTTACCGTACTTTTGCACTACATTTTTGATTGGGCAGGTCTAAAAGTTTGGCTTCTGGTCTGGGATTCTTTCCCTCGTCGGAATGAGGCAGGGGCTTATCTCCTATGAGGACCTTGGGTTGGAATCCTTTTTATAAGAGATGAAGAAAGTAATCCTCTGAAGCTGGAGCTTGATCAGAATGAAATTGAAAATACTCAAATCATGAAATTGAAAGAAATCATACGAAATATCTTCAGGATTCTCCGTGTCATGTCGGGCAAAAACCGTTTTCTGCTCGGATTTGTCGTAGTAGTCCTGATTCTCGCCCTGATTAGAGTGGCGAATCCGAGCGTGGCGGAAGATAATGCTGCGCAGCAGGCGAAAGCTTCCCCGTCAAATGGTGCATCCCGGTCTGATACAGCCCAGATTCCGGATGCCGAAATCCCAGTGGATGCTGCGCCTGTGCAGGCTTTTGACTCTGCTGCAAAGGGAAGTTCGATTTTCTTCGATAAGGACGGCAAGGAGGTGAAGCATCGCATCTTCTCTGTTCCTCATTTCGGCAATACGTTTCCCGATCAGCAGGATGTGCAGATACAGGCTGCCAACCATTTTGGGGTGAAGCCGGTACAGAATCGCGATGAGGCTGAACACAGCAAGGGATCGCTGGTCTATGTGGGTAGTAATCCGTTTTTTTATGTTGATAAACTCAACAATAGT
>USJD01000024.1 GCA_900554835.1 uncultured Prevotella sp. | reverse complement strand
TGCCTATGGAGTTTGCCGTAGAGGCACAGAAACTCCTGAGTGTTTCACTCGAAGGCACCGTTGGCTAAGAATAATAAGAAAGAGAGGTGGTTATGAAAAGAATGTTGTTGATGTTATTGTTAGTTGATAGCTTGAACTTAACGGCTCAAGACCTTTTCAATCATCAAAAAAATGGCTTGACGGCACAGCAAGATTCCATCGTTGCATCTTTTGTTGCGAAATGCAAGCAAGAGCAAAATGTGTATCTTCGTTGTGGTCGATATTGTCATGTTGATGAGTCTGACCCTACATTGACCAAGTCCATTATGCAGACATCGAGTTATGTTCCGCAGATGAAGGGTAAGGTCATACGACCAGGTGAGTGCTCATTTTGGGTACTAGACCCTCCTTCGTTGTTTGTGCAATGGGGCTGGGAGAAGTCACCATCTTTCTTTGAAGAGTTATGTTCCAATATTTTGAACGCATTTTTTAAGTAATAATATGTTAGAGGTAAAGAATCTGCATGCTACTATTGCAGGCAAAGAAATATTGAAAGGTATCAACCTGACTATTAATGATGGTGAGATACATGCTATCATGGGACCTAACGGTTCCGGTAAGTCAACCTTGAGCGCTGTGCTCACAGGTAACCCTCTCTATACCGTAACCGAGGGCGAGGCTATCTTCAACGGCAAGAACCTCCTGGATATGAAGCCTGAGGATCGTGCCCGTGAGGGATTGTTCCTCTCTTTCCAGTATCCAGTGGAGATTCCTGGTGTATCCATGACCAACTTCATGCGTGCGGCTATCAATGCCAAGCGTGAGTATCAGGGCTTGGAGCCATTGAACACCAGCGAATTCATGAAGCTGATGCGCGAGAAGCGTGAGTTGGTGGAACTGGACAGCAAGTTGGCTCGCCGTTCTGTAAACGAAGGCTTCTCTGGTGGTGAGAAGAAGCGCAACGAGATTTTCCAGATGGCAATGCTGGAGCCAAAGCTCTCTATCCTCGATGAAACCGACTCTGGTCTCGACGTGGATGCGATGCGTATTGTGGCTGATGGTGTAAACAAGATGCATACCGACAAGACATCTGCCATCGTCATCACTCATTATGAGCGTCTGCTCGATATGATTAAGCCAAGTGTGGTTCACGTTCTCTATAAGGGTAGAATCGTGAAGACTGCCGGTCCTGAACTTGCCAAGGAGATTGAGGCTCGTGGCTACGACTGGATCAAGGCTGAAGTAGATGAGAAATAATAGGAGGATGGCTATGCTTTCAGAAAATCAATATTTAGACTTGTATCAGTCTTCTTCGAGAATGATCAAGAAGAACAGCGCTGAGGTGCTCAATGCAGTGCGTGATGCTGCCTTCGAGGACTTCCGTCGCCTGGGCTTCCCTTCCCGCAAGGTAGAAAGATATAAGTACACAGATATGAGCGCCATCTTCGAGCCAAACTATGGCTTGAACTTGAATCGCCTGGAAATTCCGGTAGATCCATACGAGGCTTTCCGTTGCGATGTGCCTAACCTGAGTACTTCGCTCTACTTCGTGGTGAACGATGCTTTCTATAGCAAGGCATTGCCAAAGGTAGAGTTGCCAGAGGGTGTTATCGTGGACTCTTTGAACAAGATTGCTGCAGAAAACCCAGAATTCATCGCGAAATACTACGCTAAGATTGCCAAAACCGATGAAGATGGCATCACCGCATTGAATACATTCCTGGCACAGGATGGCTTGCTTATCTACGTACCAAAGAACGTAAAGGTGGAGCGAACCATTCAGGTCATCAATATTCTCCGTTCGGATGTTGACCTGATGGTGAATCGTCGTGTGCTCATCGTGATGGAACAGGGTGCTGAGGCTAAGTTCCTCTTCTGCGATCATGCTGCCGATGATAAGAACTTCCTCGCTACCCAGGTAATCGAGGCTTATGTTGGCGAGAATGCCAGTCTCGACCTCTATTGTCTGGAGGAGACTCATTACAAGAACCGTCGTGTCAGCAACGTTTATATTGAGCAGCAGGCTAACAGCCGTGTAAACCATAACGTCATCACCCTTCATAACGGTATCACCCGCAACCGCCTCGACCTCGTATTCAAGGGCGAGGGAGCCGAGTGTTTCTGCAATGGTTGTGTGATTGCTGATAAGAACCAGGTGGTAGATAACAATACGCTTATCGATCATCAGGTGGGTCATTGTACCAGCAACGAACTTTATAAGTATGTGCTCGATGGTGAGGCACGTGGTGCTTTTGCCGGTAGAGTATTGGTTCGTCATGGTGCCCAGAAGACTACTTCTCAGGAAACCAACCAGAACCTCTGTGCTACGAAGACAGCCCGCATGTTCACCCAGCCGATGCTGGAAATCTATGCCGACGATGTGAAGTGTGCACATGGAAGTACTGTAGGTCAGCTCAACGATGCAGCCTTGTTCTACATGCAGCAGCGTGGTGTGAGCCGCGAGGAGGCTAAGTTACTTCTCCAGTTTGCATTTATCAATGAAGTCATCGACAAGATGGAGCTGGAGCCATTGCGCGATCGCCTGCATCATCTCGTTGAGAAGAGATTCCGTGGCGAACTCAATAAGTGTGAGGGCTGCAAACTCTGTAAATAGATAATTATGTAGTTAAAGGAGTTAAGAAGTTAAAGGAGTTAAGACAATTGTTATGTTGTTTGAGATTCCTCTTGAAGACAGAATTACTGATGTCTTAACTTCTTTAACTCCTTTAACTTCTTAACTTCTTAAAAATATGTATGATATAAACAAAGTACGTCAAGATTTCCCGATTTTATCGAGAACTGTATATGATAAACCGTTGGTGTATTTGGATAATGCGGCTACAACGCAGAAGCCATTGTGTGTACTTGATGCCATGCGCGATGAGTATCTTAATGTAAATGCCAACGTGCATCGTGGTGTGCATTATCTTTCTCAGCAGGCTACCGATCTTCATGAGGCAGCTCGTGAGACCGTACGTAAGTTTATCAATGCGCCTAAGATAGAGGAAATCATCTTTACCCGTGGTACTACGGAAAGTTTAAATCTTGTGGTTTCTTCGTTCTGTGATGAGTTTATGAGCGAGGGAGATGAGGTGATTATTTCTACGATGGAGCACCATTCCAATATTGTGCCTTGGCAGTTGCAGGCTGCTAAGAAGGGAATTGCTATCCGTGTTATTCCTATTAATGATAAAGGTGAGATTAACCTCGATGAATTCACTCATTTGTTCACCGATCGCACCAAAATTGTAAGCATAGCTCAAGTGAGCAATGTATTAGGTACGGTGAATCCGGTGAAGGAGATGATCAAGATCGCTCACGAGCATGATGTACCTGTCATAGTGGATGGTGCCCAGAGTACTCCTCACTTTGCTGTGGATGTACAGGACTTGGATTGTGATTTCTTCGCTTTCAGCGGACATAAGATTTATGGACCAACAGGTATAGGTGTGCTTTATGGTAAGGAAGAATGGCTCGATAAGTTACCTCCATACCAAGGAGGAGGCGAAATGATTGAAAGTGTGAGCTTCGAGAAGACCACTTTTGAGAAGTTGCCTTTTAAGTTCGAGGCTGGAACTCCTGACTATGTGGCTACTCATGGTTTGGCAAAAGCCATCGATTATGTCTCTGCTCTCGGTATGGACAACATCGCCAAGCACGAGCAGGAGTTGACCCGCTACTGTATGGAACAGATGAAAACCATCGATGGAATCAGACTTTTTGGTGAGCAGGAAGGTAAAGATGCTGTTGTCAGCTTCTTGGTAGGAGATATTCATCACATGGATATGGGTACATTGCTCGACCGTTTGGGTATTGCTGTCAGAACTGGTCATCATTGTGCACAGCCTCTGATGGATCGTTATGGTATTTTAGGAACCGTCCGTGCAAGCTTCGCCTTGTATAATACGAAGGAAGAAGTAGATGCTTTGGTAGCTGGTGTGAAACGTGTTGCTATGATGTTTTAGCAAGAGACTGATGTTTTAAATCAAGAACAACTGAATTTGAAGTTTATGCTGGAAAGTCATTATTATAAGGATAAGATTGAGGCTGGTTGCGATGAAGCAGGTCGTGGATGCCTGGCAGGCAGTGTCTATGCTGCTGCCGTCATTCTACCTCCTGGTTATCAAAATCCAGCTCTCAATGACAGTAAGAAGCTTACAGATAAGAAGCGTAAGGCACTCCGTGAACAGATTGAACGGGACGCTGTTGCTTGGGCTGTAGGTGTAGTTACACCCGATGAAATCGATAAAATTAATATTCTAAATGCCAGTTTTTTAGCGATGCATCGTGCTTTGGATCAGCTGAAGGTTCGTCCGGAGGCAATCATTGTAGATGGTAATCGTTTTAAACCCTACAAGGATTTACCTTATACAACCATCGTGAAAGGTGACGGAAAGTATATGTCGATAGCAGCAGCCAGCATCCTTGCAAAAACTTACCGAGATGATTACATGGATGCTTTGGCTGAAGAATATCCGCAGTATGACTGGAAAGGCAATAAGGGATATCCTACCAAGAAGCATCGTGCAGCCATTAAGGAATATGGTGTGACTCCTTATCATCGCATGAGCTATAATCTTTTGGGCTCCGGTGAATTAAGTCTTGATTTCAAGGATTAAGCATCTTTGAAGGCTTTCTTGCATTTCAGCAGACACCAGGCAAACCAACCTAAAAAGCAAGCACGGAGACCCAAATGAATGTCTGCAGGTATGACTCCTAACGTGAAAGCAAATTGAGTCTCTAACAGGAGGGCAGTTTGCTTCATGCTGATTTCTTTTTCCAATACAGTGGAGTAATATTTGCGGAGCCATTCTACAGGTACTTTTATCTTGCCTGCTGCGTTTCTGATACTATCAATGAGAAACTTTACGTCGGCAGATGGTTCAAACTGATGGTATTCTCCATTTGCAAACTGTTTTGCCAAATTACCTGATAAGATGATATTCTTTTCCATTTTCTTATATTTTAAAGGGTTTTACATATTGTTTTCTGATTCTGCATGCAAAATTAATGGGCTTTTGTGCAATATATGTTCACTTTCTGAGTTTTTATGTTAAAAGTGTTGTTGGGTTAAGGTCTATTAACAGAAATCAGAACCTTTTCCCTTAAAAACGGATCAACAAGGATTATGCGCCACGATAAGTTAGAAAAAGAAATGAATCTGATGCTTCTCCTTACCGAGAATCATCGTTATGAGGTAGATGCCATTTGTGACAGAATAGGCATTTCCCGCCGTATGCTCTATTATTATTTGGAGAGTTTCCGTGATTGGGGATTCAAGGTGGAGAAAAATGGAAAGATTTATAGTCTGGACAGAGAATCGCCTTTCTTCAAACATCTCTTTGAAACCATCAATTTCACAGAGGAGGAAGCCCTGACGATGCTCTCTATATTAAATAAGGTGGAGGATAATAATGCCATTATCCAGCGTCTGCGTCGAAAACTGGACCGTTTTTATGACTTAAACATCCTTTCTAATCCTCAATTACGTGAACAGGCTGCTCATCATGTGAGTGTGCTTTATGATGCCATCAAGCGTCATAGACTTGTGAAAATTATGAATTACTCTTCACCACACAGCAAAAGTATGAGCGACCGCGTGGTAGAGCCTTTCCTCATGATGAACAATAATAATGATGTGCGCTGCTATGAATTAAGTTCGAAGATGAACAAGACGTTTAAGGTGGCGCGTATGGGAGATGTAATTTTGCTTGATTTGGAGTGGAGTAATGAAGCAAAACATAAGCAGATGTTTACCGATCTCTTTATGTTTAGTGGAGATGAACGCTTACCGGTCAAGCTTCGTTTGGATCAGCTTGCATATAATGTTTTCGTAGAAGAATATCCAAAATCTGCCGATTTCATCGTGAAAGAGACGGAGAAATCATGGATTTTTGAAGCAGAAATGGCAAGCTATGTAGGTATCTCCAGATTTGTTTTAGGCTTGTTTGGTCATATAGAGGTTATAGAAAGTCCTGCTTTCTATGATTATCTGAAAAAGGAGATTCAGATGATGTCAGAAAAAGCAGGACTGTAATCTAAAGTAATTGATATAATCTTGAGAAAATTAGAAGTCAAGAGTGATACCGTTGGCATCTATTTTCTTATATGTCTTTCCGTTGACACTTACATTCTTGGAATTCTTGGCATCAAAGGTATGAGTCTTGGCAGAAACCTTGATGTTTTCCAACTTCACACCATCGGTGCGGTTGATAACGATACCCTGCTGGGCATTGTTTACCTTCAGGTCTTTGATGCTGATGTTTTGTACAGGCATCTCAGGCAAACCGTTGAAATATGCAGCACGGCGTGCGCCACGGCAGATAACGTGATTGATATCGATATTGCGGAAGGCTGGAGTGGTTTCATCCACCTTCTTGATATCTACTACCTGCTGCTTCTTCTGGTCGCCATCGTTTAATACTTCAACAGCTGATTTTCCACCATAATAGAGATCAAAGGTGATCACATCGGTCTGGATATCAAACATAGACATATCCTGGATGTAGATGTTCTCAACGACACCGCCACGACCACGGGCACTCTTGAAACGTAAACCAACATCAGTACCGAGGAACTGGCAATCACGTACCATAATGTTCTTGACACCACCGCTCATTTCGCTACCTACGACAAAACCGCCATGTCCTTTGAATACGGTACAACCATCAACAATCACGTTTTCGCATGGAATGCCACGCTTTCTTCCGTCAAGGTCTTTACCGCTCTTGATACAGATACCATCATCGCCTACGTCAAAAGTAGAATTGACAATCAGTGCGTTCTTGCATGATTCCAAATCAAGACCATCACCATTCTGAGCAAAAGAAGGATTGCGTACCAGTACATCCTCAATAAGTACATTCTCGCACATCAAAGGATGGATGTTCCAGGCTGGAGAGTTCTGGAAGATCACGCCGTTGAGCCAAACGTTCTTGCAACTGATGAGACTTACCATCACAGGACGGAGATAGTCCTTCACTTCATTCCAGCCTTCTTCGGTTGTAATGCCGAGAGGAACGTTCATGCCAGCGCCTTTTTCATCAGCTTTGAGAGCAGCCTCAGAAGGGAACCAGTAGTTAGGATTCTTGAAAGCACCGCCACGGGAAGTAATCTCTTTCCACTGGGCAGAAGTAACTTTGGCTTTCTTCAATGGACGCCAATATTCGCCGTTTCCATCGATGGCACCCTGACCGGTGATAGCCACGTTCTCTAAGTTTCTACCAGAGATAGGAGACTGGCAGCGACGGGTGTCAAGACCTTCGAAAGAGGTTTCTACGAGAGGATAGAGGTTGACATCTGCAGAAAAGAGGATGACACCACCTTTTTCGATATGCAGGTTGATGTTGCTTTTCAGCGTGATAGGACCCGTAAACCATACACCTTGTGGAACAATCAGTTTACCACCGCCTTTCTGGTCCAGTGCATCAATCGCTTTCTTGAAAGCATCCGTGCAAAGCGTAGAACCATCGCCGATAGCTCCGAAATCCTTGAGGTTAACCTCGTTGGCAGGGAATTGAGGGCGTGTTACCTTCTCCATCTGGAATGGAAGATTCTGGTAAAGCTCGTCATAGTTGTTGGTTTCTGCTGCCTGTGACGCAAAAGTTGCCAGGCATGCAAATACGAAACTGAAAAATTTCTTCATGAATTAATCTGGGTTTAATAGAGTTATTAATAAATAGCTATTATTTCTTGTTCTGCATATAGGTTGCAGTTGATGTTGCAAAAATACGCATTTAATTTCTTATCGCCAAATAAATGGGATATTATTATATCGCAAACGTTTTCGCTCATGGGGAATATAGCAATTTGCAGAATTTTCTTAGGAAAAACTTGCAAGTGTAGAATATTTGTCGTATATTTGTGGCCGATACAACTCAATTAAACTTTTGATATATTGCTTATGAAATGTATTCGTTTACACCTATTGTTGTCAGCCCTGTTGCTGATCTCTGTATCAGTATTTGCAGGACCACGTAGTTTCCGACAAGCCAAGCAGATAGCAGAGCGCCAGGCTGCTTTGTTGGGTATCGTCATGGATGAGTCTGCTGCATCACAGGCGAAGTCTTTTGGTTTTGGTGACAATTCTCAGAAATCTCAGGTTTCTGAACAGGAAACTGCCAGTTATTATGTTTTTCCTCATGGTGAAGGAAAGGGTTTTACGATTGTGTCGGGCGACGATTGTTTGCCGGAAATCGTGGGTTATACCAATCAGGGAACTTATGATGAGGCTTCTCTTCCAGAAAGTTATAAGAACTTCATGAAGGCTTATCAGGAGATGGTAGAGGCTGTGACCAAGGGCGATCAAGCTACTCTGCGCAATTTGGCAGAGGTAAAAGCTTACCGTTCTTCGGTAAATTCTACTCATTCCAAGGCTGTTTCTCCATTATTGGGTAATATTGCATGGAATCAGAGTAAGCCTTTTAATAATATGTGTCCGATTTATGATGGTAAAAATCGGGCTGTTACCGGTTGTGTGGCTACAGCTATGGCACAGGTGATGGCTTATTATAAGCATCCTAAACAATTGTTGCAGGATATTCCTGAATATACTAAGAAATGGTATGGCAGAGATGTAGCCGTTTCTGGTATCAGCAAGAGTGATGGTGTATATGATTGGGACAACATGTTACCTTTCTACAGTAGTGCCGAGGGTAGTTATACCGAAGCTCAGGCTAATGCTGTAGCCAAACTGATGTTCCATTGTGGAGCTGCCGTTCAGATGGGTTATGGTGAAATGTCGGGTGCAAATCTTACACCAGCGCCTTTGGCTAAGTATTTCGGATATGATGCCGATATGATGCTGGATTTGTCCCGTTCTTTATATTCTCTGGCAGAATGGACTCAGATTCTTGACAATGAATTGGCTGCTGGACGTCCGGTTTTCTATTCCGGTTCTTCTACCGAAGGCGGTCATCAGTTTATCTGTGATGGTTCCGATGGTCAGGGACTTTATCATATCAACTGGGGTTGGGGAGGCTATCAGAATGGTTATTTCGATGTTACGATCTTGAATCCTGAGAAGGGTGGTGTCGGCTCCGGTAATGCACAGGATGGTTACAACCGCAGCTGTAGTATGTTGGTTGGTGTGGCTCCTGATAATGGTAAGTTAGATGAGCCTGTGGCACCTTTCGTCCCTATTGTGCAGAGCTATTGGGATAAAATGTCTGTTTTTGAACTGACTAAGGATACAAGAAATCAGGTTTCAGATAAATTTGCCTTGAAAATACAGAATTATTTCTGTAATCAGAGTCGTCAGAATATGACAGGCTCTATCGCTTATGGTATATTGAAGTCTGATGGTACTTATGTTCCAATTTCTGGGGTTAAGGAATTCTCTATTAAGGGTATCCAAGATAATGGCGGAACTTATGGTAAAACTTTCTTATTTGAATTTGATTATGCTTTCCCAATCGGACAGACCACGATCTATGCGATTTACAGTACCGATCATGTTCATTGGAACAAATGCGCTAATTTTGAAATGCGGCCTTATGTCGTTGAGGCTACAGCTCAAAAACTGACTCTGGTTCGCTCGCAATTGAAAGCAGATATCACTCCAACCGAAGAACTATTGGGTGGATTAACCAATGGCTTTGAAATTACTATCCAGAATCAGGGTGATATCGAATATTTGGGAGCCATCAATATCTTCAGCAATACGATTGCTACTATGCCAGACCAAGCCGCGATGGATGTGTATGTCACGGTTCCTGCGCATAGTTCTATTACCAGAAAAGTAGAGTTGTCTCCTTCGGAAGGTGATTTATATCTTTGGTTGACTGATGCAGGGGCAGAAAATGTCTTTGTTAATGGCAAAAAGTTTACGGTGGGAGCTACACCTGCAGCCCCTGTATTCACAGTTGTAAAGGCATGGACCAATGCGGCTCCAAATGAATATGAGACCGAAAAGGCGACTTATGGTAGTAATAAAGTGAAAGCTCCAAAGACGAATGATGCTTTTGCCCAATTCAATTTTGCTATCAAGAACGATGGAGGTACAGCTTTGTTGAAATATGCCTTGATAGCATATAGTACGAATGAAAGAAGCTTTGTTCCTCGTTTTGAGACGGTACGCATTCCTGGTAATGGAGCGACCACTACGATTTCTAAGTCTTTTGACCCTAACGAGTTGGGCGGCAATACAATCATCTCTGATTTGTGGTTCATGAGTTTGACAGATAATGAATATTACGATATTCCAACCACTTTGTCTAAAAATAGACTTGACATAGTTTCGGGTGGCTATTATTCGTTTGACCCATTTAATTTGGTTGTTTATGTTGCAGGTCAGCCTTCTGGTATTTCAACCATTTCCTTGAACAAGGGTATCTATGGTGGCAATGGCGAGATTATCATATCATCTGACCGCTCTCAGACCGTAAAGATCTTTAATCTGAGTGGACAGAAAGTAACTTCAGTTGCAGTTCAGGCAGGTGAAAGACAAGTGATTCCTGTGCCTTCAGGCATTTATATTGTAAATGGAATCAAAGTGATTGTGAAGTAATACCATCGTGAAATAGGATGAATGTCTCCAGCGTGATGGTGGAGATAAAGAGAAAAGTCCCACAGATCTCACAGATTTACACAGATTTAAGTTTTTGGTGTCGAAAAAAATATCTGTGTAATCTGTGAAATCTGTGGGAAAAAGAAAAAAGAGCCACAAATCTTTCGATTTGCAGCTCTTTGTACCCAGACCCGGGATCGAACCGGGATGGATTGCTCCACTGGTGTTTGAGACCAGCGCGTCTACCGATTCCGCCATCTGGGCGAATGCCTCTCGGCTTATTTGCGGTTGCAAAGGTACTAATAATTTTTGAACTGGCAAACTTTTTGCTGACTTTTTTTCAAAAAAATGCATTTTTATTTCGAAAACACTAAATTTTTGTTGTTTTTCACCTTATCTATATTAATTTGTGGAAAAAAACTTGGTTGGTTCACATATATTTTTTACCTTTACATCAGAATTTCAAAACTAACAATTAAGTTTCTTAATATATGACAATAAATGATAGCAACAATTATTGCGTGATACTCGCAGGTGGTAAGGGTAGAAGACTTTGGCCATGCAGTCGAAGCAATTACCCGAAACAATTTATCGATTTCTTCGGGGTGGGGCGTACCCAGTTGCAGCAAACCTACGATAGAATGGTGAAGATTGTGCCTGCCGACCATATTTTTATCAATACTAATGAGGAATATGTGGAACTGGTCAGGGAACAGTTGCCTCAGATTCCTGCTGAACGAATCATGGCAGAACCGATTCATCGCAATACGGCTCCAAGTGTAGCTTGGGCAAACCATCGTGTTTCGCAGTTGAATCCGAAAGCCTGCTTGATTACCACTCCTTCCGATCAGGCTGTTTTCAATGAGGAGGCATTTAAGGAAAATGTACTGAAAGGACTGGCTTTTGTTGCTGAAAACGACAGATTTCTCTCGTTAGGTGTAAAACCAACCCGTCCTGAACCAGGATATGGTTATATCCAGTTGGGCGATGCAGAAGGGGATAATCTCTATAATGTTCAGTCATTCACAGAGAAGCCTGAGCGTGATTTTGCCAAAATATTTGTTGAAAGTGGTGAATTTTATTGGAATACAGGTATTTTCATTTCCAATGTCAAGCATTTACGCGAGAGTTTTTCTCAAATTCTGCCTGCTGTACTGAGAGGTTTCGATGAGTCTTATCGCACTTTTGATGTGGAGACAGAGAATGCCTATATGAAGCAGAATTTCCCTTCATATCCAAATATTTCCGTAGATTATGCCATCTTAGAGAAGTCAGACAATGTATCTGTATTGAAGTGTGATTTCGGTTGGGCTGACCTCGGCACCTGGCACAGTATCTATGAGGCAATGCAGAAGAGCGAGGATGATAATGTGATCATAGATAGTGATGTCATGATGGAAAACTGCCATCGTAATGTCATCAAACTGCCAAAGGGCAAACTCGCAGTTCTCAATGGTTTGGATGGTTTCATTGTAGCAGAGAAGGACAATGTACTCTTGATCTGCAAGAAAGAAGATTCCTCTGCATTGGTTCGCAAATATGTGAATGAAGTGCAAATGAAGAAGGGCGAAGAATACATTTGATATAATTAGAAATGACAAATGAGAAATTAGAAATGAACGGCTATCTTGCTGCATTTCTCATTTCTCATTTGTCATTTATCATTTAATTAAATTTATCATTTAATTAAATTTATCATTTAATTAAATTTCTCATTTCTCATTTGTCATTTGTCATTTCTTTGAATTCTGTGTAGATCTTATTAGAGATTTCCTTGAATTCCTCTTCAGTCAGTTTGAGATGTTCCTTGCGGAAGTTGACATCAGCCTCACTGTTCATAGGGATGAGGTGGATGTGTGCATGAGGAACTTCCAGACCCAAAACAACCTGTGCCACTTTTTTGCAAGGGAAAGCAGCCTTGATGGCCTTTGCCACTTTCTTGGCGAATACTTCAAACTCAGCGAGGTCTTCGTCTTCCATATCAAAGATATAATCCACTTCCTTGCGAGGAATGACCAATGTATGTCCCTTGCCGATAGGACTAATGTCTAAAAAAGCGTAGAACTTATCGCTTTCTGCGCACTTGTAGCTGGGAATCTCTCCCGCTGCAATCTTAGAAAAAATACTTGCCATAATCTCTTTCAATTAAACATTTATAATAGAAACTTTATTTCTCTCTCTTCGCATCATTCTCATTTGATATTATATTTAGTGGGCTTACATGTCATAATAAAAGGAACTGCCATAAGGGCTTGGGAGCCGATATGATAGTTCCTTTATTTTTATTCAAATGAGATTTTGTCGATACGGAGCTTGATGATGCCGCGAGGAATCTTGATTTCTACAACCTCGCCCACCTTCTTGTTGAGCAATCCCTGTGCGATAGGAGTCTTGATGGAAATTTTGCCTTCCTTCAAGTTAGCCTCGCTTTCGCTCACGATAGTATATGTCATCTTTGCCTTGTTGGCCATGTTGGTCATTTCCACCTTAGACATAATCTGCACGCAATCGGTGCTCAACTGCTTGGTGTCGATGATCTTAGCCTCGGCAATGGTGAGTTTGATACGATTGATTTTATCTTCAAGATGAGCCTGTGCCTCCTTAGCGGCATCATACTCTGAGTTCTCACTTAGGTCACCCTTGTCTCGGGCTTCAGCAATTGCGGCTGATGCCTTTGGGCGCTCTACTGTAGTGAGCTGTTTTAGTTCTGCTACGAGTTTGTCGTAACCTTCTTGTGACATGTAAGCCATAATTCTTCTTATTAATTTATAGTTATTAATGTGATTTCTTAGAGGGGTAAAAAATAAAGAATCCCGGTGCCAGTTAAGCACCGGAATCCTGTATCTTTTATCTCTATTGAATTATCTTTGTTTTTCTATTCTTTTGCAAAGATAGGACTTTATTTCCATACCGCCAAACTTTTTCAATGAAATTTCTCAAAAAAGCCGCCTTTTCCTTTTATGTATTCCATTAAATCATTAAAAATCTGATTATTACGGAGAATTTCAGGATTACCGGTCATAATCATTTGCCTTCTTGCACGAGTGATAGCTACATTCAGTTTACGGTCGATGATATGACCGTCTTCTATAAAACTGTTTCCTGCCAGGAAGTCCAGTTGCCAGATGTTCTGGATGGTGAAACTGTAGATGATGACATCCCGCTGGCTGCCCTGGTATCTTTCTACGGTGTCGATGCTGATTTTCTCCAGTTCTGGAATACCAAGTTTCTCGATTCCCTTGCGCACCATGGCTATCTGGTTGCGGTAAGGTACGATGACTCCCACTGTTTTCTGACTGTCGAACTGTTCTCCGTAATATCGGTGTATGCGGCGAAGTATATCTACTACGATTTCTGCTTCGTTGGCATTGATCTTGTCTGAAATATTCGGCTCCTTGCAGAATTCTGATGGTATGAATATCATACGATGATTCTTCAGATGTTCATCGAGTTCGTCCTCTGATGGGAGAGAATAGGCAAGCTGGGTTTCCAACTGGTGCTTGCATGGCACCGGTTCCAGTTGTTCCCGGCGATAGAACATCTTGTTTGGGAACTCGGCTATTTCCGGATGCATACGTCCTTGACGACGCAAAATGCCGATGAAATCGGTACGATGCTCATGGTCTTCCCAGCGGATGAGGCGCTCGAAAAGGGAGTTGCGGCAGTTGGTAAGACAGATGTCCTGTAGAATACTCATATCCATCAGGCTGTTCTGCTGACTGTCGTTGATGGTAGGTATGGCAGAGTCCTGGTCACTCTGCTGTACCACCGCTGGCAGTTGCTTATAGTCTCCGATGAGGATAAACTTGTCTATAGCTGAAAGTAATCCGATGAGATTGGGTTCCAGAATCTGACTCGATTCATCGATGATGGCAAGCTTGAAATGCTTCAGATTGAAGATGAAAGGCTTGGAGGTCATCATCGAGGTTGTTCCCACGATGACGCGCGTACCTATTATATATTGTTTGATGGCTTCCAACTTCGGACATTGGGCAATGGCTTTTTCTATCAGATATGGACGGAATCGTTCATCGCAGGAATATTCGCTACCGAGTCGCAGAAATGGGATGCCGGAATCTACCAGCATTTCGCAGATTTCATCCACGGCACGATTGGTATAGCTCATCAAGAGGATAGAGGAGGCTGGCTTTTGAGCCGTCTTTCCACCAGCGGCGATGCTTTCTGCTGTCGGCATTCCTGTTCCATCGTTCAATGCTTCTTCTACCATAAACTTCAGCGCACGACTTGTCTTTCCTGTTCCCGGAGGTCCCACGAGCAGAAAGTAATCCTGTGCCTGTTTGGCTCTCAGGATGATATCGTCAAGCACTTCGTCATAATGTCTGGTCAGCGTGAGCGAGGTGTTGCGGCGGGGAGGGCGCTGACCTAATAGCAAGTCGCGCTTCTCTTGTGGCGCACAGATAAACTGGTGCAGATTTCGGATGCTTCCACCGGTGCTGGCATCGGTAGTACCATGCTCGATAGCGTATGGCTTGTCCATTTCGAAGATGTCAGCATTCTGTTGACCATCGTTGAGATGTACCACGATTTCATGGGAATGAATCTCCTGCAATACACCTTTATATAATATAGCTTTCCTGACGTCCGGTTCTTCTTTCAGTTTGTAGGTATAGAGATATACCATGTCGCCGATACGGAAATTGGGCAGGAAGTCCTTGCCTTGGTCGGGTACGCTCAGGGTAATGGTATCGTAACCGCTACCTTCTCCACTCTGTTCTTTTCTGATGATATGGAGGTCGGTATAGATGTTGCCTGCATCCTTTTTCTCGGCAAGGGGCATCGTCCAGAGATCGCTGCTCGAAGTATTGGTTCCTTCCTGGGCACCTACTTTGGAAATCATCTGTTCGCGGAGCACAAAAGTCATCATCCTGCAGAAGTAGGCTTCTTCTAAAGGACTGAGTGCATGAAGCGGGTCGGTGATGTCTGCCAGTTGTGGCTTCAGGTACTTGTTGTAGAAGAAGTCCTGGGTGCCTGCTACATTAAGAACATCAGGGGTAAACTCATTCAGCGCATGCTCGAATCCCTTCTTGGCTATTTCAAAAGAAGCGGCAACGAGTTGGTTGCGGTATTCGATGGCTTCCCTGAAAAGTTTCTGGTAATAGGCTACCACCATCAGACCGTTCTGCGGCTGGTACTTGGAGTAGAGCAGACGGATGTTGACGAGATTGTTGCCCAACTTGAAGTTGTGCTGCAATACACCATAGTAGAGCAGCAACTGTACATAGTGGGGCACCAGCTGGAAACTGTGGTAGTTAGGGTCTGCCTGATGGCTTTCGATATTGAGGTTTCGTCCTGATTTCTGTTCTACGAGAAGTTTGCAGTCGGTGGTCATTAGATCGACGCGTCCCTGTATGCCAAGGGCTTCGCACACGAATGACGGCTCCAGGATGGCTTTCTTCCGGTCGTAGATGCCTTCGCCCCGAAAGGCATTCATCTGTGCCTGGGAGGCGGTGCGGGGGAAGAGAATATCCACTACCTGCTGCAGATTGTAAGCCTGCAGGTTGGCATCGGTATAGAATTTCTTGGCATCAAACCAGGGGCAGGTGCAAAATTCCAGAGCCTTTTCTCTGAAATTGCTCTTGATGGTTTCGTTCACCTGATACTTGCCATGCGAATTGATGATATCGTCGAGCGCAGCACCGGCAAAGTTACCAAGTAGGGTAGCCTGGGTGTTGGCACGGGGTTTCATCAGATTCAAGAGATACAGCAGGGGATGATGACCGAACTCGGTAAAGCAGGCTGCGATACTACTGATGTCGATGAGATAATCCGGTTCAACGATGATGAGTCGGGGCGTGATGACTGGTTGGCGTATCTGACAGTCGAGCAGGTTGAGCTGCATGCCTTCCTCCAATATTTCGCAGAGATAGGTATGGTCGATGCCGTTTGCCTCATCTTTGAGACAAACGAGATGTTCTTCCTCATCAGTATCATGGTCGATATCCACATGGATGAAGTCCGAGTCCCAGTTTTTCACGATGCAGCGGATGCGTCGGTTGCTGATGTCGAGTCCCTTCTGGTAGGGGCGGTTGGTATGTGGGATGAGAACGGTCAGTTCATGTGGAATATCAGTCTGGAATACGGCAGAGATGAAGATGGCGAGCGCACGGGCATCGTACTTCAGATCTTCCTCCGATAGAGGTTCCTGCTTGTTGCTGTGTCGGCGCATGGTCTGGATGGCAATCTTGTCGGCTATTTTGATGCCATGTACCTTGCAGAGATAATCCACCTGGGCGAAAAGGTTACCGAAAGCTTGTTTCGTATTCTTCACTCCTTCGTGGCAGCAGAGGATGAGCGTATCGTGCATCATCTTGTTGCGTGTAGCAGGTTCCAGGTCAGGAAGCATCAAGAGTTCCCTTACCCGCAGGAAAAGTTCTGTGGCAGATATGTTGTTTTGATTCATAGGCAACAAAGTTACGAAAATTATAAATACTCTTATAATAAAGGTATTTATAATTATTGATAATTAACTGTTAACTTTGGGGATCTGTTACAAAAAATAAGGTGTTCGTGCAAAAAAATGTAGTAAAGTGTCGGATGTTCGTGCGAAAAAGTGTATCTTTGTGGCGAATGTTCGTGCAAAAAAATGTAATTATGGAAAGAAACGTCATTAAACAACTCCTTGCATGGAAGCAAAAAAAGAACCGTAAGCCATTGATAGTTAATGGAGCAAGACAAGTAGGAAAGACTTATATCTTACGAGAATTTGGCACCAAGTATTATCAGAAGATGGCTTATGTCAATTGCGACAAGAACGAAATGGTAGAGAAGATTTTTGCGCAAGACTATAATATTGAGCGAATCTTGCTCTCATTGTCCGCTCTGCTCCATGTAAATATAGAACCAGAAAATACATTGATTATTTTCGATGAGATACAGGAAAATCCTGTTGTATTAAACTCTCTGAAGTATTTCTGCGAAGATGCTCCAGCCTATCATGTGGCGGTAGCTGGCTCGCTCTTGGGCATATCCCTTCATAGTGGAACTTCATTTCCGGTGGGGAAGGTGGATATGATAAAGATGTATCCAATGACCTTCGATGAGTTCCTGTTAGCTATGGGTGAACAGCCATTGCTCAATGTACTTCATACCAAGGACTTTTCTCTTATAGATTCTCTGTCTTTGCGTTTAACAGATTATTTGCGGCAGTATTACTATGTTGGAGGAATGCCTGCAGCAGTCTTGGAATTTGTGGAAAGCAAGAACTTAGAGGAAGTGCGCAACATTCAAAAGCAGATACTTTTTGACTATCAACGTGATTTCTCCAAACACGCCCCTTCACAGGAAGTGCCTCGTATCAATATGGTATGGGATTCTATTCCTTCGCAATTAGCCAAAGAGAATAAAAAGTTTATCTTTGGAGCGTTGAGGAAAGGAGCAAGAGCTTCTGAATTTGAGTTAGCCATCCAGTGGTTGGTTGATGCAGGATTGGTTTATCAGATTAATCGTGTGTCTGCTCCAGAAATGCCATTGAAGTTTTATGCAGAAATGTCTGTGTTTAAACTTTTTGTCTTGGATATTGGCCTGATGGGAGCAATGGTCGATGCTCCTGCGGAAAGTATTCTGGTAGCCGATACTTTACTGAAGGAATATAAAGGTTCTTTCACGGAGCTGTTTGTCTTGACCCAACTTATGGAACTTCAAATTCCGATTTACTATTTCAGCAGTAATGATTCTCGTGTGGAAATCGACTTGATTGTTCAGCATGGAACTACCATAACGCCTATTGAAATCAAAGCAGAGGAAAATGTACATGCCAAGTCTCTTCGCACATTCATAGGAAAGCATCCTAATCTCAAAGGTTTACGCCTTTCGATGAAACCCTATCAAGATCAGGAATGGATGGTCAACAAGCCTCTTTATGCAGTAGGAGCATGGTTGTAAAGAACGCAGTGTAAACAAGAGGATTACCCATCTCGGGTAAATCCTCTTGTATTCATCCATTTTATCATTGAAATAATTGGTCAAGAGTTATCAGGTGATTGATGATACTTGCATGCATATTGGTACTAAGTCCCATTGTTGTCACCAAAACAGTTTGTATTGAGCGAGTCTTGTTATGCATCTTGCTATTTGCGAAAGCGTCTATCTTGTGGCGTATATTCTCTTCGACATCTTGTGTGATAGTAAAATTACCTGTTGAAAATTTCATTTCGCAAAGATAATCTGTTTGAGCACTTTTACTTTCCATGACTAAATCTATTTGAGCACCTTTTCCGTCTTCAGCTTTCCCACACCAACTGTAGTTCCTTTCCACCGAATGGATGCGTAGAGTGTCTTGTATGTTTTGCAGATGCTCTATGCTCAGAAGTTCAAATGTGTCTCCAGCCCATGTGTAGAAAGTGGCTGTTCCATGGATAGCGTTCCATCCTCCTTGTTTGACTTGTTTGCCATGAACAAATCTCAGATAGAATAGAGAAAAGAAATCTTTTAGCTGATATACAGTTTCGACTCTTTCCTTTCCATAACGGGGATACTCTCTCGTAATTCCTGATTCTCTAAGGTTGTCAAGTAGCTTTGTCAGGGTACCCCCGGTTTTGATACCTGTAGCCTTGGAAAGCTCTGATTGAGTCATTCCATAGAACTTGCTGCCAATAGCTTTGACGATGTCAATGTATTTTTCTTTGCTAGAATAAAGTCCTGTATAAACATCTTTGAATTCCTGATGAATCAATTCATCTGCAAAGAATATGCTGTCTATGTTGTCTGTCATTGTTCTGTCGTTGCGGAGTTTATCCAGATAATAGGGGATTCCACCTATAGCCATATAACTCACGCACATTTCATAGCGTGAGAGATGAAAACCATTTTTCTTGTAGTACTTTTCGCATTCTGATAAAGTGAAAGGGAATAGTTTGATGGTTTCCGTGAGTCTTCCATGCAGACCTCCATAGTCATGTATCACATTATCAAGCATCCAACTTGTAGCCGATCCACAGACAATGAGTATAATATTTCGTTCACTGTCTGCCCATGAATTCCAAAAATATCCCAGTTCTGCTATCATTTCTGATGATTGCGGTCCTGCAAGCCATGGAAGTTCATCGATAAAGATGATTTTCCTTCTGTTTCTTTTTCCTTCCAGAACTTTTCTCAAAAGTAAGAATGCCTCTCGCCAACAAGTGGGTTTGGACTCCTTTGTTGATAATCCTGCAATCACTAACGAATCATAGAAATGCGCAAGTTGAAGTTGGCGATAAGACTCATAGTCCTTGTCTCCGTCTTTAATATAAGTGCCTACTGCTTTGAAGAGAATCTTCTTTCCAAAGCATTCGCTTACGAGATAAGATTTGCCTACTCTTCGACGGCCATAAATGGCTACCAGTTCAGACTTCTTGGACTTGTATATTCTATCGAGTATATTTATCTCTTTATTTCTTCCTATGATTTTTGCGTAACTCATTGTAAGATAGTTTTATAATGTTGGTTGCAAAGGTACGTTTTTTTTAGGAAAACGTCAAGTAAACTACTTAGAAAATCAGCGAAAACGATTAAAAATTCTTGCTTTTCGCTGATTTTCTAGAAAGAAATTACATTTTTCTGCTTTTATTTGATATGTAATGTCTCGCCCTCTATGCAGACTTTGAATTTGCCATAACTGTTGAGCAATTCTATGGCACGCTCCAAAGATTCATTTCTCTGGCAGAAGTAGCGAACTTTCATGTTTTCCTCAAACTTTCCTCCTTTTCTTCTTTGTTCTCTCTCTTGATTTTCTTTCTTAAAATTCCGATAAGAATCCTATTTGGCTGCAAAAGTAATAAAAATAATGCAGAAAACCTTGCGGATTCAAGAATATTTCGTAAATTTGTAGTCCTCAATATTATATAATAAGGTATAAAGACTTAGATTATGACAAAAGAAGAATTGATGCACAGAGCCATTGAGCTCTCTGAAAATAGCGTAAGAAATGGTGGCGGTCCTTTTGGAGCTGTCATTGCCAAGGATGGAATCATCATTGCTGAGGCTTCCAATAGTGTGACAATCGACAAGGATCCTACGGCTCATGCAGAGGTAAACTGCATACGACAGGCTTGCTTCAAGTTGAAAACCTTCAATCTGGAGGGTTGTGAAATCTATACCTCCTGCGAGCCTTGTCCGATGTGCTTAGGTGCCATCTATTGGTCACATCTCGATCGTATCTATTATGCCAACGACCGAAAGGATGCAGCCAAGATTGGTTTCGATGATGAGTTTATCTATGAGGAAATTGGCCGCAAGATAGAAGACCGTCACAAGCCGATGATTGCGCTGATGAGAGATGAGGCGTTGGGGGTTTTCCGTATGTGGGAAGAGAATACGGCTAAGACGGAATACTAAAGCTTTTAGAATAAAGCTAAAAACTAAACGAGGCTCTGATGAAATGAATTGACATCAGAGCCTTGTTTGTTTTTGTTATTGTCCTCCTAATCTATCAAAAAAGGTGACAATCTCCTCGAAAGTCTTGAATTCATCGCTGCCATATTCGATCGTTGTTCCCATGAAATCCTCTGCTGGATGTGGGTCGATGAAGTAGTCACCATAGAGCAGATTCTTCTGATTGGTGAAGAGAATATGATTGTAAGCTGGGGTAGAGAGATATTCCTCCACCCAGGTCTGTACCTTCGCCATATACTCATGGTCGTTGGTTGGTGCTGAGGCTACGATATATACATTGTAGTATTCGATGAGCATCTCGTAGGCCTTGTGCATGCTGCTCGTGGCTTTCCAGTAACTGTCGTGCAAGGCATCGAAGTCGATATATACGATAGGTCGCTCCTTTCCGTTTTGCTTGTCATCTATCCAGCGGATGACAGGACTGAGATAGTGGAAGGCCACCTTGTCGATAAGGCGGTGCTCGCCATGGAAGCGGATGGCATTCGGATAATGCTCATGGAAGAGGTCGAAGGTATGTACCACCGGGTCTTTGTCGCCGAAGAGGCCATAGACATGGGCTTGCTCCTCAGGAGTGATATCCTGGAAGCATCGTTCGGTAATGTCGCGGTATTCCTTGATGAGTCCCTTGGTCACCATCAGTTCGTTGACACCATCCTTTCGTGGATTCTGAAATTCCTGTTTACCAGTCATACTGCTCATGGTATTGCCCATTTCGAAAGCCGGGTTTACGAGGATGCGGTCGGTACCTTTTAGCATTTCTGTGTACATACCGCCCATGGAGGTACCGATAATCAGGTCGGGTTTCTCAGTCTCCTGCAACTTGAGGAGCATTTCCATACCTTCTTCCGGATGTACGGGTATGTCTTCAGCCACGAAGGTAGCATTGGGCATGAGATCCTGAAGCATCTTTACAGTTCCGCTCTGTCCGGAAGAGAGGAAACCGTGAACATACATGATTTTCTTGCCCGACATGAGGTCGGGGAATTGCTTGATATATGGATTTTCCATTGTCTTTGAATTTTTAATTGCCCTGCAAAAGTACATCTATTTGCAGACAAATCAAAATAAATGGGAGAGAAATTTCACTTTCTCAGTTTTTCTTTGTACTTTTGCGCCATCTTTTTGGACTCCAAGAGGTTCTTTTCGGAAATTCTATTAGATTTTTATCGAAATATAATAACATACGACATGAAACAGTCAATAGAAAATCTCTACAAACTTGACGGTAGGGTGCCCGTCGGTAAAGCACTCCCATTTGGTCTTCAACATGTATTGGCGATGTTTGTAAGTAACATTGCGCCTATCATGATTCTTGCCGGTGCAGTCGGGCTGGACAGCTCTATCAGCGCCGTTCTTATCCAGAACTGTATGGTTATCGCCGGTATCGGTACTTTGGTACAGCTCTATCCTGTATGGCGCATTGGTTCACGCCTCCCTATCGTGATGGGTATCTCCTTCACCTTCCTTTCTCTTGCCATCAGCATTGCTGCTGCTCATGGAATGGGTACGCTCATCGGTGCGGTTATCATCGGTGGTCTCGTGGAAGGTACACTCGGACTTTTTGCCAAGTATTGGATCAAACTGATTCCTCCTGTAGTAGCCGCTACGGTGGTTACAGCCATTGGTTTTTCACTTCTTCCTGTGGGTGCCAATTCTTTTGCCGGAGGTCAGGGGGCTGCGGATTTTGGTAGCATGAACAACTGGATTGTGGGTTCTGTCACCTTATTGGCTTGCCTTCTCTGTCAGATTTTTGCCAAGGGATTCCTCCGCTCTCTTTCCGTGCTCGTAGGTTTGATCGTGGGTTATATCCTTGCTTGTTTCATGGGCATGATAGACTATAGTGGTCTTACCAATCTTTCTATCATAGCCTTACCTCGTATTCTGCCTTTTACTCCAGAGTTTAATATAGGTGCCATCCTTTCTGTAGTGGCTGTATATCTGGTTTCTGCTACAGAGACCATCGGTGATACGTCAGCGCTTTGCAATAGTGCCCTGAAGCGTGATCCTAATACCAAGGAGATGGGTGCGGCTGTCTGCTGTGATGGTTTTGTAAGTTCGGTTTCTGGTCTTTTCGGATGTACTCCTATTACATCTTTCAGTCAGAACGTAGGTTTGGCTGCCATGTCGGGCGTGGTCAATCGCTTCACAATTGCCATGGGTGCCATCATCATGATTATCGGTGGTGTATTCCCTGCTATCGGTTATGTTCTTACAACCATTCCGCAGGCTGTATTGGGTGGATGTACCATCATGATGTTCGGTAGCATCCTCTTTGCAGGTTTCGGCATGATGGCACGTACGGGTTTCTCCCAACGCAATATGGTAATCGTGAGCCTCTCACTCAGTGTGGGTCTTGGTTTCACTCAGGCAACAGGTATGTTTAATATCTTCCCAGAGATTGTACGTACTGTATTTGCAGACAACTGTGTGGCTGTAGTGTTCCTACTTGCAGTCATCCTGAATCTCGTATTGCCTAAGAATATGGAAAAATAAAAAGACAGGCCATCGTTTTCTTATCTGGCGGAATAGAGCAGGAATGGGAATGATGGCTGTTAATCATCAATCATATCAATTTCAAATCAGAATAATGGATTTACTGAAAGAAAGAATTATGCAGGAAGGCAGATGCTTTCCTGGAGGAATCCTGAAGGTGGATAGCTTTGTGAACCATCAGATGGATCCTATCTTGATGATGGACTTGGCGAAGGAGTTTGTCAGACTCTTCAAGGACATCAAGTACAACAAGATTGTCACAATCGAGGCTTCGGGTATTGCTCCTGCCATCATGGTGGGTTACCTGACCCATCTTCCTGTAGTCTTCGTAAAGAAAAAGAAGCCAAAGACGATGGAAGGTATGATTACCTCGGTGGTTCACTCTTTCACCAAAGACTGTGACTATACGGTATGTGTAAGTGACAGTTATCTGACTCCTGATGATCATGTCATCTTCATCGACGACTTCCTTGCCAATGGTAATGCTTCCAAGGGTGTGATGGATCTCTGCGAGAAGGCAGGTGCCACGATTGAGGCAATGGGCTTCATCATCGAGAAGGCATTCCAGCATGGTGGTGATTTCCTGCGCAAGGAAGGCATGCGTTATGAAGCGCTCGCTACCGTAGAAAGTCTGGAGGATTGCAAGATTGTTTTGAAGTAATCAACTTCAATTAGATATACATAAAAATGCAGTAGTACTTCGTTGGCAGATGAAGTACTACTGCATTTGCTTATGAAGTTAACTTCGATGAGCGTTGAAGTTAACTTCGTTATTTGATGATTTCGGCAGCGTAGGCTCCCATCACTTTATAACCAGTTGGATTCGGGTGGAGCCAGTCGTTGCTCACATATTCTTTTTTCATGCGTCTGTCATCCTCCGGGTCTTGAAGAAGTTTGGCAAAGTCGAGGATTCCATCTACCTCTTTGTTCTTGGCTTGGTTGCGAATCCATTCGTTCACGGTTTGACGTGCCGCCTCATGGAAGGGAGAGTAATATCCTGCTCCCTTGAAAGGGGTGATAGTTCCCAAATAGACTTTCAATCGGCGCGCCTTTGCCTTCTTGATCATTGCCTGATAGCTCTCGATGAGTTGACGTGCTACGGTTTCGCTATATCCGCTTTTGGCGGCACCTATATCATTTATTCCTTCAAAGATAATGACTTTTTTCACTCCTGCCTGTGCCAATACATCTTTGTCGAATCTTTCCTTTGCCAAAACACCGAATCCTCCTGGCACCACCACACGGTTGTTGCCAATGCCGAGGTTGAGTACGCCTTGGTTGGTAATTTTATATTTCAGTTGGAGCATCTCCGACATGACGTCTGGCCAACGGTTCTGGGCATTGTCGGTAGAGCATTTTCCGTCGGTAATGGAATTGCCTATGATGGCGATGCTGCTGAGGTTTGTCCTCATCGTATATACGTCGATGCCGCTGATGTTGTACCAGTGGTTCTCTCGGAAAGCCTTCTCGAAGTTGGAGTGGGCATTGGTTACACCTTTCATGATATAAGAGGTAGTGCGTGAACCCATGTGGACGGTAGGGACTGTTGGTGCGGAAGTATAGTTGATGGTGATGGCAAGTCGCTGGAGAGGCTTGAGGTCATAGGGCAGGGCATCGCTTGTGATGCTTTTGCCAGCCGGAATCGTAACCTTGTATTGATTGCCGAATTTGAGATATTTCGCACTCTTGGGGTCGATAGCGAAAGAGTCTTTGGCATGGGCAATATAGACAGAACGGATGACAACCGGTTCGGTACTATAGATATTGCTGAGTTTCAGACGAATCATGTCGCCTCCGATGCTCACCTTGACCACCTGTCTCACGGAGCGGTTGGACATATTGTTATTATAGGGCATGAAGCTCTTCACGACGGTTTGTGGGGCAGTAGCCCATGTGCCTATCCATCCCTGTGCCGTAGCATTGATTGTTATAGCGCAGAGGAAAATAAAAAATGCAATAATTCTTTTCATTCTTCTCTTATAATATGTGATATATAAAAAGGGTCGATGCATTTTTCAGCACCGACCAACCTATAGCCTTCTTATAATGATTTTATTTCTTTTTCAGACAACCCTGTAAATTGCATGATTTGCTCAATAGGCATTCCGCCTTTCATCATCTTTAAGGCTATTGAATTCTTTGCTTCTGTTTTGCCTTCAGCTCTTCCTTCAACTCTACCTTCAGCTCTTCCTTCTTCCATACCTTCCAATCTTGCATTGCCAAGAACATCGTTTTGAATCATGATGGCATTGATGTGCTCATCGTATGCATGGCGCTCAGCATTTGTCATGGAATAATATTTCAATTTTTCGCGAGCTTCTTGTAGTCCTGGAGCTTGAGTTTCAGGGTTGATAATGCCATTCTTCAGATATTCTACCCATTCCTCCAAAGGAGTTTTTGCCACTTTGTTAAATTCGTTTACACGTACAAGTATATAAGTAGGGAAAATTTCGGAAGGCGATTTTCTTACTATCGTATCTTTCTCCTTGGTACTGATAACAAGATGGTCTTGGGTATGCAAACCCACAAAATTATTCTGTCCCACATAAATATAGTCAGAACCCTTGCCTAAATCAAAGTAAAGAATGCTGATGGAATATACTTTCTTCACTTCTTTATAGGTATTTCCTAAATTGATATGTTCTGTGATGGCTTTGGCAACCCCATAGAGCACACGCTCCAAGTAGTATAGCTCACTTGTATTTTGAATTTCAACAATGATGATTTCACCCTTGCTGTTCTTGGCCTTGATATCTACTCGGTTGAATTTGTCATCCGCTTCTTGTTGATTTCCTTCGCTTTCAAGGATTTCCACAATCTTGATAGGCTCATTCAGAAACACAGTCAAGAAGCCCTCAAGCACTCCAAAGTTAGCCTTTTGGCGAAGCAAGCGCTTGATTGCCCAGTCAAATCTGATGTATCTATCTTTCAATTCTTGCATTTTGATTCCTCCTTTTAAAAATGATTCAACATTTGTGTTGCAAAGATTATGCCAGCGAGCGCAATGAAAGTTTACTTTCAGATTGCCGAGTGCAGCTTTTCTTCTGCAAAGATACGTTTTTCTTCTGAAAGTTGCAAAGAAATGACAGGAAAACTTTATGATGGAGAAAGGAAGAAAGAAAAAAGGTGTATCCTGAATGCTCGATACTGATGGTAATTGCCTTTTTTGTTAAACTATTCAAAATAAAGTTCTTAATCTTTGTATAATCCAATAGAAAATCGTACATTTGTGCAGAATAGTAATCGTCATTACGGTAATGACGGTTACGATAATAATATTAAAAATGAGATATGAAGTTTTATGATAGAACAAAAGAACTGGCACTCTTTGCTGACATCTATACAAAGAGCCAGCAAGAAGCACAGATGACGGTACTGGTAGGAAGACGCCGTATCGGCAAAACCGAGTTAGCACTAAGATGTGGACATGAAGGTTCTCTTCTATATTTCTTTGTGGCAAGAAAGTCTGAAAATATGCTATGCCAAGATTTCAAGGAAGAGGCAGAACGCAAATTAGATATGCCATTAGGCAATTATTCGTCATTCGCCGAGCTGTTTCGCCAACTCCTCTTTATCTCCCAAAGCCATCCGTTTACACTGGTTATCGACGAGTTTCAGGATTGGCTACGTATCAATCCATCCATTTTTAGCGAGATGCAGAGAGAATGGGATTTGGCAAAAAGTAAGAGTAAGATGAATCTCATTATCAGTGGTTCTATCTACTCACTGATGCACCGCATCTTTGAAGATAGTAAAGAGCCATTGTTCTCTCGTGCCAATCGCATCATCAATCTACGAGCTTTCGATACAGATGTGCTCAAAGAGATTTTACATGACTTCAATCCTAACTATACAGCAAGCGACTTGCTTACTCTCTATACGCTGAGCAATGGGGTTGCATGGTATGTCAATCTCTTCATGAGCAATGGAAAGACAACCTCTCAGAAAATGCTCAATATGCAGACTGAAGAAAACTCGCCTTTCATCAACGAAGGAAAGAATATCTTGATAGAGGAATTTGGTACGGATTATGCCAATTATTTCTCCATACTCTCTTGTATCGCCTGTGGTGAGGTAACTCGTGCACAGATTGAGGCTTTGACAGGAATTAAGGAAGTGGGTGGATATCTGGAACGTTTGAAATCTCACTACAATCTGATAGAACGCCATGTCCCGATCTTCTCCAAGCCAAAGAGCAAGAGTGTAAGATATATCCTGAGTGACAATTTTCTCATCTTCTGGTTTCGCTTCTTCTATAAATACCAGAATTTCATAGAGAGTGGCGCATTGAATCAATTGCATCGTATCATTATGCGTGATATATCCACGGTAGAGGGTTTTATGCTTGAACGCTATTTCCGCCAGAAACTGAGCGAAAGCCAACAATACACCCAGATAGGTCAGTTTTGGGATAGAAAGGGAGGAAATGAGATAGATATCGTTGCAATAAATGAAATAGATGGAATTATTGACATCTATGAGGTAAAAAAGGACAAATTCCGTTATGACGAAAGTCTCTTGAAACAGAAGGTGGACTGTATGCTCCAAGTATATCCTGAATTAAAGAAACTGGAAATTCGTCTGGGCTGCTTATCATTGGAAGATATGTAGTATCCTCTATATATTAAAAGAAAAAAGGTGTATCCTGAATGCCCGATGTGCTGGGCAAGAAGGATACACC
>USJD01000023.1 GCA_900554835.1 uncultured Prevotella sp. | reverse complement strand
CTTTTAGCCCTCCTTTGAATACGTGTACCCTATTTTTTGAAGACTGAGTAGTTACATCAAAAAGCGTTTCTTCTTAAGAAAAGTTAAACATCAACTTTTCGCGTTAAATATCACCTTTTTCGTGTTAATGGCCTTGGCAGACTGGATTTTTTTTCATATATTTGCAAAGTCTATTTAACAAAGTCACGCACATAAGGGGTTTTTACTTAGGTGTTTTGTAGTGGAATTTCATTTATGATTTCATTTCAATGGTGACGAACCTAAAAAAGAATATTAATAAAAAGTATGAGTTTAAAAAAGAAAATAAAGAAGATTTCCGTAGTGGCATTGTTGGCGCTAACAACCGTGCCGTCATTTGGTCAGGACTTGCTTGCCCGTCAGGCACCTGTTGACCATCGCATGAAGTCAATAGACACATTAGCAGTATCTCATTATCGAATGATGGAAGATAGAGAGAATCCTTCAGCAGAGCTGTATCAGGATTTCTCCAACAAGTATGCTCACCGCCAGACCGCGCTTCCAGAGCATTACCGCATCGACCTCCGTCATTTCTGCATGCCAACTCCAAGTCGCGTTGTCACAAGTAACTTCGGTTACCGTGCAAGCTTTGGCCGCCAACATAAAGGTATGGACATCAAGGTTTATATTGGCGACACAATCCGCGCTGCCTTCTCAGGCAAAGTTCGCATCGTAAGATATGAAGGTGGTGGTTATGGTAAGTACATCGTAATCCGTCACAATAATGGTTTGGAGACAATCTATGGTCACCTGTCTAAGCAGCTCGTTTCTGAGAACGAGGAGGTAAGAGCAGGCGATGTGATTGGTTTGGGAGGTAATACAGGTCGTAGTACCGGTTCTCACCTTCACTTCGAGACCCGTCTTTGCGGTGTAGCCCTCAACCCAGCGTTGATGTTCGACTTCCGCAATCAGGACGTTACTGGCGATTTCTACGATTTCCGTCGCGACTCTTACGAGCGTGAGTCAGCAGATGCCAATGCAGCTCGTGGCAAGATTGGTAATGGTGGTTACACCCGTGAGCAGGTTAATGGTGGCGAAGTGGGCAGATACAATGCCAACGCTGGTGGCGAGAAGCTTTACCACAAGGTTAAGTATGGTGAGACTCTGAATTCCATCGCTGAGAAGCGTGGTGTAACAGTAGATCAGATTTGCCGCCTCAATGGTTACAAGAAGGATAAGAAGCTGACTCCAGGTCAGATTATCCGCTACTCTTAATCTTAGGCTTTACAACAATACTTTTTCAATAACAACCATAAAGCAGGAATCTCTGGGAGGAGGTTCCTGCTTTTTTCGTTATATAAACTCTGTTATATTTACCTTACCTTTCAGGTAAAAGGCATATTAGTAATTTCGTGGTTGTTGTCTAATAAAAGTTTTACTTACTGATGCTAAGAAATGCTTAGTTAGACATACAGATTTCCAAGAAAACATTTGGAGATATCAATAAAAAGGAGTATTTTTGCATCAACAAATCCCACCACGCCTATCTACGATGCGTATCATGATGGGACGACGCTTTTTATATATAAAGGAGGCAATATATGACTACAAAAGAGAAACTTCAAGATTTGGTAAAAAGATACCAATACGCTAAAGATAAAGGACAACTCCAAAATGCTTCAGAAGCAACTATAAGAACATGGATAGATGAATTATTATCTGTGTTCGGATGGAATGTGCAAAATACTCACCAAGTCTTGACAGAACATTCTCTTGGCAAGGAAGAAAAAGAGAAACTGAATCAAATTGGTTCAACTAACACACGACCAGATTATACTCTTGTCAATGGTAATGTTATGTTGGCTTTTGTTGATGCTAAAAAAAATACCATAGACATAAAGAATGCTAATGATGTAGCCTTTCAAATACGTTCTTATGGTTGGTCTATTGGCGCACCATTCTCTATCGTAACAAACTTTGAGACTCTTGCTGTTTACGATTGTTCTCAAATGCCAAAAATCGAAGATTATGCCAATATTTCAAGAATCTGTTTCTTAAAATATGATGAATTTATTGATAAATATGAGATTCTTGACTGCTTTCTGTCAAGAACAAATGTCATAGCAGGAAATCTGAAATTTGTTACAAAAAAGGCAAACAACCTCGACGAAACATTCTCTAAAATGTTAGGGGACATTCGCAAGAAACTTGCCAAAGCCATTCTTAAAGACAACAACGTAGAAGATATTAAAGCACTCAGTTTTTATGTGCAGACCATCATCAACCGTATTTTGTTCATAAGAGTTTGCGAATCTCGTGGATTAGAAAAGGATGAATTGCTGAAAGATTTTGCACAAAATGATTTTTGGGCAAAATTCAAGACATGTTCCTACATAGAGTTTTATGACAGGTATGACGGCCCGATGTTTAGAAGAATCACAGAGTTACAAAATCTGAACATTGCAAACGATGTATTTGCTGATTTCATCAACTGTCTGTATTATCCATCTCCATATCAGTTCAACGTGATTCCTCTGAAAACATTGAGTGATATTTACGACTTATATCTCAGCTTTCAGCTTACCGTGAAAGATGGAGTGGTGACAGATGAATTGAAGGCAGAATTCAAGAAGAGCAATGGTGCTGTTACGACTCCGTCAAAATTAGTTGGTCAGGTACTTCAATCAACCATGCCTGACTCATATATGAGCAACCATACGGCTTCCCAACTTCTGAAGTTGAAAATTATAGATATAGCTTGCGGCAGTGGCGTATTCCTTGTTGGAGTATATGATTATCTTGTAAAAAACATAGAGAAAAAGATTCTTGAAGGAGATAATTTTCCACAGGAATACTATACCATCTTAGATAATAAAGTCATCTTGACCATTGAGGGAAGGAAGGCCATCATCAACAATTGTATCTTCGGAGTCGATATCAACCCTGAAGCTGTTGAAGTGGCCAAACTATCGCTTTCCTTAAAGTTAATAGACAACTATCAGCCAAAGGATTTTGATACTGTTGGACTTCTTGGTTCTCAAATATTATGTGGCATTGGTACAAATATCAAATGTGGTAATTCGCTCGTAGGAGGAGATATCAAATCTGTATGCCCATCTATCATTAATGATTTTCCTCAAATTCAAGCCACAAATGCGTTTGATTGGGCAACAAATTTTCCGGAGGTATTTGCCAATGGCGGCTTCGACTTTGTTGTTGGCAATCCGCCTTATGTGGAAGTCAAAAATTACAATGTAGGCTTACCATGTATGGCCTCATATATCAAAACGGTTTATCAATCCTGCAAGAATGGGAAAATAGACCTGGCTATTCCTTTTATAGAGAAAGGAATTGGTATCTTGAATGATAAAGGTCGATTAGGGTATATCATACAAAAGCGATTCTTCAAGGATCAATATGGGAAAAGCGTGCGTAAATATTTAACCGACACGAGCCGATACTTACTCAATGGCATTTACGACTATGAGGAGAACGATTTGTTTGCTGGCAGAACTACATACGTAGCCATCGTTGTATGCGATAAGAACCCAGCCAACAACAAAGATGTCTGGTACATCAATTCTGCTGATTCAACCAAGAGTCAACTGCTATCCTCAGAAACATTAAGTGAGACACCTTGGAATTTCGAGAGTGCCCACCTAAATGCGTTGCGATTAAGACTATCCAAGGAATTGGGTACTTTACAGGATGTATGCCATGTAAAAGTTGGAGTACAAGTATTGTGGAATGATGCCTTTCAAATCGTAGCAGAAAAGATTACTGATGGCTTGATTTATGGTCACTCAAAGATAGACAAGAACATCGTTGTAGAGTATGATGCCTGCAAGCCTCTACTATGCAATGAGCAATTTGCCCCTTTGACTAAACGTAAATATCAAACATTTGCTTTATTCCCATACGAAGTATCTGATAATGGAGAAGTTACAGAACTGAGTCTCAGCGAATTTACAGCCTTATACCCCAAGGCTGGGGCATATCTTGCAAATCACAAGAAACTAATCTGTGAGAATGTACAGACCTTGCCAGAAAAGAACAATTCGTATAACAAAAGAGAGCATTGGCATCTGTTTACACGTGCAAACAACCATGGTGCCATTTACCAGAAATTATGTGTACCTATGACTGCACAATACCCACAAGCAGCGGTAGTATTAGACAAACACATATATTGTGACAATGCGAATATGTTCTTCATTCAAATAGACGATGTAAATGAGACAAAGCTGTATGCCCTGGCAGGTATCATTAATTCCACGATATTCAGTACATTTGCTCGTGCCATCGCCAACCCGCAAAGGGGAGGGTACTTCAAGTTTAACAAACAATTTTTAGACCCAGTACCTGTTCCTGCGAAGGCTTTCTTGACATGCAACAAAAACATCAAGAGACTCGCAAACATAGCGAAACAGATAGAGCAAATTAACGAACAAATCAAGATGAGTGTCGGAGGACAAACTTCAGGTTTAGAACTATCACTCAAAGACCTTTGGAAAGAGCTGGACGAGCTATGTATGAAGCTATATGGCATCAAGAACCCAGAAGACAAGGCATTGTTAAATTCCGTAGTACGAAAAGACAGAAACCCTTATGGACAAGAAAGTTAATTCACTTATCAAAAAATATTCAGACAACGAACTATCACTCAACAAGCTCGTTGTCTCAGCTTTTGTGCATTGCAATAGCCTCACGGTCAAAGAAGGCTATCTTGCTTCATATATAGCAGAAAAGAAAGATGGTCTTGATGAAGACATCTCTATATTAAGCAGCGAATGTTCTGTAGAAGATGTTATCAACATCTTTGAACTTGCTATTCCTAAAGAAGAAAAAACAGCAAATGGTGCAGTATATACTCCTAAGTACATACGTGACTATATCGTCAGCCACATCGTGCATTCCACCAAGAAACCACTGGAGTATTGCCTATGCGCAGACATATCTTGTGGCTGTGGTGCTTTTCTTTTTACTCTTTTGGAAGCGATTCACGAATATACAGCAATTCCTTATAAAAAGATACTTCATCATCTCTATGGTATTGACATAAGCTCTACCAGCATAGGGCGTGCAAAAATACTATTGGCACTAGTTGCATTGAAAAATGGGGAAACCATATGTGAAGAGGACTTCAGGCTATATTGTGGCAACAGTTTGACTTATGGCTTCAAGCAGATGCCGGAAGTAGTAGAAAATTCCGGTTTCGATATCATTGTAGGCAATCCTCCATACGTACGCTCAAAGAACATTGATGCAGAAACGAAGAAAAGCCTCTCACTTTGGGATACCTCTAAGATAGGAAATGCAGATTTGTATATACCTTTTTTCGAGATTGGTATGTCGCTATTAAGCCCCAAAGGACTCCTTGGCTATATCACAGTAAATACATTCTTTAAGAGTGTCAATGCTCGTGCCTTGCGTAATTATTTCAGCAAGAATCACTTTTCACTAAGTATAGTTGACTTTGGTGAACAACTGGTTTTCAAGAAGAAATTGGCTTATACCTGCTTGACTTTTCTTTCTACAGAGCGTGACGATTCGCTGAAATATGTAAAGGCAAACATTGCAGACGTTCAAGAACAGCAAAATTTTGTCTATAATCAAATTAAATATTCCGTACTCGACAATCATCGTGGTTGGAATCTCAACAAGATTGATGTATTAGAAAATATCCGACTGATTGAGAATGCAGGAGAAGCTCTTGGAGACAAATATGTAATAAAAAACGGAATTGCAACTCTGGCAAACAATGTCTTCATTTTCCGTCCTATCAAATCGGATGCAAAATATTATTATTTGGTGAAGGATAATATGGAATATCCTATTGAGAAAGGTATTTGCAGGAACATCATCAAACCCAATATTTTAAAGTCAGAAGCAGACATTCCAGAGAAAGAAGAGAAAATTATTTCTCCATACGATTCCGACAATAACGTGATAAGTGAGGATTTCTTCATTCAGCATTATCCATGTGCCTACAGGTACTTGTCTGCATGCCGAGAAACTCTCGATGCCCGTGATAAAGGAGAAGGAGACTACGGAGCATGGTATGCATTCGGACGTACACAAGCTATCTCCGACAGTGGACGCAAACTATTATTTCCATATATGAGCGATTTACCACACTTTGTCTATACTTCCCAGAAAGATATGATGATATATTGTGGATATGCCATATACAGCGACTCTGAGTTGGAACTTCTCTTTCTGAAAAAAGTATTGGAATCAAGTGTTTTCGACTATTATATGAAAAATACCAGTAAACCATACGCCACTGGATATTATTCGTATGCCAAAAACTATGTAAAGAATTTTGGATTGTATCCATTTTCTGAAGAACAAAAAAAACATATCCTCTCTTTGCAATCTAAGGAAGAAGTGGATAAGTACATCAAATCCATCTATAAAGTTGCAATGTAGAAACACATGTTAGTGTTTGAACTGTTTGCAAAAATATATCATGTAGGAGATAAATACTAATATAGGTGTTTATCTCCTACTTTCGTATTCACCAACTTCATCTCACACCACCAGACATGCGGTTCTGCATACGGCTGTTCCTATTTTTGGGTATCAATCGAAATCATTTCAGGAGAAGCTAACGTTAATGTAATTAAAAAACAAAGAGAAAGGGTTGTATTTTCAACAGAAAATATTACCTTTGCAATATTGATATGCATAGCTCGCTTTCTTGTGAAAGAATTAGCGAGCATCACAATGTGCTCATTTACGAATACATTGTGTGCCATATAACCGGGGATTCTAAAAAGGGTTACAACATAGATATTCCCGGTATTATACATTTTTAAAAGTATATAGGAAAGCCCCCGACTGTGAAGTTGGAGGTTTTCGCATTTTATGACCATTACTCCAGAATTCCCGAATGATTTTGATCAAAAAAAGAAGAATCCCCAAATCTTTTTAGCCAAATACCAGAAGAATCCCCAAATCTTTTTGATCAATTACCAGAAGAATCCCCAAATCTTTTTGACCAAATACCAGAAGAATCCCCAAATGTTTATACCGACATAGCGGAAATTGCTACAAAAAACGGAAATGAGAAAAGCGAAATGAGAAAAACTCTTCACCCTTCATCTTATCTACATAAACTCCTGATATACAAGTATTTACAAGTACAACAACTAAAAACCACCCTTCATCACCCTTCATCGCCCTTCATCTCAATCTAAAAGACGCATTTAGGCTAAAGCCCTACTATGAAGACTGAGAAGGGTCGTCTATTAAGACCAAGAGTGGTCGTCTATTAAGGCAAGCTCTTGTCGTAATAGACGACTGGACTGCGTCATAAGAGGAGGGTAAACCTGGAAATAATATGTCTATATTTTTCATAATCAACTAAATTTCAAATCAAACGAATAACCAGTCAATCGTAACTAATAAAGGGCAAAAACGGCAAAAATGATGAAGGGCGATGAAGGGTGATGAAGGGTTGAATTTTACCATTCATCCTCAAATCCTCTGTATTTATCAGCATTCCGGGCGAAAAGATGAAGGGTGAAGGGTAAAATCGCATTCCAGTTTTAAAAAATTTCCGATATAAAGATTTTTCCAAATATCTACCACCGCTATTTTTATATAAAAACCAATACAAACATTTTCTATAATAAGGAAATCAGAGAACAGAACGCCAAGCAGATATTCTTGACTCACCAAAATTGTAAAAGTGCCTAAGGAAGGGCACTATTGTGCTGAGGTAAGGGCACTATTGCGCTCCCGAAAAACGACAAAGGAGCCCAAGTAAGACACGAGCCGTAACCCCGAAACACAGATTCCTATCTTTCGGAGATACGAGTCGTAAACAAGTCATTCAGATTCGCCACTACGAGCAGCAGAATCAATATACCGAGCCTCTTTGAGGCTCCTCAATGGTAGTCTCACCATCCATTATATTCTCACCTTATTATATATATAACATATATAGGAATCGACAAGGTATAAAAAAGCCTTTCAGCTTGTCGGGGCTGAAAGGCAATATAAAGGGTTACAGAATTTCTCCTTCATTTCTCTTCATGATGAGCGGATAACGTTCAGGATGCTTCAGGCTATCTATTTCCAAATCAACATCAAGCTTTGGCCATTCGATAGAATTTCTTCCACTCATTTTTACATCAAGAGCATCAGAAATACATGCGTGTTTCATCCAAGGAATACGATTATACGATACAAAATAATCGTTACCTTTCACGGAAAGCATGATTCCCTTATCGTTGATCATCAAGACGCTTACCGACATATCTTGTGAATTTGTTTTTAAAATCGTCTCCATTTTCTCTAAGTATTTTTTCAATATAACTTAATTCTTTGCTACTAAATCCGAAGTTCTCAGCAAGTTCAATATTGGGTTCTAACCCTTTCCTTTTTACAGGATTCCAAACAGTCGAAGAACATCATTCAGATTCGCCACAACGAGCAGCAGAATCAAGATGGCGAAACCGACAAACTCGGCACGCTCCATGAACTTATCACCTGGCTTGCGACCAGTAATGATCTCATACAACAGGAAGAAGACATGACCACCATCCAATGCAGGAATAGGCAGGATGTTCATAAACGCCAAGATGATGCTCAGGAAGGCTGTCATCATCCAGAACGCATGCCAGTCCCACATGGATGGGAACAGACTGCCCAATGCGCCGAAACCGCCTAAGCTCTTGGCACCCTCCTTGGAGAAGACATACTTCATATCGCCTACATAACCTGCCAAGACATTCCAACCATACTTGATGCCGGCTGGGAAACTCTCGAAGAATCCATAACTGATATGGGTTGGCTGATAGTCCATCATCACAGGATGATTGTAGATACCTAACTTCACGCCCTCGTCTGTGGACTCAAACTGTACTGCCAAGTTGAGGGTATCTGCTGCAGAATTCTTATCGCTAACGCCTGCACGCAATACAGTCAGGGTGCCAGTAAGAGCCTTCAAACTGTCTTTAGGAGTCTGCGCTACGGAAAGTACATCATCCACTCTGCCCAACTCCTCGGTCAACTCATTATAGGAATCCACCTTCTTGCCATTGACGCTCAGGATGCGATCGCCCTTCTTCAGACCAACCTTGGCTGCAGGAGAATCCTGCATCACGCTGTCTATCTGCAACGGAACGAAGACCTCTACAAAACGAGGACTCTCCTTGATCATGTCGAGCATATTCAGATCGCCAGGAGTCTGGATGCTTACCTTCTTGCCGTTGCGCAATACATCTACACGCTGCGCCTTAGAAAGTTCACGGAACAGGTCGCCATCATAGGTCTTGAACTCGCCCAAGTCTGTAGATAAGAGAATATCATGGTCCTGGAAACCTAATTTCTTGGCTTCGGTATTGAACTTCATACCCTGTTTCATATCCTTGGTAGCCACATAGGTATCGCCCCAATGGAACATCACCATGGAATAGATGAAGAGAGCCAAGACGAAATTGACCAGCACACCACCTATCATGATGAGGAGACGCTGCCAGGCTGGTTTGCTACGGAACTCATAAGGCTGTTCCGGCTGCTTCATCTGTTCGGTATCGAAACTCTCGTCGATCATACCCGAAATCTTACAATAGCCTCCCAATGGCAACCAGCCCATTCCGTAAGTAGTATCTGAATTCTTTGGCTTGAACTCAAAGAGGTGGAACCATGGGTCGAAGAAAAGATAGAACTTCTCAACTCTTACACCGAAGAGTTTGGAGAAGAAGAAGTGTCCGCCCTCATGGAGCAGCACCAAGATGGAAAGCGAGAGCATCAGCTGCAACGCTTTGATCAAAAATACTTCCATTAATTATTGATTATTCTGATTATTGATTATACCTTATTATATATGATGCATCAGTTCGGTGGCGATGCGGCGAGCCTCGGCATCGGTCTGCAGATAGACGTCGAGGTCGGGATGACTGTCGAAGGTGGCTTTCTCCATCACCTCTTCGATGATGTCTGCCATCTGCAGGAATCCACATTCGCCACGACGGAAGCCGGCATTGACGATTTCATTGGCTGCATTGACGATGCAGGACATATTGCCGCCCTTGCGGATGGCGTCAAAGCAGAGTTGCAGACACTTGAACTTCTTGTAGTCTGGTTCGAAGAACTGCAAATCCTGGGTCTTGAAAAGGTCGAGACGCTCGCCCTTCAAAGGCAGGCGCTGCGGGAAGGAGAAGGCATACTGGATAGGCAGGCGCATATCCGGCACACCCAACTGGGCTTTGACGGCTCCATCCATAAACTGTACGGCACTATGCACCACACTCTGCGGATGGATGAGCACCTGTATCTTGTCGGCAGGTACACCGAAAAGCCACTTCGCTTCCGTCACCTCAAATCCCTTGTTCATGAGGGAAGCAGAGTCTATGGTTATCTTGGCGCCCATATCCCAGGTAGGATGCTTGAGGGCATCGGCTGCCGTCACCTTCTCCAACTGCTCGTGGGTGAAATTGCGGAAAGGTCCACCCGAACAGGTAAGGAGTATCTTGTCGATCTCGTTCTGATCCTCGCCCACCAAGCTCTGGAAGATGGCACTATGTTCGCTATCCACCGGGAGGATAGGCGCATGATACTGCTGGGCCAACTGGCAGATGAGTTCACCTGCCACAACGAGGGTTTCCTTATTGGCCAGACAGATTTTCTTGCGAGCCTTGATGGCATGGATGGTTGGTTCCAATCCCGAGAAGCCCACCATAGAGGCAAGCACCATGTCGATAGGGTCAGCCTCCACGATATCGCAGAGAGCCTGTGCACCAGCATAGACCTTGATGTCAGGTTCGTCGCGGAGCAGATCCTGCAACTCCTCATAAAGTGTCTCATCGGCGATGACGACGGCAGCAGGATGAAACTTGTGCGCCTGGGCAGCCAGTTCCTTCACACGATGGTTGGCGGTGAGGCAATAGACCTCATAAAGGTCGCTATGCTGTTCGATGACATCCAGCGCCTGTGTGCCGATGCTTCCCGTAGAACCGAGAATACATATCTGTTGTTTCTTCATTACTCTTCACTTAAATTACAGTTCCAGCAATCCTTCCGGGATCGCCATTCTGATTTCTTTCTTCTCTGCATTCACTTCCTCGATGAGGTCGTCGCTGGCAGGAATCAGCACTTCCTCTCCCTCCGGGGTTGTCACCTCGAAGAGGAGATTGATGGTGGAATCATCCACATGATCGATGGTGCCCACCACCTTGCCGGTAGGAACATCCACCAGTTGGAAACCGATGATTTCAGCCCAGCTCATGTGTTCACCATCGCTATCGGAAAGATGGCGCGGGAAATACACCTCGCAGCCCGTATAGTTGCGAGCCTGTTCCTGCGTATCAATATCCTCAAACTTCACCAGTACGTTTTCATCATTCTTAAAGCGGTATTCCTCCATATAGAAAGGAACGAGGATGCCGTTGATGTCGAGCACGAGATACTCCGCATCCACACGGTCGAAAACATCATCTGTGATGGCGAAGGTGATTTCTCCCTTCACGCCGTGAGGCTTTCCGAGCTTACCTATCTTATATACGTCGTCACGTCTTATCATATCCCATAGAATCTTTGAAATTCATGATCAGTAAAGCCATTGAATTCTTCACTCTTCATTCTTCACTCTTCACTTAATCCTCCACACGGGTAATCTTGGCACCCAATGCGTTGAGGCGGTTTTCGATGTCCTCATATCCACGGTCTATCTGTGCGATATTGGCGATACGGCTGGTTCCGTTGGCGCTCATGGCTGCTATCAGCAGGGCGATTCCGGCACGGATATCCGGGCTCGTCATTCTGCCTGCACGGAGCGTGAGCTTATGGTCGTGACCTACCACCACGGCACGATGAGGGTCGCAAAGAATGATCTGCGCACCCATGTCGATGAGTTTATCCACAAAGAAAAGTCGGCTCTCGAACATCTTCTGATGGAAGAGGACGCTACCGCGAGCCTGGGTAGCCACTACCAGCAGGACGGAGAGAAGGTCTGGAGTCAAGCCTGGCCAAGGAGCATCCGAGAGGGTCATGATGGTGCCGTCGATGAAGGAATCGATGACATAATGCTTCTGTTCTGGAATGAAGAGATCATCGCCCTCTACCTTGATTTTCACACCCAAGCGGCGGAAGGCATCAGGAATGATTCCCAAATTCTTGACCGATACGTCCTTGATACGAACACCAGCGCCACACATGGCAGCCATTCCGATGAAGGAACCCACCTCGATCATATCCGGCAGAACGGTATGTTCGGCTCCATGCAGACTCTCCACGCCCACGATGGTGAGGAGGTTGCTGGCGATACCGCTGATGCGTGCTCCCATCGCATTGAGCAGATGGCAGAGCTGCTGGATATAGGGTTCGCAGGCTGCATTATAGATGGTGGTAGTACCCTTGGCGAGCACGGAAGCCATGATGATATTGGCAGTACCCGTAACGGAAGCCTCATCGAGCAGCATATAGCAGCCCTTCAGTCGAGGAGCATCTATCTGATAGACATTGCGCTCGTCATCATGCACAAACTTAGCTCCCAAATACTTGAAGCCCAAGAAATGCGTGTCGAGACGACGGCGACCTATCTTGTCGCCACCCGGCTTGGCAATCGTAGCCTTTCCACAACGGCCCAAGAGTGGACCAATCATGAGCACGCTGCCACGAAGAGAGGAGCATTTCTTCACAAACTCTAAGCTGTCCAGATAGTCGAGATTGAGTTCATCGCTCTGGAAAGTATAATCGTTGCGGCTGTTCTGTGTCACCTTGACTCCGATTTCCTTCAGCAACTTGATGAGATTGTTGACATCAAGGATGTCCGGCACGTTCTTGATGCGCACAGGATCCTTGGTTAAAATCGTGGTACAGATGACCTCCAGGGCCTCATTCTTGGCACCTTGTGGAACAATCGTTCCCTTGAGCGGATGGCCGCCCTCTATGATGAATGACTCCATAAGCTACTTATTATTCCTTTTCTTGTTATTTTTCTGAGAACCATTATTATTTTTCTGAGAACCGTTGTTGTTCTTTTGAGAAGCATGATTGTTTTTCTGAGGAACATTACCTGTAGGCAACACGAATTTCTCAAACTTGAAGTTCTTCAGGTCGAGTTGAATCTTGCCGTCTGTAAAACGAGCCAGATCGGCAGCCACCTTCTCCTCATCGCAGGAACCGTGGCTCCATTGTGCCAGGTCGCGTCTCATCTGATTGGCAGTCAGCTTCACCAGTTCATCACGCTCCGCTCCCGGCTCCATATTCTTTAATCTATCGAAGATTTCAAACATCATAGCTCCATAGTGGCGCACAGGGATTCTCGTCATCGGATAATCCATCGGGTCGGGTCTTTTGGCAATATCCTCAGCCTGCTTCACGGCATAGGGATAGTCGATATCGAGCTTGAAACCGCTCATGATGGCGAGATGGTCCCAGAGTTTGCGCTCATGATCCTCGACACCTGCACCATCAGGGAACATGTGGTCCATGATGGCGATAATAGACTCCGCACAATGCTGGCGCTCAGCACGGTCTTTGATGGCGACGGCATGATCGACCATACTCTGAATCTCCCTGCCATATTCCGGCAAGACCAACTTTTCGCGTTGGGTATTGTAATCTAATCCTTCTATATTCATTCTGATGATGATTGATGAATGTTCTTTTATATATTATATGTGAGAAACCCGCCGTTAGAGCAGATTCTTCCCTTAGAGCAGTTTCTTCGGCATCTTGGCCACAAAGTCCTTCAGATAGAAAGGAACGAAGTAAGCCACATCCTCGAACTTGCCTTCCACGAAGCGCTTCTCTGCCAGCGGAGCCATATTCTTCGCTAACGGTTCGATGCCCTTCACGAGTCGGGCATTCGGATGATTGATGACCTCCATACATTTCTCGGCTCCATTTCCAAAGAAATAGACAGTTCCACGATCGAGATACTCCTTGTAGGTATCTGCATCCACGATATCAGCCTGGATAGGGCGCACCTCCTTCAGGGCACGGTCCATCACCTTGGCATAGACTTCCATTCTGCGGGCATCAAGCATAGGAACGATGAGCGCATCTTCCTCAGCAGGATGCTCACCGAGCAATACAGGAACAGCCATCAGTTCGAGCGTAGGGATGGAGATGAGCTTCACATCACGGCCATAGCAGATTCCCTTCGCCATACTGACTCCGATGCGGAGACCGGTATAAGAACCAGGACCGCAACTTACCGCCACAGCCTCCAAAGGAATACCATGGGCATCTATGAAACTAAGAGCCTCATCTACGTAAACACCTAACTTAACTGCATGGTTAGGACCGCTGTGATCTTCCTTGTTGAAAATCACCTGTCCATTATCACTAATTGCCACTGAGCACACGTCGGTACTCGTCTCAATATTCAATATACAAGACATAATTTAAAAATATATTCTTAAATAAGGTGCAAATTTAATCATTTTCTCGCTTTTTTTTGTACTTTTGCAGAAATTTAACGTGAAAGATTATATGATACAGTCAATGACAGGCTTCGGAAAAGCAACCGTTGCCTACAACGAAAAGAAAATTAATGTAGAGATAAAGTCATTAAACAGCAAGGCTCTTGACCTCTCTACACGTATAGCACCTCTCTATCGTGAAAAGGAGATGGAGATGCGTCAGATTATCGCTAAGCAACTGGAAAGAGGCAAGGTTGACTTTGCTATCTGGATAGAGAAGAACGCAGCTGCTGATGCGACTCCTATCAACGCTGCACTTGTAGAAAATTATTACCACCAAATCAAGCAGATTTCGGCTCAGACCGGTATTCCTGAGCCTACTGACTGGTATGGCACACTTCTTCGTCTTCCTGACGTAACAACACGAACTGAAGTGGAAGAATTGACCGAAGAGGAGTGGGAAGCTGCTAAAAGTGCAATTTTGCAGGCGATCGGTCATCTGGTGGACTTCCGCAAGCAGGAAGGTGCGGCTCTCCAGAAGAAATTTACGGAGAAAGTGGATAATATTCAGGCACTCCTTGCCAGCATCGAACCATACGAGAAAGCTCGCGTGGAGAAAATCCGTGCCAGCATCGTGAGCGGTCTGGAACAGATTCCTACTGTCAACTACGACAAGAACCGCTTGGAGCAGGAGCTCATCTACTATATCGAGAAGCTCGACATCAGCGAGGAAAAGCAGCGCCTTGCCAACCACCTGAAGTATTTCCGTGAGACCATGAACGAGGAAGGTCACGGCGTGGGCAAGAAGCTCGGTTTCATCGCTCAGGAGATGGGTCGCGAAATCAACACCACTGGTTCTAAGAGCAATCAGGCTGAAATGCAGAACATCGTGGTGAAGATGAAGGACGAATTGGAGCAGATCAAGGAACAGGTGCTGAATGCACTATAATTGGAATCATAAAATTAATGATATAATAATGAAGAACGGATTGTTAATTTTCAGCGCTCCTTCCGGCAGCGGAAAGAGCACGATAGTCAACTGGTTGATGAAGGAACACCCGGAATTGAAGTTGGCCTTCTCTATCAGTTGCACCTCCCGCGCCCCTCGTGGTACTGAAAAGAATGGTGTGGAATATTTCTTCCTCACTCCTGAGGAATTCAAGGCTAAGATTGCTAATGAGGAGTTCCTGGAATACGAGGAGGTTTATCAGGACCGCTTCTACGGTACGCTGAAATCTCAGGTGGAAAACCAGTTGAATGATGGCGACTCCGTCATTTTCGACGTAGATGTCAAGGGTGGCGTCAATATCAAGAAATTCTATGGTGAGCGTGCCTTGAGCATCTTCGTGCAACCTCCTTCGGTAGAGGAATTGCGCCGCCGTCTGAATGGTCGCGGTACGGATGCACCAGAGGTGATTGAGCAGCGACTTGCCAAGGCAAGCTATGAGCTGACCTTTGCTCCACAGTTTGACCATGTAGTAGTAAACGACAACTTGGAGAAGGCGCAGCAGGAGGTTTATCAGCTCGTCAAGGATTTCTTAAGTGAAGAGTGAAGAGTTCTAAGTGAAGAGTGAAGAACGAAGAGTGAAGAACGAAGAGTGAAGAACGAAGAGTGAAGAATTTTAAGTGAAGAACGAAGAATGAAGAAAGTAGGAATATTCGGAGGAAGTTTCAACCCGATCCATACCGGTCACATCGCTCTGGCCAAGAGCCTCTGCGAGAAGGCGGGACTGGACGAGGTGTGGTTTATGGTTTCACCACAGAATCCGTTCAAGCAGGCGGCAACCGACCTGCTTGACGACTCTTTGCGCTTCGAACTGGTGGAAAAGGCACTCAAAGGGGAAAGCCAACTGAAGGCTTGCAACTATGAATTCCATCTTCCGAAACCTTCCTACACCTGGCATACGCTCCAGGCGCTGAGCAAGGATTATCCCGACATCGCCTTCACCTTATTAATAGGTGGAGACAACTGGGCTGCTTTCGACAAGTGGTTTCATCACGACGATATTCTCACCCACTACCCTATCGTGGTCTATCCCCGTCAGGGAGCAAGCATCGGAACCGTTCCACAGGGAGTAACCATCGTGGAGACGCCCCTACTCAACATCAGCAGCACCCAGATACGCCAGGCGATTCTTCAGGGGGAAAGCATCCACGGAATGGTGCCGGAAGCCATCGAGGACTTGGCGGGAAAATATTATCAAATGAGAAATGAGAAATGAGAAATGAGAAATGAGGAAGACTATAAAATGAGAAATGAGGAATGAGAAATGGGGAAGACTATAAAATGAGAAATTATAATATGGAAGATATGAATTGGAAGAAATACATCAAGAAGGCTTTGTGCCTGGCATTTGAACCGATACGACGTAATGCAAACTTCTTTACGTTCATGTATATTTTGGGCGTACTGACTGCCGTAGTAACGCTCCCGAGATGGCGTGAACTCTACGACAACCTGTATCTGGAACTGTTTTTCGACCTCTACATCGTTTGTGCCGTCTTGGCTTTGATTCCTAAGAAAGTACGCTTCTGCATCAGAGGTGTGCTCTATCTCATCTTGTATGCCGTGGCGATAGCTGATGTCTATTGCTTCGTCAATTTCGGCTCCACGCTCAACCCTTCCATGCTCATGCTGGTGGGCGAAACCAACAGCAGCGAGGCAAGCAACTTCATCGCAGCATGCCTCTCTTCTGAGGTTATCTTCAGTAGTGTGGGCTGGGTATTGCTGCTCATCCTCGTGCAGATACTCACCGCCTTCCGCCGTTTCCGCCATTTCATCTGGAAAGTATCGGTACTCTTTGCCTCCTTCAGCAAACCGCTCTACGGTTGGCTTACCATTCATATCGATCGCATCACCCGACTCCTGCCTCAGGTAGCCGGCATCTGCTGCATCGCCCTCTTCATCTGGAGCGCCTGCACTTCCTGGCACAACAAGATGGCCATCCACAAGCTGATGACGGGCAAGACTATCGGCGAAGTGGAACATACCCTCACGGAGAAAGACTGCGCCAATCTCTACATGCCTATCTACCGTCTCAATTTCAGCATCTACGCCAATAAGTTGGCTGCCAACCAGATTACCCAACTGATTCATGCTGCCGACAAGGTGGAGGTAGATACCTGCACCTACCGTTCGCCACAGATTGTGCTCATCATCGGCGAGAGCTTCGGCAAGCAGCATTCCCAGCAATATGGTTATTTCATGGATACGACTCCTTATCAAGTGGCATTGGAAAAGACCAAGAAGCTGACCAAGTTTACGGATGTCGTGACCTGCTGGAATCTCACCAGCTTTGTTTTCAAGAACGTATTCTCCACCCATGTCGTCGGCGAGAAGGGCGAGTGGTGCGACTATCCACTCTTCCCGGAAATCTTCCGCAAGGCAGGTTACCACGTCACCTTCATCACCAATGAATTTCTGCCGCAGGCCAAGGAAGCCGTATATGACTTCAGCGGCGGTTTCTTCCTCAACAACCCGAAACTCAGCAAATTGCAGTTTGACAGCCGCAACACGGAGCTGCACGCCCTGGACGACGGACTATTGGAGGACTATGACAACAGACTGAAGGAAGCTGAAACCAACAGTAAGTATAATCTCACCATCTTCCACCTGATGGGTCAACACGTGGATTACAAGACCCGCTACAAGCACAGTCAGACCCATTTCTGGGCTGGCAGTTACGAGGACAAGCGCCCTGAGCTGACCGACAAGCAGCGCAAGGTGCTGAGCCATTACGACAACGCCACCCTTTACAACGACTCTATCGTGGCGCAGATTGTGAAGCGCTATTCCAAGAAGAACGCCATCGTCATCTACATGCCCGACCATGGCGAGGAGTGCTATGAGGGCAACCGCGGTTTCATCTGCCGCAACCATTCTGCCAATATCGACTGGCCTTTGGCTCACTACGAGTTTGAGATTCCTTTCTGGATATACTGTTCCCAGAAGTACATCAGCAGCCATCGTGACATCTACCGCCAGATTCGCAAGGCGAAGGACAAGCGTTTCATGACCGATGCCTTGCCTCACCTATTATTATATTTGGCAGGCATCGAGACTCCTACCTACAATCCGAAGTACAACATCCTCAGCCCAGAGTATGACGAAATGCGCCCTCGCATCCTGAAGAACAGCGCCGACTATGACAAGTTGAGGGATGCGGAAATGGAGAAGCAGAAAAGGCTGAAGGATGCAGAAGCTGCCATGGGACATAAAAAGAAAAAGAAATAGGAATATTGCATATTCAAAACAAAATACGTAATTTTGCACCCATAAAAAAGAATATGCCCCTATCATTAAATAAAGAATAGGAGAAATAAGATATGAATACACCCACTTTAAGTCGTTCGGAATGTAATGTGCTGCGAGGACTTGCCATTATCGGCATTTTCCTGCACAACTACTGCCATTGGATAGGTTCTATCGTCAAGGAGAACGAGTATCAGTATTTTCAACACAACGTGGACTGGCTGAACCAGGTATTGGTCAATCCAGACCTCAATCTGCCGTTCCATCTCATCTCATTCTTCGGACATTATGGCGTACCAGTATTCCTCTTCTTGAGCGCATACGGACTGGTATTGAAATATGAGGCAAAGCCACATCTCGATACCTCGACACAATTTGTCAACATCAACGGAAAGACGATGTGGAACTGGAAAGAGCCGCTTCGCTTCATCCGCTATCATTATCTGAAACTCTTCAAGATGATGATTGTGGGATTCGTGGCATTCACCATGCTCGACTACATCACATACGGTCCGCACAAGTATGCTACGCTTGATGTCGTGGCGATGTTAGGTATGTTTAATAATATATTGCCCGACCCAGACCGCATCATCTGGCCAGGACCATTCTGGTTTTTCGGATTGATGCTCCAACTCTATATTGTCTATCGTCTGCTCATCTATCGCAAACATTGGGGATTCACCGTAGGACTGATGGTAGTCTGCATAGTAATACAGATAGCGTTGGGATGGGACAATCCTGAGAGCGAGGCTATGAACCGCTACCGCTATAATTTCATGGGAGGAATGTTGCCATTCGGGTTAGGCGTACTCTATGCCCGATATGGCGAGAAGATATTGATGACTTTCCATCACAACGTGACGAATTTCTTCGGCATCATCTTCTGTTGCTCCATCATCTACAGCCTTAGCGGCAGCATGATGGGATGGACCTTCGTGCCCCTCTTCATCTGTCTGCTCAGCGTACTGACCGCCAAATTTCTTTCAGGAGTCAGCTGGTTGTCAGGAGTCAACAGGATATTGGAATGGATGGGCGGCATTTCTGCGGCACTTTTCGTCTGCCACCCTATCACACGAAAGATTTTCATCCCTATCAGCCGACAGGGAGATATGTACGCAGGTCTGCTCCTCTACATCGTATCGAGCATCTGCCTGGCTTGGTTGTTCACGCAACTGATGAAGAAAATACCAAATCCGAAGCTTTAGAAGTTTTTTTCGTTTTCCACCTCCATAATAAGAATACAAACAAGAAGACAAGAGAATTCTTCACTCTTCGTTCTTCACTCTTCACTTAGTTTACGCCTATGAAGATAAAAGATATAGAACTGGCGAATATCAGCCGATTTCGTGGTGAACTGATGGGAGCAGCCATGCTCTTCATCATCCTCTTTCATGTGGGTTTGCCACGTGAAGATGCTTTCTATGGACTTCGCCGAATGGGAAATGTGGGAGTAGATATGTTTCTCTTCCTCAGCGGAATCGGTCTGTGGTTTTCATGGGTCAAGAATCCTGACGTTAAGCGTTTCTTCATCCGCCGTTATCTCCGCATTTATCCTGCCTGGCTCATCATCGCCTGCCTCTTCTACATTCCCCGTTTTCATGGCGGAAGTACTTGGGACTGGATTTATCTCTTCGGAGAGATTTCCATCAACTGGGGTTTCTGGCTGCACGATGAGTTGAACTTCTGGTACATTCCTGCCACGATGATGCTCTATCTCTTTGCTCCAGGCTATATGGAACTCATCAGGCGCCACCCTATCTACCGCTGGCTGCCCGTGGTCATGGTGATGTGGTGCATTCTGGTGCAATACGTTACTCCTATCCATCAGGCAGTTGGTCATCTGGAGATTTTCTGGAGCCGTGTACCGATATTCTTCATCGGAATCAACATGGGCGAGATGGTTCGCCGCAAGGATACGCTCGACGGGGCAAGCATCTGGATGATCTGGATTATGTTTCTGATGACGCTTCTCTCCAGTATTTTCCTGGAGCAGGTGAAGCATGGACAATTCCCGCTCTTCCTGGAAAGAATGCTCTATATCCCGCTCACAGTAACCAGTATTCTGCTGCTCAACCGCATCTTCCGCCGCACTCCGAAATGGGTAAACAAGGCGTTCATGTTTGTGGGCGCATTGAGTCTGGAGGCCTACCTCATCCACATCCACTTCGTGCTCTACTATATCGAGAAATGGCATTGGAGCTATTGGCCTACCTTCTTCACCTGTATCGCCATCACACTCCCTGCCTCCTGGATATTGGCAAAAATCGTGGGAAGAATTTCTAAGAAATTAGAAATGAGAAATGACAAATGAGAAATGAGAAAGACGATAAAATGAGAAAGACAATAAAATGAGAAAGACAATAAAATGAGAAATTACAAATGAGAAATGAAAGGAAGGGAAAGGATAGGAAAGGAAGGGAAAGGAAAGAGGAATGAAAGGAAAAGAATTTAAATAAAAATAGGAGTTTATGAAAGAAATAGATAATATAGAAAAGGACAGTAAGGGGTTGTCTGCTCTGATGCGCCTCATTCGCCCGAAACAATGGATCAAGAACGGCTTTATCTTTATGCCGCTCTTCTTTGGCGGAGAACTTTTCAATACCGACGCCCTGCTGGCAGGAGTCATCGCTTTCTTCGCCTATAGTTTTGCTGCTTCCAGCATCTACTGTTTCAACGACATTTATGATGTGGAGGCAGACCGACGTCATCCCGTGAAATGCCATCGCCCGATTGCTTCTGGGGCCGTATCGGTAAAACAGGCGTATGGACTGATGTTTCTGATGCTGATGCTCTCCATCGGTTTCAGCAGTCTGCTGGACGGTTGGAAAACGATGGGCATTATCCTTTTCTACTGGTGCCTGAACTTAGGCTATTGCGCAAAGTTCAAGCAGTATGCCATCATAGACGTCTGCATCGTAGCCTTCGGTTTTGTGCTCCGTCTGCTGGCAGGTGGTGTGGCAACGGGCGTGGTGCTGAGCAAGTGGATTGTGCTGATGACTTTCCTCATCACCCTCTTCATGAGCTTTGCCAAGCGCCGCGATGATGTGATAAGAATGGAGAAGACCGGAGAAGCTCCACGCAAGAATACGAGCCGCTACAATCTGACTTTCATCAATCAGGCGATTACCATTACCGCCTCGGTCACTCTGGTCTGCTACATTATGTACACAGTAAGTCCGGAGGTTCTGGAACATTTCCATACCGACAAACTCTATCTCACAACGGTTTTCGTGCTGGTAGGCCTCTTGCGCTACATCCAGATAGCAGTTGTTGACCAGCAGAGTGGCGACCCTACGAAGATTCTGCTCCGCGACCGCATCACCCAGGTTATCGTAGTAGCCTGGCTTGCCGCCTTTCTGTTCCTCATCTATATCGCATAAGGCATGAAACGGAATACAGATTTAGATTTCATCCGAGCCATTCTCATCATACTGATGATCCTCATCCATATCGTGAGTTTCGGGAATGCTTATCCTCATCTGAAGGCAGGCATTCTCTCGTTCATGATGCCAACCTTTCTCATCATCACGGGTTATCTGGTGAACATCGGAAAGACGGGCAGGCAGTTTGGCAAATATCTGCTTTGTCTGGCTCTGCCATACATCATCATGGTGACGGGATTTTCCGTGCTCTCCTATTTCCTGCCAGTAAGAGATGGCATTACCGAACTCTCTCTGTCGCAAATCGCCCAAAAGATCTTCATCACTTCCATTGGTCCATATTGGTTTATCCAGACCATGATTATCTGTGGAATCTTGTATTACGGGAGCTTCCGGGCTTGTGATATGATCAGCAAATACTGGGGGCGTTGTTCTTGCAGGAATAATAAAGAGAATGATTTTTACAAGAATAGTAAAGAAATTGAACCTTGCTGCAATAGTAAGGGAAATGATTCTTACAAGAATAGTAAGGAGAATGATTTTTGTAGCAATAGTAAGGGAAATGATTCTTGCAGCAATATAAACAAGGGAAAGACGGAGGAAGAAACCCTGTCTTTAACAACCCGCCTTTTTCTCTTGGCAATTCTGATGCTGCTGGTCAGCAAGACGCCTGCCCTGAACATCACGGCTGCCATTTATTATTTTGCAGGAGTCGTTATCCGCCAATGCCGCATCGACTTCAACAAGGTTTTCCGCCCTACTCCCTTGGCGTTCATTCTCTGGCCTTTCATCCTCTATCGGGAAGACCTCTATGACTGGGGGAACATGGCTGTTGCTTTTTCCTGCTGGTGCTGCATTTCTGCACTTATGTGGTTGAACCAATATTACAAGTCGCAAATGATAGGAAAGTCCACCTTATTATATATAGGTAAGAACACGTTGCCGATTTATCTCTTCCACCCCATCTTCACAATGGCGGCGAAATTCTATCATCCTCTGTTTGCCTTCGACAAGAGTGAAATCCTCCTGGCCGCTTTTACCATTATCCTTGCCATCGCAGGAAGCATCGCTATTGCCAAGGTCATGGAAAAAACAAAGTTGGCTTATTTCTTCGGGAAAAAGGAAATACTGAGATGAAATGACAAATGAGAAATGAGAAATTACAAATGAGAAAGACGATAAAATGAGACATGAAATGATGAAAAAAGAAAAAATATATTGTTTCGATTTTGACGGAACGCTCACAAAGAAAGATACACTCATCGAGTTTATCAAATTCAGCATGGGGAAGACGCGCTTCCTCAGGGGTTTCCTGCTCTACAGCCCCATCCTCGTGCTGATGAAACTGCATCTTTTCCCCAACTGGAAAGCGAAGCAGATTATTTTCAAGCACTTCTTCGGCGGTATGAGCATCGGAGATTTTGATGATTACTGCGTCAATTTTGCTGCTAAGAATCTCTATCTGTTGCGCCTGAGTGGTATTGGAAAAATACAAGAAGCCAAACGCAAGAAAGAACGGGTATTGATTGTAAGCGCCAGTATCGACAACTGGGTGAAGCCTTTCTTCGCCTTCCAGAACCTAACTGATGTGGAAGTTCTCGGCACCCAGATAGAAGTAGCCAACGGAAAAGTTACCGGCTATTTCAAGACCAACAACTGCTATGGCGAGGAAAAAGTTCATCGCATCTGCGAAGCCCTGACCCGTACCATCAATAATGGAAAGGGAGCCTCAACACTCGATTTCGACCGCACACGATATGAAATCGAAGCGTTCGGAGACAGTCGTGGCGATAAGGAAATGCTCGCCTTTGCCGACCAAGGACATTATAAGCCGTTCAGAGATTCTCTCTAAACGGCTTATTTTTTTTATTCATCAATTCCCATTAGATCCTATAAAACTTTGAAAGAATGGACAAGCTCTCCATCAGAGATGGATGTTTTATCATTCCTGCACAAACGTAGTAATGCTTCGAGGTGCAAGAACTGCCTTCTCCATACATTTTCCAACAGGAGCCAAACTCTCGGCGGAAACATCGCTGGTGCGATACATTTCCCACTCCATCCGGCTCATTCCTGCCACCTGCAACGTAATAGATTTGACGTCCTCAGAATAATTGATTGCCACCATCACCCATTTTCCATCCACATTTCTATAGGCTGAACACATCACGCCCCGAGGGTCATTATATCCCTCCTCCACTTGCTTTCCGTCTGCATCAGTAGCTGAAATATCGTAGCGCTGGGCACCAGGACGGATAAAGCGGGAATAGTTGCCCAAAGACCAGAGGAGTTTGGAATCGACTGCCCAACCGGTTTGCCAACCATCCCTACTATAGATGCGGAGCAATCCGTCGCGATAGTCGCCACCAGCAGCACGCCACCAACTCCAACTCTCGGCATTGGCATAGACCAGGTCGTGATGGATGATGCGGGCTACGTAGAGAGCGGTCTTCATGGAGAAATCATAACCGCCGCCACCGCCGATTTCCTCATCATTACCCATGATGCAAGTCTCGGTCTGCCAGAACTTAATGCCCTTCTGTCGGCAGGCTTCCCTTATCTGCATACGCACTTCACGCATATAAGGTACAGGCGTATTGGTCCAATAACTGTGACCACCTATAAGCATCGGCACCTGCTTTACGTTGCCCAAGTAGGTTTTCGTACTGTCTTTAGTAAAGAAAGCGTTGATTTCATAACCCCTCTGCCAGTCGGTCTCATGCGTAGCCAACATACAACGGTAATCGCTCGACTCGTTGATAAGGATTTGCGTATTCATTTTTTCCTTCACCAAGACCTTGCTCAGTTCTCTTACCACCCGAGCCACCTCACGGTTGGTGGCAGGACTACCCTCCTGCTTCGGTCCCGTCCAGTTCCAATGTCCGTCGGGTTCGTTGATCGGACTCATATAGTCGATGTGTATTCCGTCGTGTTCCTCAATACCTTTGAGCGAAGTGGCGATAAACTTACCGAACTTCTGATAGCAGTCGTCTTTCAGGTTGATGGTACCTCCCCTTCCGGTATTCGTGGCGAGTCCATTTTGCGTATAAAAGACGGGAGCAGAATTGCAGAAAGCCAGCAAAAAAGGAACTCCCCTCTGCTTGGCGAGTTTCAGGAAGCGTCGTTGCCCCGCCTGCTTATTCCAGTCGTAGGTTCCATCGGCATTCAGAAAGCATTGGGTTCGGGTACCTCGCTGAATCTGCGAAGCCTCTCCCTGTTCCTCGCTTCCTGCGCCCAGATTGAATCTCCAGAGCGACAGACCAATTCCCTTCGGTTTTCCCGTCTCATCATTTTCCACGGAAAACAACCAGTCTGCTATCTGCTCCTGCTGTTTTTCCGGCCAGAGACCGAGAAACTGCATACTCCACGCATCGCTTGCGCCAAAGTGCTGAATATGCTGCTCTGGCGAAGTAGGAAGAATGGTAAAATGAACCGCCTCTCCTTGCGCCGGCAAGAGAGAAAGGCTGAACATCACGGCTGCCATCAGGCATTTTGAGCCCCTCTTCCAGGGCATCATCTTCTTGTCTTTTTTCATATCTGATTTTCTATTATTCAATTAAACTTATACTTGTTTTCAAATTGCCGAGTGCAGCTTATCTTATGCAAAGATAAGACTTTTAGCGAAATCCTCAAAATATTTCAGAATAAATATATCGAAATCCGTAAAATGTTAGATTGCAATCTATTGCCAATAAATTGTTAGATTGCAATCTACTGTCCAAGAATTAGACGGTTATGTCTAATTATTAGACAGCTTACTTGTTGACTATTTTACGTAACAACCTGATTATCAGTATAATTAAAATATTGGCACGGCTTTTGACCTTATCATGCCAAAATGAAGAAGATTATGAAAAGAATAGGAATATTGATAGGATGGCTGGTCTGGGCGGCTGGTGCCTCGGCACAGAGCTGGAGCCTTGACGACTGTATGAAATACGCCGTGGAGCACGCCACGGAGGTGAAGCGGGAGGTGGTGAATGCCCGCCAGCGCAAGCAGGATTACCAGCATGCTGTGGCAGGATTCCTGCCAACTGTTTCGGGTGGCGTGCAGGGACAGTACGCCTGGGGACGAAACATCGACCCGGAAACCAATACTTATAATAATGTAACGACATTCAACAATTATTATCAGCTTTATGCCGAACTGAATGTCTTCGATGGTTTCGCCACCATCAACGCCTTGAAGCAGGCTAAGCTGAGCCGGGATTATTCAGCCACGGCGATGCAGAAGATTCAGGACGACAGAGCCATCGACGTGATGCAGAAATATGTGGATGCTGCCTATACTGAGGCCAGCATTCAGATAGCAAGCGAGAAACTGAACGAGAGCAAGCGGATGCTGGCTAAGATGAAGCGACTGTATGAACTGGGCGAAAAGGGACGCCCGGATGTGGTGCAGATGGAATCGCAGGTGGCAGAAGATGAATATAATCTTACGCATCAGGAGAATGTGGCAAAACAGAGTCTGCTCGCCTTGAAATCCGCGATGAATTTTCCGGTGGATGGAGAGCTGAAATTGGAAATGAAGTCGGAAAATAAAGAGGCTTCTGCTTCAGGTACAAACTACGAAACCGTTTACCAGGGCTTCCAGCATATTTCTCCCGACTTGAAGTCGGCAGAATACGAAGTGGAGCGGGCACGATATGATTACAAGATAGCAAAAGGCAGATTGCTGCCATCACTCTCTCTCGGTGGCGGCATTTCTACCAACTATTATAAGAATCTCTCTCAGAAAGGGCAATACGATGGGTTTGCCTCGCAGTTTCGCAACAACCAGGGCGAATACCTCGCGTTGACCCTTTCTATACCTATTTATAATAGCGACCGCTGGCACAGCGTGAAGAAAGCTCGCAACGACTGGCAATTGGCGCAGGTGAATCTGGAGGAAACCAGGCGCAAGCTTCACGATCAGATAGCTCAGGCGGTAATGGATGCAGAGGGTTACGCCAAGGAGTTGCATCAGATGCAGAAGAAGGTTGCCTCCGATTCGCTCGCCTATCACATGTCGAGCCGGAAGTTTGAAGAAGGAATGCTTTCCACCTTCGATCTTCATATCGCAGCCCAAACGCTTCTGGAAAGCAGAATCAAGGAACTCCAGATGCAGATGCTGCTCATCATCAAACAGAGGTTAGTAGGATATTACCAGGGAGAAAATTTAATTAAATAAATCTGGAGAACGCAAGTGAATTCTTCACTCTTCGTTCTTCATTCTTCACTTAAATTATGGATATACAAATAGAAAAGAAAAAATATCTCGTGCCTCGCAAGTATTGGGCATGGATTGGCGGAGGAGCGGTTTTGATCGCAGTCCTCATTTGGTTGGGATTGAGCAATTTCTCTTCCACCCTGAAGGTGGACAGGAAGGGATTGAGCATCGGAACCGTGGAGAAGGCGCAGTTCAACGATTATGTTTCGGTGGATGGACAGGTGGTTCCTATCTCCGTGGTGCAGATCAGTTCCGAGGAAGGCGGTATCGTTCTGGAGAAAGTGGTGGATGAAGGCGCCCACGTGAACAAGGGCGATGTGATCGTGAAACTGAGCAATTCGAATCTCGACCTGGAGATTCTGAATGCCGAAAGCGAACTTGCCGAAAAGCAGGATATGCTTCGCAACACCCAGATTTCGATGGAGCAGGACCGTCTGAACAATAGCAACGAGGAACTGTCGCTTTCGCAGGATGTCATTACCAAGCGCCGTTCCTATCAGCATCAGGAGGCGTTGCACAAGGAAGAACTCAATTCGCGCGAGGAGTATCTGAAGGCAAAGGAAGATTACAACCTTGCCGTCAAGAAGCATGCGCTCATCAGCAAGCGATTGAAGAAGGATGCACAGCTCCGCCGTTCGCAGATGGATCAGATGGGCGATAATCTGGAAGCCATGCAGAAGAATGTGCAGCTGGTTCGCCAGCGCAAGGAGAAGCTGAACATCCGCAGCACCATTTCGGGCGAAATCGGCTTGCTCGATGTAGAACTGGGACAGAGCATTCAGGCTGGACAGAAGATTGGAGTCATCAACGATCTCAGCGATTTTAAGGTGCAGGCGCAGGTGGATGAGCATTATATCGACCGGGTAAAACCGGGACTTACAGCCACTTTTGACCAGAACGGCAAGCATTATCTCCTGCAGGTCCGCAAGGTTTATCCCGAGGTAAGAGATGGCAGGTTCCGCATCGACTTCATCTTCAAAGGTGTTCGCCCTGGCAACATCCGAACCGGTCAGACCTATTATGTAGATTTGCAGCTCGGTCAGTCGAAGCAGGCAATAATTATCCCTAAAGGCACGTTTTATAGTGTAACGGGCGGTCAATGGATCTTCGTATTAGACAAGAGTGGCAAGAAGGCTTATCGTCGCAAGATAACCATCGGTCGCCAGAATCCTCAATATTATGAGGTAATTGAGGGCTTGGAGCCGGGCGAGCAGGTTATCGTTAGCGGCTATGAAGCATATAAGGATAATGAAATTCTAATGTTAAATTAGAAATGAGAAATTAGAAATGTGAAATTGGGGGCATACGCCCTTATATACAATATACGATGAAACATATAATTAACGCATTCAAGAATCTGCCTCGAAGAGGCCAGCACAACTTCGTGAAGATCTTG
>USJD01000022.1 GCA_900554835.1 uncultured Prevotella sp. | reverse complement strand
GTAGATATCCGTCTCCTTGGTGGTGCGCTTCACCTCAGCGATACGGTCACCTGCAAAGAGAATTTCTGCAATCTTGTCCCAATCCATTCCGTCTTTGCCGAGGATGAGGCTCTTGCAACCGAGATTTTCTGCTAATTGCGCATCCGTCTCTCTGTCTCCGATTACATAACTGTTGACCAGATCATACTCAGGATTATTCATGTATTCTTGCAGCATTCCCGTACCCGGCTTTCTCATAGGTGAATGATCTTCCGGAAAATGTCGGTCGATATGCTGTTTTTCAAAATGGATACCTTCGCTTTCCAAACTTTGGATGATAAAATTGTGTACAGGCCAGAAAGTATCTTCTGGAAAACTGTCAGTGCCCAAACCATCCTGATTGCTCACCATGATTAACTTGAAATCTGTATGTTGAGCTATGAAAGAGAGATTTCTGAACACGCCCTTGGTAAAGACGAGCTTTGCAAAGCTGTCTATCTGTTCATCCTCAGGTTCTTGAATCAAGGTTCCATCGCGGTCGATGAAAAGCAATTTTGTCTTTTTCATTGAATTCTGTATTTTTATGTTGATACTATTTTATGATGCTTTAAAATGAAAGCAGCTTCGTTGGCAAGTGAAAGCAGTTTCATTGGCAGATGAAAGCAGCTTCATTGGCAGATGAAAGCAGCTTCATTGATTGGTGAAAGAGCCTTCGTTTGTATTTTGCAGTTCTTTTTTCTTTTTCTCCAGACAGGAATTTGAACCATAGAGGTAGGCATAGGAAATGCCTAACCAGCTTGCAACGTATGTCAGGATAAATATTGTGATAGTCAAGACAATCAAAAGTAATGGAGTGAAATAAGCAGGGACTCCAAGCGGGTCGCCACCTAAAGCTCCCACTTGAGATGACATCTGTGCCCAACTCATGATGAAGGTTGGTATCAATACGATACAGGAAATGATGCAGATAATGATCGTTCCCAAGAAACCCATCAGGAAAATACTGCCCAGGTGTTTGGCTCCTTCTTTGTAAGTGCTCCAAGGTTTCAGCTTTTCTTCTTTTTGCTTGAGCATAACATGGGGGATGATATGGGCAAAAGGCAAAACCAAGAGTGCAATGATAACCAATAAGATGATTGCGACAATGCCTGTTACTGCATAAGTCAGGGTTAATGTGGAATTGGCTGCCATAGCCTTGGTTGCCATAGCCTGGTAAATAGCAAATGTACCTCCATATCCAAAACCGATGGCAAAACAACCTATTATCTCGAATATTACATATATGATGGTGAATCTGAACAAGTTCTTCCAGAATGATGTCTTGGTAAACCATGTCCAGATAGCTGCACTACTGAGACAGAACGAAAGCCATGTCAATGCATAAATGAATGTTTGCAAAAGGTATGACGTGATGGGATTTTCTACTCCCCAATCATGCAGTCCCTTATTGGGCATTCTGAAATATATGGTAATTGCCATCAGAACAGCATAGATGAGTGTAGCCCACCATGTCTTCTTGATGAGTGAAGTAAAATGGCTTCCGGTGTAATCATAAGCAGCTTTCATACAGGATGTTATGCTGCGATTCTTGAATAAAACTTTAGTATCCATGATCTTCTTCATTTATGAATATTTTCTTCCTTTTAAGAACGTAACCTTCTTTTATGAGAGGGATATGTCCTGTCTTCTGAATTCTGCACAAGTAATAGCGGTGGCTATCGCTACATTGAGACTGTCTGCGGTGGCTCTTCCTTCAGGGAAGTTGGGAATTAACAGGCGGTGGTTGACGAGTTCTGTCAATGCAGGAGAGATACCTTTGCCCTCATTTCCCATGATGATAAAACCGCGGTTCTCCACCTTCTGCTGGTAGATGTTCTCGCCATCCAACAGAGTACCGTAAATCGGTGTCTCCTGAGAAAGGGACTCCATCAAAGCTTGCAGGTTGCCATATTCCACTTTTACGCGGGCTATACTTCCCATGGTAGCTTGTACCACTTTGGGATTATAGACGTCTGCAGTGTCCAGACTGCAGTAGATATGTTCGATACCAAACCAGTCTGCGATTCGTATGATAGTTCCTAAATTTCCCGGGTCTTGGACTCCATCCAGTGCAAGATTGAGAATCGATGTATCTACTTCAGAAAAGCCTGTAGTAGATGTAGGGTGTTTCCTGCCAGCCTGTTTGAAAACAGCAAGAACCTGTTGGGGATGCTGTAAGAAACTCACTTTTTTGAGTTCTTCATCAGTTACTTCAATCACTTCTGTTGAGGCTCCAAAGTGTTTACCTTTCAGCCATTCTTCTGTAGCAACGAGGATTTCTGCAGGCTGGAGTTCCAGGAGGTCTTCCACCACCTTATGTCCTTCGGCTACAAATACGCCTTCTTTATTTCGGTTCTTTTTGAGCTCAAGAGAGTGAATATATTTAATTTTATTCTTGCTTATCATATATGTATCTTCTATTCTTATTATGAATCTTGTAAGTCCTTTACCATAGGACTTATTTTTGGCAAAGTTACATTAAAAATAGGACATGGCAAAATATTCCTCCTGTTAAAGCCTTAATTTGTTTGAATTTTTATATTTTTTTTTCGTTGGCTCGATTTTTTGTCGTAACTTTGCAGCAATGAAGAGATATAGTTATATTCCGTTTTCAATCCTTTTGTTGACTACGGCTTGCTCTACTGGCAAGTATGTACAAGAGGGTGAGTATATATTAGATAAGGTGGCGGTTGTGTCAGATCAGTCTGATTATAATGCTGCCCCTCTATCTCAGTATGTACGTCAGAAAGAGAAGCCCAAGTTGTTTTCGCTTTTCAGAAATCCTTTCAGCCGCAAGCCTGTCATTTATGATACCTTGCAGGCTCGTCTGTCCTGTCAGGATCTGATGACCGCCATGCAGAATGAGGGATATATGAATGCGGATGTTTCTCTTAATACTGAGACAAAAGGAAAAAAACTGAAGGTTACCTATCTTCTTCATCCAGGGCAACCTTTTCTGATAGGAAAGGTAAATTATGACATCCAGGATGAAGGTGTCCAGCAGTTGTTGCATCTCGATCAGACTGATAATCAGCAGATAAAACCTGGTATGCGTTTTACTGTTGAAACATTGGATAATGAGCGTAAGCGTATTGCAGGTTTATTGTCAGATAATGGATATTTCCGTTTCAATAAGGATTTTATTCACTTTACGGCTGATACAATCATGGGGCGCAAGGATATAGCTCTGACGCTTCAGTTGAGAAAGTACAAGCCAAATAACAATTCTCCAGAAGTTGATCACACCCGTTATCTGATACGTGATGTACTTTTCCAAAGTAATGACAGTGATCGAATTCATCTTCGTAAACAGGTACTTCTCAATGCGACCGCCATCAAAGAGGGGCGACCTTATGATGCTTCTGCCTTGCAGCGGACATACAATAATTTCGCGCGCCTCCAAGCTGTAAAATACACGAATATTAAATTTGCTGAAGTGCCGGATACCAATTTGCTGGATTGTCATATTCAGATAAGTACCAATAAGCCTTCTACTATCTCTTTTCAGCCGGAAGGTACAAACACAGCTGGTGACTTGGGTGCTGCTGCATCCATTACCTATACCAATCGCAATCTCTTTCATGGAAGTGAGCAGTTGAGTATTGAGTTCCGTGGTGCTTATGAGGCAATTACCGGTTTGGAAGGTTATCAGGATCAGAACTATACGGAGTTTTCCGTAGAAACGAAATTGGTTTTCCCTCGTTTCCTGGCTCCATTCCTTTCCAAGAGTTTCAGGCGCAGACAGACGGCAAGTTCTGAGTGGGCTGTAAGTTGGGATTTTCAGAATCGACCTGAATTTCATCGTAGAGTGTTCTCCTCTGCATGGCGTTATCGCTGGAGTGAACCGAAGCATCATCTGAATTACCGCTTTGATTTGCTGGATCTCAATTATGTGTATATGCCTTGGATTTCTTCTACGTTCAAGCGTGATTATCTGGATAATGCGGAAAATAGGAATGCTATCCTGCGTTATAACTACGAGGATATCTTTATCATGAAGGCTGGTTTTACTGTCAGTTATACGGATGGTGTAGATGCAGTCAGGGCTAATTTTGAGTCGGCAGGTAATTTGCTGAATGGTGTTTCTAAAGGATTTGGATTTAAAACCAATTCTCAGGGACAACATACTTTGTTTAATATCGCTTATGCGCAGTATGTGAAGTTTGATTTTGATTATACTCATCTGTTCCAGTTTGATAAGCGTAATGCCTTGGCTCTTCATGCTGGTCTGGGAGTTGCTTATCCTTATGGTAATAGCACGGTGCTGCCTTTTGAAAAACGATATTTCTCTGGCGGTGCCAATTCCGTAAGAGGTTGGAGTGTAAGAGAATTAGGTCCGGGTAAGTTTAAGGGAACTGACGGCCGTATCGATTTTATCAATCAGACGGGTGATGTCAAACTCGACTTAAATGCTGAGTATCGCTCTTCTTTGTTCTGGAAATTGCAGGGTGCGCTCTTTATTGATGCAGGTAATATCTGGACGCTCCGCAATTATGCAGAACAGCCTGGTGGCCAATTCAAGTTTACTGAATTCTATAAGCAAATAGCCGCTTCATACGGTATGGGTCTGAGATTGAACTTTGATTATTTCATCTTGCGATTTGATGTAGGTATGAAAGCTATCAATCCTGCTTATGAATCAGAAAAGGAACATTGGTCTATCTTCCATCCAAAGTTGAGCCGTGATTTCGATTTTCACTTTGCAGTAGGTTTGCCTTTCTAAAGAGGGAAGGGCAAACCTATTTTTGCAAGGTAGGTAACTGCTTGAGTTCTACTTTCCATTTGCCATTATGGATAGTCATCGGCAATGTGAGTTTCGACTTGTTGATGAGACGGGCCTCTTTACCGATTGTATCCATTTGTAGAAAATTGGTTATTTCCAGATTGACGGTAGCAGATACTTCATCTTCTTTGAAGTCAATGTCTCCAATTTCGATGTGTGCATCTTCATTTTTTGCTTTCAGAAGTTCTATGTCTGCTGGGTGTACGTTGCTTGCGGCATAGCGTAGCCAAACCTTAGATTCGGGGGTGCAAAACCTGGCTGCCTTTTCAAAATGCCAATTATAATAATAGGTAGCGAAGGAATCAACGTCTGCTTTCAGTTGTTCTTCGCTTCCTTCATGTGGCTGGCAACTCATGAGGGACAAAAATCCGAATAAACTTCCGCATACAATTGAAGAAAGTATGGGATAAAAGCGGTTTTTTGTATATGTGATTACATTTCTTACCATAAAACTGATGTTTAAATCCTATTAAATTGCTAAAAATTGCTACAAAGGTACTAAAAAACTTTGTAATATGAGTTTTTTTTGCTAATTTTGCATGAAAATATAATTTTAAATGCTGAGATTTATTTCCTTCGGCAGTGGAAGTAGTGGTAATTGCTACTATCTTTACACTGAGACGGATTCTATATTGATAGATGTAGGTGTCGGATTGAGAAGCTTGAAAAAGCATTTTCATAATTATGGCATGCAGTTTGAGGATATTCATCATATCCTTATCACTCATGATCATGCAGACCATGTTAAGTCTGTGGGAAGTTTGAGTAATGATTTTCATCTACCAGTATATACAACCCGTAAAGTTCACATGGGGATAGAGAGGAATTATTGTGTTCGCAAGAAGATTGTTCCGCAAAATGTCCATGTCATAGAAAAAGGGGTTCCTTTTACTCTGGGAGAGTTTAAGGTTACACCATTTGGAGTTCCTCATGATAGTACCGATAATGTGGGCTATTTTGTGGAACAGGGTGGTGTGTGCTTCTGTCTGCTTACTGATGTCGGACATATTACAGAAGAAATGCACGAATTCATAGGTCGTGCTAATTATCTGGTAATAGAAGCAAACCATAGTGTTGAAATGTTGTTGCAGGGTAATTATCCTCAATATCTGAAAGATCGTATTCTGGGTCCTAACGGGCATCTGAGTAATGATGCTTGTGGAAAGGCACTTGCTGAACATGCAACTTCTAATCTCCGACATGTTTGGCTCTGTCATCTTAGTGAAGAAAACAATCATCCAGAATTGGCACGAAAGACTGTTGAACATGTTTTGAGAAGTTATGGCATCGTGGCAGGAAAGGATTTTGATCTGGAAGTGCTGAAACGTAAAACTCCGAGTGAAATCTATAAGTTAGTATAATATGTATGCAGAAGGGGGTGTATTAAGCTGATAATTTTGCTTGATACACCCCCTTTGTTGGATTTAGCTGTTGTTGCATTACCTGCAAACAAAATCTATTTCTTTTCTTCTTTCTGTTTGTTTAGCCTTTTGATGACAGAGTAAGCATCATAAAGACCTAATTCTCCTGCTTTAGACAAATCTTGGATGGCAGTAGCCTTATTGCCTGTTTTTGAACGTGCGATACCTCTATTATAATATGCTTCTGCAAGTTTGTTGTCTATCTTGATGGCCATGGTATAGTCGTCAATGGCCTTGGACAATTCCTTGCGGTTAGCGTGCAGATTACCTCTATTATAATAAATGTATGCATTATTGTTCTTGCTCAGACGGATGGCATCACTGAAATCTGCTTCTGCAGAGTGGATGTTGATGATAGGCTGTCCCTCTGAAACATTGAATTCGTCCATTTCTGTCTGACAAACGGCTCTTTGCCAATATGCTAATGCATTGGTATCGTCCAACTTGATGTATTCTGTGAAATCACTGATGGCTGCCTCGAAATCACGCAATACAGCATTGGCAACAGCCCTGTGAATCAGAAGTTCCTTCTTTCTTTCGTCGTCTTTTGCTACGCTTAATTCTGCTGATAGCTTATCAATCAGCGAGAATATTTTCATAGAGCCATTCTCGTCCAGCTGTTCCTTGTTGCATACAATGTAGAGCTTTGTATCCTTATTTTGTTTGTTCTGAATATTGAGTTGCTCTACATCCTTGTCAAATGCCTGTACACCCGTAATGCTTTGTGTACTTGGGAAATAACTGATTCTGTACATTGGGAGATAAGCGGTCTCCACCAATCTGTTTTGAATGCGTCCGCGATACTCACTCTTGTATTCGTGCTCGTATTTTGGTTCGTCTTCTACAACGAGGCTGGCAAACTTATTCGGATCAATTTCTGAGCGCTTACGTATTTCTTTCTTGGTCTTGGAACTCCATCTTGGTTGTATTCCCAGATGTTTGTTCATCTGTGCTTTGAGTATGCGGAATTCGTCAAGCTCCGCCTTATCTGTCATACCCAGGCGTCGGTAACAGTTGGCGCGATAGGAGAGACCTGTCCAGAAATTAGGAAATTGGTTGATTACCGTAGTAAGGTCACGGATGGCAGCACGGAGATTTCCTGTTTTCTCATGCAGGAGTGCACGGTTGAAAATCGCCATGAAATTTTGTGGCTCCATCTTGATGACGAAGTCAAAGTCGGAGATAGCTCTGTTGTCGTCTCCCAGTTGGACACGCATCAGACCACGGTTGTAGTGTGCGAGGAAATTGTTCGGATCCAGATCCAGCGCATTGTCGTAATCGCTCATAGCACCTCTCAGATTATTGAGGTTGATACGAGCCAAGGCTCTATTGATATAGTTGTTTACATTGTTCGGCTTGAAATGCAAAGACTTGGTGAGAGCCTCATCGGCAATGTTCCATTCTTTTCTTGCGAGAGCCATGTAGGCACGTGTGGTCCATGTATCTCCATCGTATGGATTGAGTTCCAGACTTTTATCCAGCCATTTTTCGGCACTTATGGTATCTTTTTTCTGGAGATACACTTCTGCCTTGAGAGAATAAGCATTGGAAAAGTCATGCCACTGCTTGATAATAGAATCAAGTTGTACCAGAGCAGGATCGTATTTCTTGTCCTGCATCAGACAGAGAGCACGGTTGAACCAATAGTTGCGATTTCTCGGTTCAATCTTGATGGCAGAATTGTAATCCTGGATAGCCTCATCATATTTGCTCTGTCTGATACGGCAAATAGCACGTAGGTCATAGATGTCATTGATATAAGGGTTGAGATGCAATGCTTCTGTAGCATCGCTCTCTGCACCCGTATAGTCATCGAGGCTGAATTTAGCCACGCTGCGATAATACCATGGTTCATAGAGATATGGCTTGGCGCCAATTGCCAAATTAAAGTATTTGATAGACAAAACATAGTCTTCGTAATACAGAGCACTTCTACCTGCAGTAATGAGGCGATCTACTCGATATTGCGCAGCAACCGGTGCTATAGACAATGCAAGGAAAGCTATAGCCAATAATCTCTTTTTGTTCATACTGAATGTATAAATAGAACTAAAACCTATTGAATTTGCTTTTTCGCTGATTAGTGACGAATTTTGGTGCGATAAGCACAGCGGAATTTGCCCTTGATGATGTTTTTGAGCTTACCGGCAATCATGTTCTTGCGTAGAGGTGAAATACGATCTACAAACATGGTGCCCTCCAGGTGGTCAAATTCATGCTGCATCACTCTTGCCAGATAACCTTCTACCCATTCGTCATGCTCCTGATATTCTTCATCAAGATATTTCACATGGATACGGGTAGGGCGGGTTACTTTTTCAGAGATGCCAGGGATAGACAGGCAGCCTTCTTCCAAAGACTCAGTCTTGCTTTCCTCGTCGCGCTCGATGATGTGAGCATTGATAAATGCTTTTCTGAAACCTTTGTACTCAGGGAAATCCTCGCTAAGTACATCCAAATCGATAACAACAACACGGATGTCGAGACCAATCTGAGGGGCAGCAAGACCCACTCCATTACTTGCGTCAAGAGTTTCATACATGTTGGAAATCAGCTGTTTCAGTTCCGGATAATCCGGAGTAATATCTTCAGCCACTTTTCTCAATACAGGCTGACCATATATATAAATAGGTAAAATCATTTTCTGGATTGCAAAAAATCTTGTAAAATAATGGTGGCGCTAATCTCGTCCACCAGTCCTTTGTTTTCTTTTCTCACTTTCTTCTTTACTCCGCCGTCTATCATTGCTCGATGGGCGAGTACAGAAGTGAATCTTTCATCATAGTACTCAATGGGAATCTCCGGGTGTGCCTTGCGCCATCTGTTGAAGAAGTTCTCCACACGTGCCAGGTTTTCGCTGGGTTGCCCGTTGGGCTGCATCGGTTTGCCGATGACAATGCGCTCCACCTGTTCCTTTTGTATATAGCCTTCGATGAAGGCAAATAGTTCAGATGTAGCAACAGTGGCCAACCCACCTGCAATAATCTGCAATGGGTCGGTCACTGCCAGTCCGGTACGTTTCTTACCGTAATCTATGGATAAGATGCGCATTATTTCTTAAAGAGCAACCAAGCGTCTGGGTACTTGCTGGCACGGAGTTCGTTACGGCTCTTTACAGCACCAGCCTTATCTACGAATGTGGAAGCAACCACACGATACATGTTGCGCTCATTGTTGAATACGATTTGTGCGTCATAGCCAGAGTTCTTCAATGTATTGTAAAGACCCTCTGCGTTAGCCTTCAAAGAGAAAGAACCTACTACTACGCTGAAATTCTGGAGACCAGAACCAGAAACAAGTGATACATTCTCCTGACGTACAGATGCATTATCTACTTCTGTATTTGTTGATTCGCTAGGAGTAGTTGTCTCCAATGGAGTAACAACTGGTTCTGTTGTTGTAGGCTGCTGTACTTCCTGAGCCTGTGCCTTCTCGTATGCTTTCTTATACATGCTTTCTTTAGACTTACAACTTGCAAGTGCCAAAACAATGCACAAGCCCAAGCTCAAAACTGATAATTTCTTCATAACTTAATGTTTTTATTGTTTAACTTATTTGATTTCTTTGTTGTTTAGTAGTGATATAATCACCACCCGTTGACAATTCGTGTCGCTTTCGTTCTGCGAAAATACAAATAATATTGCAAATACAACAAGAAACCTCGCATAAAGTTTGTTAAAACATGGGTAATACAACACCTTTAAATAAAAATTAAGGAAAAAATCATTGTTTATTGAATATTATTTAGTACATTTGCAACATAAAGAAGTCGTCGGACCAGCTTATAGAGATAGTTCGTCGATCTCTTGATAACATGTTTAACAATAAAAACTTAGTAATTATGAAAGCATTAGGTTACATTGGAGCTTTCCTCGGCGGTGCAATCGCTGGTTCAGCTTTAGGTTTGATTTTTGCTCCTGAGAAGGGTGAGGATACACGTAGCAAAATTGCTGATGCAGTTGACAATTTCTGCAGCAAGCATAACATCAAGCTCAGCAAAAAAGATGTTGATGATTTGGTAGATGACATTAAGGACGCTGCTCCTGAGGTATAATTTATCATGTCTTTTTGAGGACGATAATTTATCATGATGTTTTCTAACGATAAAAATGTAGAAACTATTGGGCAACTTGTTGAAGTGCTCAAACACTATATCGGGCTTCAGACGGAATATGTGAAGCTCGATGTAGTGGATAAAGTAGTACGCTTGCTGACAGCCTTAACTGTTACCGTTGTGTTAGTCGGCTTGCTCATGATAGCCCTTATTTATTTTTCTTTTGCCTTGGCTTATGGCTTGGGTGAACTTATTGGATATGTCTGGGGATTCTGCATCGTTGCGGCTATATACCTATTTATATTAGTGGTATTCTTTATATTCCGCCATCAATGGATTGAACGTCCTTTGGTGAAATTCCTTGCCGGTATTCTCATGCAAAAATAATGATAAGATGATGAGTCAAGATAATTCTAATCCGACGAAATATAGTTCATTGACAGAAATCCGTTTGCGAAAGGAATTGTTGCAAAAGGATATCGAGGCTGATGATGCAAGAATCAAGGCTTTGTGGAAATCTTTGTTTGCAAAGCCTGATGCTTTGTCCAAGAATGCAAGCCCAAGCAAAAGAATGCAGAGTCTGTTCTCCATCGGTGCAAGTGCCTTTGATGGGGCTTTGTTGGCTTGGAAACTTTATAGAAAATTCAAGAAAAAATAAAAAAAGGGTCACCGCTGTGACCCATTCCTTGTTAACCTTAAATCTAATACTATGAAAAACACACGCACAAAAATAGTTATTATATTCGAAATAGCAATGCTTTTTTATGAAAATCTGTTTGTTTGTAACAAACTTTAACGCTCATGTGCTTGTGCTTAAATAAAATTAAGGCTAAATGCGATACCATAAGCATCAAGCATTTAGCCTTCATTTTGTTGAATTTATGCCGAAAAAGTTGTGTGATAACTTCAGCAAACCTTTGTCTTACGTTTAGATTCTTATTACCTGTTTTACTCCCTTTACTGCACTCAGTTTCTTGATGAGTGTTTCTGTCTTTGTAGCATCATCTATCATGACTGTTACGTTACCAGAGAAGAGTCCATCCTTGGAGGAGATGTTGATTCCGCGCATCACGAGTTTATCCTCTTTGGAAATAATGTTGGTAATGTTGCTGACAATACCGATATCATCATTGCCGATAATTCGCAGAGTAATGGCATACTTGGAAGAACCTTTACCGCTCCAGCGGGCTCTTACGATACGGTAACCGAAACGTCTGCGCAATTCGCGGGCATTTGGACAGTCTGTACGGTGAATTTTGATTCCCTTGTTGATGGTTACGAAACCAAAAATTGGATCACCATAGATAGGGTGGCAACAATGAGCAAGTTCGAAGTCTATACCTTTGAGATTTTCGTCTATGGTAAGCACGTCGTCGCTTTGCTTCACCAGTTCCTCTGTAGGATTTTCGTATTCGAAGTTGGCTGCACTCTCAGCAGGCTTAGTGGCGTTAGACAAGTTGAGATCGTGGTCACGTTCTGCTACGTATTTGTCGATAACGCTGTTGACATCCAGTCTTTCTTCTGCTATATCTTTATAGAAATCCGAGTTCTCTTTGTAGCCCATCTTCTTGATGATACGAGCCATCGTACTTTCATCAATATCGATTTTGCGGTTTTTGAATCGTCGTTCGATGAGTTCCTTGGCAAGAAGACCATCCTTCTTCTGGGTTTCCTTGAGGGCGAGTCTGATTTTTGCCTTTGCCTTCGAGGTCTGTACGATATTCAACCATTCTTGTCTTGGCTTTTGATTGCTCTGGGTGAGAATCTCAATCTGGTCGCCGGAATGGAGCTCTTGTCTGAAACTTACAGCCCTTCCGTTGATTTTACCTCCCACGCAGTTGTTGCCAATACGCGAGTGGATATAGTAGGCGAAATCGAGCACGGTAGCACCTTTCGGGAAGTTGAGCAGATCACCCTTCGGGGTAAATACATACACCTCATCTTCCTTCAGATCAGTGGTGAACTGGTCCATCAATTGCAGATCGTCATTGTTCTCCAGTGCACTTCGGATATTGGCAAGCCATTCGTCAATGCCGCCTTCTCCCTGTCTGATACCTTTATAGCGCCAGTGGGCAGCAAGACCATGCTCGGCGATATCGTCCATACGTTCTGTTCTGATTTGGACTTCCACCCATTTCTTTTCCGGACCCAGTACGGTGGTGTGCAAACTTTCATATCCATTACTCTTAGGTACGGACAACCAGTCGCGCATACGCTTCGGATTAGGCTGATACATGTCCGTGATGATGGCGAACACTTGCCAGCACTGTTTGTATTCCATTTCACGAGGCACATCCAGGATGATTCTGATGGCAAACAGGTCATATACACCTTCAAATCCGCATCCCTGCTTTTTCATTTTCTGCCAGATGGAATGGATGCTCTTTGTTCGTCCCTTCATGTGGTATTTCAGTCCAGCCTCATCCAGCTTTTCCTGGATAGGTTTGATGAAACGGGCGATATAAGCATCTCGGGATGCTTTGGTGGCATTCAATTTCTCCTTTATTAAATAATAGGCATCATGCTCCAGATACTTCAGACTGAGATCTTCCAGTTCGCTCTTCAGTTTATAGAGACCCAATTTGTGGGCGAGTGGGGCATAGAGGTAACTGGCTTCCTCGCTGACTTCCTTTTTAGCCTCTTCCTGCTTCGTGTCCCTTATCTGTCGCATCACATTCACGCGGTCTGCTATCATGATGAGGATGACGCGCATGTCTTCTGAAAACGAGATAAGCAGATTTCTGAAATTCTCGCTTTCTATAATAGGATTTCGTTTGTACAGATCGTGAATGCGGAGAAGACCGCCGATGATGTGCTCCACGTTGTCACCATATTTGCGTTTGATGTCTGCTAATGTCTGGTATCCGTCGATGACGCTGGTCTGCATCAGTATGGAAATGACACCATCTCGTTTCAGACCAATCTCGTTGACAGCTATTTCTGCCGTCTGGAGTGCATGCAAAATAGGATTCAGTCCAAACACGTCACGGCGTATCTGGTGATTTTCGAAAGCATGGTGGATATCCTCACGCAAATGGGTTTCATCTTCCTGCGTGAAAGTCTCTCCGATGGCATTTCTCAATCTTTCGAGGATGAGCATGGTTTGCTCCTTCTCTTCGGGTGTAAATGTAAAAACTTCGTTCATTTTTATCCCTCCTTGTTAATATTTTGCTGCAAAGGTACAAAAAATCGCGCAAATATTTCGCATTTTCAAAAAAAGTTACTATATTTGTGGCATAATCGCATAAAATAACATAAATGTGGTATTATGAATCAGCAAGATCTAAGTCAAATCAAGGCTCGTGGCATTAGCGAGCAACAAATTGAACATCAGTTGGAGCAGATCAAGAATGGTTTTCCTTTCTTGAAACTTGAGGCTGCTGCCGCTATCGGCAAGGGCATCATGGCTCCTACAGATGACGAAGTGAAAAACTATGAGCAGGCCTGGAATGAGTACAAGGCTGAGGGTCACAAAATCGTGAAGTTTGTGCCTGCATCCGGTGCTGCCAGTCGTATGTTCAAGAATATGTTTGCTTTCTTGAGCGCTCCTTACGATGTACCTACTACAGACTTTGAGAAGCATTTCTTCGAGAACATCAAGAAGTTTGCTTTCCGTGAGGCTCTCTGTGACAAATGTCGTGAGAATGAAGGCAAGGGCATCAAGAAACTGATGGGTGAAGGTAACTATAAGGCTGTGGTGGCTAACCTTTTGGAAGCAAAAGGACTCAACTATGGTCAGTTGCCTAAGGGCTTATTGCTCTTCCATGAGTATTCTGCAGATGAGGTGCGTACTCCTATGGAGGAACACCTGGTAGAGGCAGCTCTCTATGCAAGTAGCAATGGTGAGGCTAACGTACACTTTACAGTTTCTCATGACCATTTGGAACTTTTCAAGCAGAAGGTGGCAGAGAAGGCTGATTTCTATGCAGAGAAGTTTGGTGTGAAGTACAACATCTCTTTCTCTGAGCAGAAACCAAGCACCGATACGATTGCAGCAAATCCTGACAACACTCCTTTCCGCAATGAGGATGGCAGCTTGCTGTTCCGTCCGGGAGGTCATGGCGCTCTGATCCAAAATCTGAATGAAATTGATGCCGACGTTGTCTTTGTGAAGAACATTGATAATGTAGTGCCAGATCGCTTGAAGGCAGACACAGTAACCTATAAGCAGGTTATTGCTGGTATTCTGGTTACTCTTCAGAAGAAGGCTTTCGAATACTTGAATTTGCTTGACTCTGGTCTTTATAATCATGAAAAATTGGAGGAGATTATCCGCTTCGTTCAGCGTGATCTCTGCTGCCGCCGTGCAGATATCAAGGAATTGGAGGATGCCGAACTGGTTATTTATTTGCGTAAGAAATTGAACCGACCTATGCGTGTCTGCGGTGTAGTCAAGAACGTTGGTGAGCCTGGTGGCGGTCCTTTCCTTACTTATAATAATGATGGCACTGTAAGTTTGCAGATTCTTGAGAGCTCTCAGATTGATACAAACAATGAGGAATATATGAAGATGTTTACTCAGGGCACTCACTTCAATCCTGTTGATCTCGTTTGTGCTACAAAGAACTATAAGGGCGAACCATTCAATCTGCCTGATTATGTGGATCCAACTACTGGCTTTATTTCAAGCAAGAGTAAGAATGGTAAGGACCTGAAGGCATTGGAGTTGCCTGGTCTGTGGAATGGTGCGATGAGCGATTGGAATACCGTCTTTGTAGAGGTTCCTCTGAGCACTTTCAATCCTGTAAAGACTGTCAACGACTTGTTGCGTGATCAGCATCAGGCTGTCATTGGCGGTGTAAAACACGAAGGAGGTTGCTGCTGCAAGCACTAATTTAATGACGCCAGTATGATTCGTGCACATATATAATAAGGTGTAGGAAGAAATAGAATACGGCGTAAGAAGACCTCTATAGGTTAATATTGGAAAAAAGTAAAGAAACATAGCAGAGATTCAAAAGTTTTTTGTACCTTTGCAGACTGAAAGCAGCGCTCCGGTCTGTCGCTGGCATTCCTTGATGGGGATGCGGGAGGAAAGTCCGGGCAGCATAGGGCATCCCACTTCCGAAAATAGAAGCTATTGGTGACAGTAGGTGTCGGCAGAAGAAAATAACCGCTTTTACTATCTTACTCTTTGAGTGGGGTGGTGAGAGTAAGGGTGAGAAGGTGGTGTAAGAGACCACCAGCTGGCGGGTGATCGTCAGGCTGTGCCATCTGGGAGCTGTAAGCTCATGTAAACCGCAGTTTGAGGGCGGCTCGTCCGAAGTCTTCGGGCTACTGTGGAGGGTAGAGTGCTTGAACCTAAGGGTGACTTTAGGGCTAGATAAATGGCAGACTCTGTTCTTACTTCTGGTAAGATACTGACAGAACTCGGCTTATAGGGGCACTGCTTTCTTTTTTTACAGAAAAAGAATGAAGGCGAAGGTTTCTCGTGATAAGATACCTTTGCTTTTTTCTTTTGTAATTGTTGTGGTGATTTTTGCAGGAATATTCAATATTTAATATAATAAGAAAATGAACTTAAAAGATCCAGAGAAGGAGTTTTTTGATGACTTCGAACATAAGGTGACTGACAAGATCAAGAAGTATGGCGACCGTCCAAACTTCCCAAAGTTAGAGGATTACGGTATCGAGCGGATGGAGTTGGAGGATTACCTCTTCGATAAGCAAGCCATCATGGATATGGGTGGTACTCCTCGCCATAAGATGACTGTTGGAGGTATTATTACTTTGATTCCTATCATCATCTTGTCTGCAATGCCAGATAGTGCCTACGTTTATGGCAAGACCTGGACGTCCGTCTTGGCGATTGTCATCGGTTTGATGCTGACCCTCTGTTTTTATGCGGTTTTGAAAGCTATCATCCAAATGAGATTGAGCAAGCATAAAGATCCCAAGTTTGAGACTTACATAAAGGCAGTACTTTTCTATCAGCCTACAGAATAAAGTAGGCTGAACCCCATTTTTCATTGTGTTGTTTATGTCATATTGTGGTGCAGATTTTCTGCTAAACAGAGGCACTTGAAAGGTGGGTTTTAATGATGCGCTTTATTAGATGTTAATGATGCGCTTCGTTAGGTGCTAATGATGCGCTTCGTTAGGTGTTAATGATGCGCTTCGTTAGAGGTTAATGAAGCGCTTCGTTAAGTTGCGCTCTTTTTAAAGCAAATTTTTTACGCATAAAAAAAAGAAAGTAGGTCAAAAACGGCCTACTTTCTTTGAGTAATATCTTAAAGTTGATATGATTATACGATACCCTGAGCCATCATAGCCTTAGCTACCTTCAAGAAACCTGCTACGTTAGCACCCTTTACATAGTTAACGTAACCGTCAGCCTCTGTACCATACTTCACACAGTTAGCGTGAATGTCGTTCATGATGTCGTGGAGCTTAGCGTCAACTTCCTCACGAGACCACTTCAAACGCTCTGAGTTCTGGCTCATCTCGAGACCTGATACAGCAACACCACCTGCGTTGGCAGCCTTACCTGGAGCGTAGAGAATCTTAGCATCCTGGAATACCTTGATAGCCTCTGGAGTAGATGGCATGTTAGCACCCTCGCTGACAGCAATCACACCATTAGCGATGAGAGCCTTAGCAGCTTCCTCGTTGATCTCATTCTGAGTAGCTGATGGGAGAGCGATGTCTGCCTTCTCAAACCAAGGCTTTGCACCCTCTACATACTTCACGCCATATTTCTCAGCATACTCCTTGATACGACCGCGCTCTACGTTCTTGAGTTCCATGATGTAGTCGAGCTTCTCGCGATCGATACCATCTGGATCGTAGATGTAACCGTCAGAGTCAGAACATGTCACTGGCTTAGCACCCAACTCGATCAACTTCTCCATTGTATATTGAGCAACGTTACCAGAACCAGATACCAAAACAGTCTTGCCCTTGATGTCGATGTTCTTTGTAGCGAGCATGTTGCAGAGGAAGTAAACGTTACCGTAACCTGTAGCCTCAGGACGGATACGAGAACCACCGAACTCCTGACCCTTACCAGTCAAGACACCCTGGAACTGGTGAGTCAACTTCTTGTACATACCGAAGAGGTAACCTACCTCACGGCCACCAACACCGATATCACCTGCAGGAACGTCCTCGTCTGGACCCATGTGACGGTAAAGCTCAGTCATGAAAGCCTGGCAGAAACGCATCACCTCGTTGTTGCTCTTGCCACGTGGAGAGAAGTCAGAACCACCCTTTGCACCACCCATAGGGAGAGTAGTAAGAGAGTTCTTGAAAGTCTGCTCGAAAGCAAGGAACTTCAGGATACCCAAGTTAACAGACTTGTGGTAGCGAAGACCTCCCTTGTAAGGGCCGATTACGTTGTTGTGCTGAACGCGGTAACCCATGTTAGTCTGAACGTTACCCTTATCATCTACCCATGATACACGGAATTCGATGACACGGTCTGGAATGCAAAGACGCTCGATGAGGTTTGCTTTCTCAAACTCAGGGTGCTTGTTGTACTCTTCCTCGATGGTACCAAGTACCTGACTAACTGCCTGAATGTATTCAGGCTCATTAGGGAATCTTCTCTGGAGATTCGCAATGACTTCTGATGCTTTCATAATCTTAATCTTTTATTGAGTTTAAAATTTTTATTTTCTTGTTTGCGATTGCAAAGGTAAAGAAAAAGATTGTAATAACAAACAAAAAGAAAGAAAAAATGATGTAAAAGTAGAAAAAAGTCACTTTTTTAACTTTTTGTAAGACGAAAAGGCCTATTTTTGTGTACGTACACCTTATTATATATAGGGAAAGCCTAAATTTATATCTGTAGTGTATCGAATAGGATAGTAGGGTACCACTTTTATTTTTGCGTGGGCAGGGAAAAATTTGCGCCTGCCCACGCAGAAAAAATCCTCGGCGAAAGGAAATTTCCTTCTGCCGAGGATTCTGATGTTTATGATAGGAAGTAAATTGTTACTTCTGTATCGTTATTTTACTTTTTAAAACCATTATTTCTTGATAACCTTCTTGGTCTTTCCGTCAGTGGTCTTCACAATGTAAACATTGCCAGAAGTCATAGAACTTACCTGCTGACCAGCGAGGTTGTAGATGGCGTTGATGCCGTTAGGGAGAGTAACGGTCTGAGGCTTGTTGATGCCGTTTACCAAACCTGGGAAGGTTACTGTACGAGTGACAAATGTTTTTAAGTCATTTGAAGTAACCGTAATTGTTACATATGTTGCTTCATCATCAGCTGTTATCTTCTTGGTTACGTAAGCACCTGCGCCTTCCGCTACAATGGTAAAATCTTCAGGTTTAACTTTCTTGTCGTATTTCTCTATGTTTATGTTTCCAGAATCATCAAAATCAGTCAATTCTTCATTGTTGAAAGAAACTGATTTAAAACCAGCATTATATACAAGTTCTACATCATCTACATAGAGAATGTCTGGATCCTTAGTGTTTTTGCTACCACCTCCAGGTTCTGCGCATGTAGAGATTGTAACAAGAGCAGCCTTAGGGGTTTCCTTATCCTTTGCGTATGTAAATGGAATGGAAATTTCTTGCCAAGCATCTTTTGTATCTGCTATTGTTTTATTCTCTGCACGTGCGATGATATTATCTTTGTAATCATCAACTTCTGGGTCTTGTACGTATTTCCCGTTTGTGAGAATAGCTTTGGCTGATGCTGTAACATAATTACTGTAAGTTTCAACTTTTCCCGACCAATTTTTAGCACTTCTTTCCCCCACATGATACTTTACGCTCATCTTAATAAAGTCTGGCTTATTAGTCAGCACTGCGTAGAATGGATTATTATCAACATCAAGGTCTGTCTTACTAAAATCAAGGAATGAGCAATTTTTTTTGTTTGAAGCAGACATGGCTCCTGCTTGAATGTGCCCCGTTGTAATGGTTCCGTTGGCAGAGACAGAAAGAATGCTTGAGGATTTTATCATGACGGACTTAGTGCCTTCGCTGCTCTCTGGTTTGTCTTCTGATTCCCACGTACGCTGTCCTGCTGCTGTTCCTGCTAACGAGCCTGCAAGGTTACCTTTATAGAAGGAATGCCATCCGATTGGTTCTTTGCTCTTTTCTGAAAATTCTTCGAATCCAGAGTTTGGTAATTGACCCATCTGGTTGGCATCGTTACCTAATTTCACACCCACAATCATGCCTCCTGCAAGTGGAATATTCAAAATTGCATTGAAATTTCCACCTTTGAGTTGACCTTTGAGAAGAATAGGAAGGTCGCCTAAACCAGGACCCATCCAATCTTCAACAGAAGCATCGTCACCCTGAGTGATTTGAATGGTTTGTTGGGTTTCCAAAGCGGTTACGTTTCCGCATTCTGTTGCTTCTACGTTCTCAATATGAATATTTCCAACTCCCATGCCACCCATAGCAAAGTTTTTGAGGTCCATGGTGTATTTGCCATTGTCCTGCTTGGTGACAGATACTGTAACGTCTCCTGCGGGTATATCATCAGAACCACTGATGCTTACAGCCAGAGGACAAGTGTAATTTTCGGCAGATGCAGACATCAGTGCAAGTGCCAATGCTACTGAAGTAAATAATTTCTTCATATTTTCTTTGTTTAAATTAAGTTTTTATTTCAATTGATAAATCAAACCGATAGTTCCGTAGATAGGGTATAATGATTGATCTAATACTGTAAAGTTTTTCTTGAAGATTTCAGAAAGACCCCATGTCAGACCAGCATAACCTCCCCATCGTTTTGAAAAGTACCAATCAGCACCTACGTCTATACCGAATTGCCAGTTGCGCATATCTCCAGAAAAATCGTATTCCCCACGTTCGCCATCTGTGTTACCAAGTTCAACTTTCATTCCCGTTGGATCACCTTGACGCAAATAGCCATCATAGGCATATCCGTCAAATTTATGTGAGGTGACATAAGAGAAATATGGACCTAACTTGATTCTTACCTTTTCAGATATATCATAGGTTGCTTGTATTGGTATTGTTGCCAAACTTTGATCTACTTTAGTGACTACATTTCCAGTGAACATACCTTCCAATTCTCTGTCGCCACATTTCATTTTCATGTGGTAATTCTTAACGCCAGCATCTGTTTTCATGCCTTTATTTTCAAAGTGGAGACCAAACATGATTCCCCAACTGTCATTGAAAGGGTGGAAAGCGTCGAAACCTAATATAAAATTAGGACGAACAGAATAGCTATGAAGGGTGCGAATAGTAGCAGGCATTCCTATAGGAGCTGTTCCTCCCAAATTGTAGCCACCTCTTACGTAGTAACTGTAGTTTCTTAGGAGACTGTTACTTTTTACCTCTCCGTATTGATTCGTCCAACCAAAAGTTGGCGTATTTGCTGCTGTAAAGAGCAGAATTGATAATATTGAAATTTTGTTCATCTTATTCATCTCCCTTTTCACATGTTATACGGAATTTATCAACATATAAGGTGCTGCCTATGGCTCCCATGAATGATGCTCCATCCACACTGGATGAACATACAATAGCTAAACTATAGCCCATGTTCTTGAGTTTCTCCATGTCGATTTCCTTTCTTTTTTCAAACTCTAAGTCAAAATGAGTCCATTCTGGTGTGTTATCAATGTCTGGCACCTTTGCAATGGCTACTATTTGTTCACTTGTTTGTACGTTGCTTCCATCAAGAAAGATAGCTTCTCCTTCCGCATTATGATTGTCGTAAAGTACAGCATAGATGGTACCATAATCCAATTTGCCCTCTACAACATTCTTCTTTTTGTCGGTAAATTTATTACCTCTTTGGTATTTGTAATAGCCGCTGAATCTGATTGGCAAGAAACTGACAGGAATACCAAATTGAGTAGTTTTCATTGCATCCTTCATGGCTTGAGATGCGTCGAACTTACCTAAGAATAAGTTGCCTGCTGCAATAGGCATTTTGTACATCATTCCGAATGCACCAGTGTCGCTTGTCGTTAGTTTAACGCAAGCAGTACCATCCAGTGTGCCTTCTGAACCTGCAGGAATAGGAACTGTAGGGTAGGTGTTTGGTTTGGCTGTGTTTCCTACGCTTAAGTTGTATCCAGGATTACCTGTTGCCCAATTGTTGGCTCTTGTTCCGTCATCGTTTTTGTCGCTCCATACATAATATTTATTCACAGGTTTAACCTCATTGAGGAAATACTCCTCAAAGTCATATTTCATTTCTTCGTAAAAAACAGGTGGAAATGAAAATGATACGGAATAAGAACGATTCCATTCTCCATCCTGCGAAGTAACCTTATATATAATAGGACCATTAGTAAAATCATGTACAGAACCATTTTCGGGTGTAATCTTTGCACCTTCAGTTAGTCTGAATAATGGTGCCATATTACTTATGTCTGTATGTCTTTTTACGTTGAAAGTTATGTCTTGTTCGTTGGAGAGAACCTTTACGATAGTGTCTGTGTAATTAGCGAACATTTCCAACGGATTATCCACATGAATATATGCCTGCTCAATATCGCACTCTGCGTTAAGAGGCTCATCCTTGAAACAAGAGGTGAGGGTAGCGCTGCCAATCATAGCAGCGGCCATCAATTTAAAATATTTCATAAACTATTAATATAATCTTTTTTACCGGGTGCAAAGTTACGACGAAAACTTGTAACTTCCAAATGTTTTTCCATTAAAATGCATATTTGTTCTCTTTTTGGCATAAAAAAAGGCTAAGTGGAAATTTAGTGGGGATAAGCAGGGCCATCAATGTTGTCATAAGTGGGATGGTTTTAAGGGCTACATAACCAACCCAGAGCACGATGCCGAAAATGTCATTGCTGAATATCATTGGCAATAGGAGTAAGCTTCATTGGCAATAGAAGTAAGCTTCGATGGCAATAGAAGTAAGCTTCGATGGCGATTGATATTATGATATAAAAAATCCCCGATTCCGAAGAACCGGGGATAAAATATTTTGCATTGTTATTGAATGCGATTCAAATTGAAGCGAAAGGCTAATGATTAAGCCTTACCCTCCATCTGAGCCTTCAACTTAGCAAGTGCGTCGATATCACCGAGTGAAGTACCTGCTGCTACGTTGTTGATAGCTGCAGCCTCATTCTTGCGACCTGCGTTGTTGTGCTTGCGTGGAGCTGCTGGCTTAACATCGTCCTTGCCCTCCTCGAATGTACGAGAGTGAGAGAGGATGATACGCTTTGTCTCCTTAACGAACTCGATAACCTTGAAGTCGAGCTCCTCGCCCTTCTTAGCCATTGAGCCATCCTCCTTAGTGAGGTGCTTTGGAGTTGCGAAGCCTTCGCCACCCTCTGCGAGAGCAACTACAGCGCCCTTATCCATCATCTCAGTGATGGTACCCTTGTGGATAGAACCTGGAGTATAGATAGCCTCGTACTCATCCCATGGGTTAGCCTCCAACTGCTTGTGACCAAGGCTCAAACGACGATTCTCCTTATCGATCTCGAGAACTACTACGTCGATGTCAGCGCCTACTGTTGTGAACTCAGATGGGTGCTTAACCTTCTTAGTCCAAGAGAGGTCGGAGATGTGGATCAAACCATCAACACCTTCCTCGAGCTCTACGAAGATACCGAAGTTAGTGAAGTTGCGAACCTTTGCAGTGTGCTTGCTACCTACAGGGTACTTAACCTCGATGGTCTCCCATGGGTCTTCCTTCAACTGCTTGATACCAAGGCTCATCTTACGCTCAGCGCGGTCGAGTGTCAAGATAACAGCCTCAACCTCGTCACCTACCTTCATGAAGTCCTGAGCAGAACGCAAGTGCTGGCTCCAAGACATCTCAGATACGTGGATAAGACCCTCTACACCAGGAGCAATCTCTACGAATGCACCGTAATCAGCCATAACGACTACCTTACCCTTAACGTGGTCACCAACCTTCAAGTTAGCATCCAAAGCATCCCATGGGTGTGGAGTCAACTGCTTCAAACCAAGAGCGATACGCTTCTTCTCCTCATCGAAGTCGAGGATAACAACGTTGATCTTCTGGTCGAGTGTTACAACCTCGTGTGGATCGCTTACGCGGCCCCAAGAGAGGTCTGTGATGTGAATCAAACCATCTACGCCGCCGAGGTCAACGAATACACCGTAAGAAGTGATGTTCTTAACAGTACCTTCGAGGATCTGACCCTTCTCGAGCTTACCGATGATTTCTTTACGCTGCTGCTCCAACTCCTGCTCGATGAGAGCCTTGTGAGATACAACAACGTTGCGGAACTCCTGGTTGATCTTTACAACCTTGAACTCCATTGTCTTGCCTACGAATACGTCGTAGTCGCGTATAGGGTGAACGTCGATCTGGCTTCCTGGCAAGAAAGCTTCGATACCGAAAACGTCAACAATCATACCGCCCTTAGTGCGGCACTTGATATAACCCTGGATAACTTCCTCGTTCTCAAGAGCCTCGTTAACACGCTCCCAAGACTTGCTCAAGCGAGCCTTCTTGTGAGAGAGAACCAACTGACCCTTAACGTCTTCCTGGTTTTCTACATAAACCTCAACCTTGTCACCTACCTTCAAGTCTGGGTTGTAACGGAATTCAGAAGCTGGGATAATACCGTCGCTCTTGTAACCGATGTTTACGATAACCTCTTTCTTATCAACAGAGATTACAGTACCCTCTACAACCTGATGCTCAGTTACTTTGTTAAGGGTTTCGTCATAGGCCTTCTCGAGGTCCGCTTTGCTGACGTTTGCGCTGCCGCCATTCTCAAACTCGTCCCAATTGAAGTCGTCCAATGGCTTTACGTTCTTTAAATCTGACATAAAATTAAATAAAAAATTAAAAATTAATAAAGTTAGACTTTATGTGAATTATATAAATCGGGCGCAAAATTACTCATTTTTGGCGGAATAACCCAATTTAGAGAGATATAAATGCTGATATTTATTGTATTTTAACGTTTTTGGGCTGTAAAATGGGGTTATTTCCTATTTTACCTTATTATATATATGAAATATACTTTATAAAAACTGCTTGGGTGCAGATGCTAATTGATGATAGATAGATAGTTGATGGGCGTAGAAGGAATATTGTTGCTGCTTAAGGCAATATTTCTTCCAGGTTAGCGTTTTATAATAGATGGAAAATAAAGAAAAAGAAGATAGCTACTCTCATATTCTCAAATACACTGGCATTCTTGGCGGTGTACAGGGACTTAGTGTGCTTGTTGGTATTGTACGCAACAAGTTCGCTGCTTTGTTCTTGGGGCCAAATGGTATGGGGATGGTCTCTCTGTTGAATTCCACTATCAATATGATGGTTTCTGCTACTTCTTTTGGTATTCCTACAAGCGCAGTGCACGAAATATCAGAGAATTATGACCTTGCTCCTAAACAATTACTTGAATCTATTAAGCTGATTCGCTCGTGGGTACTTCTGACTGCTGTTTTGGGCGTGCTGGTGTGTGTATGTTTAGGACCACTTTTCAATAACTGGACTTTTACTTGGGGTAATCATACGCTTCATTACATGTTATTGGCACCAACGGTTGGATTGACTATTCTTGTTGGCGGGGAAATGGCCGTGCTGAAGGCTACCCGTCAATTGAAGGCTTTGGCCTATTCTTCTCTTTATGTTGTTGCAGCGTCTTTGATCATATCTGCTCCTGTATATTATCTGTGGGGACAGGCGGGAATCGTCTTCGTACTAAACTTTCAAGCGTTTGTTCAATTGGTGTGCGTAATGCGTTATTCTTTAAGGTATTATCCTTATTTAATATCGTTAAGACGTAGCTATTTGAAGTCTGGTGTTCATGTCATCAGATTAGGAATTGCGTTTGTTCTCTCCGGTGTCATCAATAGTGGCGCTGAGTTCTTAGTACGCACCTATCTTAATAATGTGGGAGATTTGGAAGAGGTGGGTCTGTTTAATGCCTGCTCTACGCTGGTTTTGGTGTATGGTGGTCTCGTTTTCTCTGCTATGGAGTCTGATTATTATCCGAGATTGTCTTGTATTAAGGGAAAGGGAAGTGAACTGAATGCCTGTGTTAACCGTCAGATAGAGGTGAATACGCTTCTGATATCTCCTTTTATCATCATGCTGATTTTTGGTTTGCCTATTTTGATTCCTCTGCTTTACGATAAGAGTTTTATGGGTATTCTTCTGATGGCGCAATTTGCTGCAGTCAGCATGTTGTTCCGTGCTGTGTATCTTCCTATAGAATATCTTCCGTTATCCAAAGGACAGTCTTTTGTGTTCTTGGGGCAGGAGACTTTTGCCGTAGTGCTTCTTTTTGTTTTTGAGATTATTGGTTTCAATTTATATGGTCTTACGGGTATGGGAATTGGTATTGTTCTTGCTTATTTTGTGGAGGCCATAGCTGTGTGTTTCTTTAGCAGGATTTATTATTCTATGGCAATTTCTAAAAGTGCTTACCTCTATATGGGTATTGAAACGTTGTTTTGTCTTTTTGCATTGACTGTTGTTGTTTCGGTAGATTTGAACTTCTATTATTGGCTGGCTGCTTTCGTCTTTTCTGCGATGAATGTTTGTTTCAGTTTGTACATCATCAAAACCAAGACGCATCTTATTGAAAAAATAATGGCACGGTTGAAACGCTAAAGGGGCGATATTGCTAACCGTATGTGGCAAATGTGTAACAATATACTCGTAAATTATTACTTTTCCGTTAAAACCGGTAAAAAAATCCATTCGATTTGTCGTTATATTGAGAATAATTGTTATCTTTGCGTTCGAAATGTAAAGATAATAGTTATGACATTAGTCATTGTAGGCATATTTTTGATTGGTTGTCTCCTCATTGCGACGGAGAATGTTACCAAAGTTAACCGTGCTGCCGTTGCGATTTTCGCAGGAACGGTAGGATGGGTACTCTATATTTGCTTTGGTATGGACTTCGTGACCAGTCAGCATGCGTATGAATTTTCTAACTATCTGCATGCCGATGAATGGAATATTATTCCTGACAATAGTGTCGCTGTCAAGAATTTCATTTCACGCTTTGTCTTTCTGCCATACGTGGGAAGAGCGGCTGAAATCGTACTCTTCCTTTTATCTACTATGACTATTGTTGAGATCTTGAATAATAATGGTTGCTTTGATTTTATCAGCCAACTTTTACGTACCCGTAAAAGCAAGAAAATGCTGTGGACTTTAGCAATAGTTACCTTTATTATATCTGCCAATCTTGATAATCTCACGACTACTGTGATGATGCTTACGATTATGCATGGCATTATCCCGAGTCGTCGTCAGCGTATGTTTTATGGCAGTGCTATATTGCTGGCTGCCAATTGCGGCGGTGCTTTGACTGTGATTGGAAATCCAGAAGGTCTGGTGCTTTGGAATGGAGGTTTGGTTACGGCTACAGCTTTCTCTATGGCGTTGTTCTTGCCTTGTCTGGCAGCCTGGCTGATTCCTACTTATATGATTTCCAGACAGTTGCCGGAAAGGGTAGAAACGGAGTGGATTGTGATGCCCTACAGAGGCGATGATACCCGTCTGAATGTCTGGCAGCGCCTCGTGATGCTTTTTGTTGGTATAGGTGGATTATGGTTTATTCCTACATTCCATAATATTACGAAACTGAGTCCATTCTTGGGTGCACTCTGTGTTCTCGCTATTTTGTGGGTGGTAAATGAGATTTTCAACCGTAAGCTCATGAATATGGATGCCATGGTGGATCGTCGTACACCTCGTGTGTTGCAGTATGGAGTCATTCAGATGATTCTTTTTGTAATGGGAATCATGATGGCGGTTGCTGTGGTGAAGGAAACTGGTGCTTTCAATGCGCTGACTGAGTATCTGGGGGTGGATGAACAGAATCCGAGTGTGTGGACACATGGTGTGGCGGCAGGTGTTATCAGTACAGTTTTGGATAATTTCGCTACAGCCATCAATTTCTTCTCTTTGCCTGATCTTCCTTTGCAGAATGAATTGTTGGAAGGGATGACAGATTACAGTTGCAATGGCTTGTATTGGCAGGTGATTGCTTATTGTGTCATGGCAGGTGGAAATGTATTGGGTATCGGTACGGTAAGTGGATTGGCTCTGATGAAAATGGAGCGGATGCGCATTACTTGGTTCTTCCGTAATGTTGGTTGGAAGGCTCTTTTGGGTGGCGTTATTGGACTTGCCATCCTCTGGCTCTCACACAATCTTGTTTCGGGAGCTACGTGTTTGTTGATTTAAAGAATTTATCCTTATTCTTATATTTTGATAAAAGAGTATTCTTATACTCTGGAAAATGAGAATAAAAATATGAAAAGCATTCTGATTGCGTGAAAGGCACGTAATCAGAATAAAACTGAATATAAATTCAGATAAAACTAATTCAGAATAAACATATAATAATATAATAAGGTATATAGTTATGGCAAAGATTAAAACTATAGGTATTTTGACCTCAGGAGGTGATGCTCCAGGAATGAATGCAGCTATCCGTGCGGTGACTCGTGCTGCAATTTACAATGGTTTCAACGTAAAGGGTATCTATCGTGGTTATGATGGTCTTATCAATGATGAGATCAAGACTTTTACCACAGAGAATGTGAGTGGTATCATTGGTACGGGTGGTACTATACTGAAAACAGCTCGTTCTAAGGAATTTATGACAGAAGAAGGTCGTCAGAAGGCTTTCGAGACCATTCAGAAAGAAGAAATCGATGCCCTTGTGGTTATCGGTGGTAATGGCTCGCTGACTGGTGCGATGAATTTCGCCCGCGAATTTGATGTTTGCTGCATTGGCCTCCCTGGTACTATCGATAATGACCTTTATGGAACAGATAATACAATCGGTTATGATACTACCATGAATACGATCGTGGAATGTGTGGACCGTATCCGTGATACCGCCCAGAGCCATGAGCGTATTTTCTTCATTGAGGTAATGGGACGTGATGCTGGTTTCCTGGCACAGAACAGTGCTATCGCAAGTGGTGCAGAGGCTGCTATCATTCCTGAAGACAGTACGGATGTTGACCAGTTGGCTCAGTTTATGGAGCGTGGTATCCGTAAATCTAAGAAGAGTTGTATCGTTATCGTCTCTGAAAGTCCTAAGTGTGGTGCACTCTACTATGCAGACCGTGTACGCAAGGAGTTCCCAGAGTTTGATGTGCGTGTTTCTATCTTAGGTCACTTGCAGCGTGGCGGTCGTCCTTCTGCACGTGACAGAATCCTTGCTTCCCGTACGGGTTGTGGTGCTATAGAAGCCATCATACAGGGACAGAGAAATGTCATGATTGGTGTGCGTAACAATGAGGTTGTTTATGTCCCACTGTCAGAAGCTATCCGCTCAGACAAACCATTTGACCGTAAATTGATTAAGGTGCTTGATGAATTGAGCATCTAAACTTGATGATATCAAAGCCGAATGTTGAGTGTAGATTTCTCAAAAGAAATCTGAAAAAACACTCAACGTTCAAGGTTTTTGGGGTCAATGTAAAAGTAAAAATGATTTAAACGGCACTAAAAATGGTTTAAAGGAGAATTATACTTCATTTTTATTTGGAGTTTTCTTAAATTGTTGTTACTTTTGCAGGGGCGTTAAATAAGATAACAACTACAATAATAAATAAATTAAACTTATAGCTTATGTCACAAATTAACGGACGCATTTCGCAGATTATCGGTCCTGTTATCGACGTTTATTTCGATATCAAGGGCGAGAATCCTGAGAAGGTGCTTCCAAAGATTCACGAAGCTCTAAAGGTGCAACGTCCTGACGGACGCGAATTGGTCATCGAGGTGCAGCAGCACATCGGTGAGGACACAGTACGCTGTGTCGCTAT
>USJD01000021.1 GCA_900554835.1 uncultured Prevotella sp. | reverse complement strand
ATGACTGCAGCCTGAGCGCTGCGGCTGGCTACGAGGTTGAACTCGGCATCGGCAAGGAGGTTCTTGAACTCAGCGCCTGGCTCCCAAAGAACCTTTACATCAGTGATGTTCTGAGCGGTGAACTTGTCGGCATCCTCAGCGCCCTTGGATGAGAGGAGGATGGAGAAATCACCGAGATCGCCGAGGCGAATCTTCTTGCCTTCGAGGAGCTGTTCTCTCATGCAATCCACGGTCATGTAGAGGATGGCGGAAATGTCAGCCTGGTTGATACGTGATTTAGCCTGATTGATTTCAAGGAGGTTACTGTTCACTGAGCGCATGGTAATGCTGTAGTTAATCATACTTTGTGTGTGTTTTGATGGTTGATATTTCAATTCCCCAGAAGCCCCATTTCTTGCCCTTATTTTGGTCGTCATTGATGACCGGCGCCTGTCATCTATTAAGACCAAGATGAGTCGTCTATGAAGACCGACTTTTGGTACAAGAGAAGCTTTCTTTCGATTGCTGGTGCAAAGGTACACAAAAAATGCCCAATATGCAAGAGTGCGCCCGTCACTTGAACAAACTTTTTTTTCTTGGGTAAAATGGGAGGATGTATTGGATAGAAAAGCGGTCATTTCCGGTCATGGTCATTTCCGGTCAAAATCGTTTTCGGGGGGCGCTCGGTCATCCTATAATATAATATAAATATATATTTATATTATATTATAGACCATTTTGACCGATTCCAATTTCATTTTGACCGAAAATGACCATGACCGATTTTGACCGGATTTTGTTTTCTTCATAGCAAGTATTTAGTGTATAAGATATAGTTAGAAGTCTTTGATTATCAGTGTGTTATATAATTATTGAAACCCTCTTTTTCTCTCCTAAAAATTCTAATTCTTGTATTCTCCTGTCTCTCAAATTCTAAGAAAATCCATGTTCAATAACCATTTCTTGCCTATCATTTTGTTGTGTTTCTTTACTAAAACTGCATTTTGGGGTACTTGTTTTTGGCATTTCTGCTTCATTTTTTCGCCATTTTCGAGGGGTTTAAATCGCAAAAAACGCCTCAAAAATAACTTTTCCGTTAAATAAAGTAATAAAAAGTAGTATTATATGATAGTTTGCCAATCTCTGCTATAATAACAAAAATACAGAACATTTCTAAAGTCGATAAATCTTATTTGATAATCTATGATAAGCCAATGATTATAGTTATAAGCTTCAACATCAAGTACTTACATTATATTCGTTTTTGAAAATAGATTTATCTGTTGACAGTTAAGATTTAACTTTTTAATGGACAAATAGTAAATATAGCGATGCTTATAAATCGAGACAAAGTTATTATATTGGTATTAAGAAATCTCTATAAAAAGCGTATTTTTCGGCTTATTCTTTCACTTATAAGCTCAAAACTGCGGATTTTTTCACTAAAATCCCTTAATTTTGAACTCTAAAATAATGTTTTTTAGAGCGAAAATCGGTTATGCGCAACTATTCTGAAATGCTTTGCCAGACTTACAATGTAATATTCCGGTCATTTGGTCAAAGTCATTTTCGGTCATTTTCATTTTCAATTTTCTTCCTTTCACGCCACTATCCACGGCCACAACGAGTTTTCCGCCAAAGCCTGTCCTTGCTTCGACGTGAAGAAGGAGTTGGCTCCCTATTTTGAGAAAGGAAGTGAGAAATAAAATAAAAGGCGTACGTCCTCAGCGGAAGCCTATTGTTGTTGTGTGCGATTAAGTTCGTGTTTGCCTCATTACTGAGACAGGACGTGACAGATAGGCTTGCCCTCGGTGCTTTGGCATCGAGGGCTTTTTTACAGAAGTTTCGCATGTGGTTTTCTGTCGATATAATTTGACCTTAATGGGCATCCCACCCTCTTTCTCTTCCTTGACTACCTTAGGATGAGTTGGTTATTGTAATTGCAATCTTAATCTTTCCTAATTATTCACGCTAACCCATATTATAATGAAGTATTTTTCATATATTTGCACATTATAATTAAGTATATAAGTATGTCTAAGAGTACAATGGCTAACAAACTTCCCAGGAAGTTGTTGCAAAAAATGGCTATCGTTGGCGAGCAAATCAAGTTGGCTAGGCTACGCCGAAACCTAAGCATGGCACAGGTGGCTGAAAGGGCTACATGCTCGGAGGTAACTTTATGCAAGGTGGAAAAGGGGATGCCGACAGTGTCAATAGGCATCTACCTGCGAGTGCTGTATGCACTGCAGCTGGACGATGACATTCTGCTGCTTGCCAAGGATGACAAACTCGGCAGATCCTTGCAAGACTTGGGGTTGAAAAATCGTCAAAGGGCAACTAAAAAAGAATAAGGAATGGAGAAACTGTTCGTTTTTGGAGATTTCAACTGGCTGCAGGAGCCAGAGTTTATAGGGGAACTATGCTACGAAAAGTTGCGTGGTTCGGATAGTTATGCCTTCAAGTTTGACAACGATTGGCTCAACCTTCATGCAGGAATCAAGCTCTCGGAAGACATCAACAATTATCCTGGCATGCAATACACCTTGCCTGGCAATGATATTTTTGGATGTTTTGCCGACGCTTTGCCTGATAGATGGGGAAGGACTCTCCTCAAGAGGAGGGAGCAGTTGCAAGCAGAGGAAGAGAAAAGGGCTCCACGTAACCTGTCTTCCTTCGATTACTTGGTGGGTATTGATGATTTCTCCCGAATGGGTTGTTTCAGGTTTAAGAAAGAAAAGAACGGTGGTTTCATCAATGTTTCTCCTTCTCTGAAAATTCCACCATTGACGGAAATACGAGAGCTTATTTATGCCAGTCAAGAGATAGAAAAATGTGAGGAGGAAGATGTCATGCCTGAAAAGAAGTGGATTGCCCAGCTGATACAGCCAGGAACATCACTTGGTGGCGCAAGACCGAAGGCAGGCGTATTGGATGAGGAAGGCAGGCTCTGCATCGCCAAATTCCCATCTCGGAATGACGATTATGATGCAGGATTATGGGAGCATTTCTCTCATCTGCTGGCCCAACAAGCTGGTATCCATGTGGCAGAGACTCGTTTGTTGGGAGGATTGGGTAAGTATCATACCCTCTTATCCAAGCGTTTTGACAGAACGGATGAAGGCCGGAGAATCCATTTTGCCTCCTCCATGTCTTTGCTGGGACTTAAAGATGGAGACAACGCACAAGGTGGTTACGGTTATCTGGATATTGTGGATTTCATTCTACAAGGATGCTGCAATGTAGAGACGAATTTGCAGGAACTCTATCGTAGGGTCGCCTTCAACATTTGCATAGGTAACTCAGACGACCATTTCCGCAACCATGGATTCTTGTTGACACCCAAAGGATGGACGCTCTCTCCGGCCTACGACATGAATCCAACCAACAATTTATACCAAAGCTTGCTTATCAATGCAGTTTCCAATAAGGCAGACATTCAAGTGCTGTTGGAGTCATGTGAGGATTATATGATTAATCGAAAGGTGGCCCAGGGCATCATCAAGGATGTACAAGCTGCCGTGAGCAATTGGGAAGCTCTTGCCAAGCAATTGCAAATTCCACAAAGAGAGCAAGCAATGTTTAAGGATAGGTTCAAGCTTAACCTAAATTATAATGAAGGTATTTGAATATTTACTTCATTATAATTTGGGTTATACTGTTCAAATTCTCTTCTACAGAGGTCATAGAAAGGATTGGTATCAAGCTTGGTATTTACAATAATAAGGGGTATTATGATAAATATTCTTTACACTTCCACACTATATCTTACCAATCGTCCTAAAGCAACACTTCATCTTCTGCCTGCTTTGGCTCTATACACATTATATAATAGATAGGCAGATAAGTTATTCCATCCTTCACCTTCACCTGCTGAGCATTGGAGAAAACGAAGGCTTGCTGGATGTTATATTCCTTGATTTGCAGGAACTTATCCAAGGCACTATGCACCTGATAATCTTTACCAGACTTGATTTCTAACGGAAGAACAGAAAGATGCTCCATGCGCCTTCAACTCCTGTGCCACTTTTCTATCTTTCTATACAGCATAATTACACTTTTCCTATGATTTTGATGGTGCAAATATACACTTTTCCTTCGGAATAACCAAATAAAAAATACACTTTTCCTATGAATACGGGGATCGAAAACCACACTTTTCTGAAAGAAACAGATTTTTTTAATAGAAATATGGATATTAGGAGGTCAAACGATGCTTACTTCATCAATGAATCGTTAGTACTGTTATAGTACAAGAGCTATGGGTACTCAGCATTGCAATTACCTCCATTTTTCATTACTTGAAGATAGTTTATGACTGCGATAGATTTGAAGACAAAGGTATAACTTTTTATTTAGAAAATCACTTTTTCTCATTTATTTTTTATACTTTTGCAAAATAAATCGACAAACAACTTAACAATGAAGAATAAAGCATTTATTGGAGCTATTGCTGCCTCGCTCGTACCAGGACAGGCTACAATGGCACAAAACAAGGCTGTAAAGGCTACAGCCGACAGACCCAACATCATCTTCATCCTTGCAGATGATCTGGGATATGGTGACCTTTCCTGCTACGGCAGCAAGACTATCAAGACTCCCAACATTGACAAACTGGCTGCTACGGGTACACGATTCAACCAAAGCTATGCCGGATCGGGAATCAGTTCACCATCAAGATGTGCGCTGATGACGGGTAAGAATACCGGCAATAGCCGTATCCGTGATAACATGTGCACAGCTGGAGGCATGACTGGTCTGAAAATCAACCCGAATGGTGATACAACCATCGTTCGCAGAACAAGTCTGCAACCACAGGATACAACCATCGCTACGGTATTGCACGCAGCCGGTTACAAAACCTGCCTTGTCAACAAATGGCATCTGGATGGGTATGATCCTAAATCATCACCTATCTATCGTGGCTTTGACGAGTTCCACGGATGGCTGATCAGTACGGTAGAATCAAATTCACCTTACTATTATCCATACAACCGTTTCGACAATGATAAGCTCATCCATATCAAGGCAAATGAGCACGATAAGCACATCAAGCACAACACAGATATTTCGACCGATGATGCCATCAACTTCATCAAGCGAAACAAGAAGAATCCTTTCTTCCTCTATCTGGCTTTTGATGCGCCTCATGAACCCTACATCATTGACAACACCACATGGTATGATGATGAATCATGGAGTATGAACGACAAGCGCTACGCTTCACTCGTAACTCACATGGATGCGGCAATAGGCAGACTGCTCACCTATCTGGAAAAGAATAATTTGCGCGAGAATACGCTCGTCATCTTTGCATCAGATAACGGTGCAGCCGTTCAGGCACCATTGAAACTCTTCAACTGCAACGCAGGATTCCGTGGCCGCAAGGCGCAGCTTTACGAAGGAGGCATCCGAGTACCGTTCATCGTGAACCAGCCAGGAAAGGTGCCGGTGCAGTCGCTGAACAACATCATCTATTTCCCGGATGTAATGCCTACGCTGGCAGCTCTTACGGGAGGCACCCAATATCTGCCTCAGAACATCAACGGCATGAATATCCTGCCATTGTTCTATGGTAAGCAGATTGATACAGACGACCGAGTTCTCTATTGGGAATTCCCAGGCAAGCAGCGTGCTGCGCGCCACGGTGACTGGAAGGCTGTTACCATCAAGCCAAACAAGCCTCTGGAACTCTACAATCTGCGGGAGGATCCGGAAGAGAAGCATAATCTCGCCAAGAAATATCCGGAAATGGTAATCGGCTTTGACAAGGTGATGAAGGAAATGCGTACTCCATCAGAAAACTGGCCAATACCTGAAGATGCAGAAAGTGGGAAAAAGTAATCTATTATAACTCTTCCAGCAAGGTATTAAATTGTGTCCAGAATGGATCTTGCCGCATCGTATACTGAAGTTTGCGGTCAAGCTTCAGTTTTCCAAGCACCTTGCCCGTATCTTCAGGATTACTTACCATCCAATAGATGCTGCAAACATTGTTTCCCTCCACAAAACCAACAATCAGCGGATATGGCACATCCGTACATTTGAGACGAAGGGATGAATCGATGGAGCCTATCAAGTCCCAAAGGATTTTCTTCTCCTTTTCCGTGGGCAGGCCCTGCTCGTCCATCTCTTCAATTGGAACTGTCACCTGACAGCACCACCTCAATAAGTTTCTCTTTTGGTAATTGCGTAGGGAAACATTTACCTTGCCCCAATAAAGCTTGTCTTCTTCCGTGAAAGTCTTTAAGTCCTCAAGCTCTTCCTTTGGACAAAGTTGTTTGAATTGTTTCCAGTCATTCCTTATATGAGCTACAAAGCCTAACGGCTTTTCCAAAAGTGCCAGGATACAGATACCAGCACAAACGTATGATATAATATATGTTATAGAAATCATAAAATCGACAATTGAACCAATTGCTCCTTTAAGTTATTACTACCAGTAAATAATATGCCTTGTATTCCCACTTGCTTGGCGCCATCCATGTGCACAAATACATCACTCGTAGAGATAGAATATACGCTCCATCATGTGCCACTTTTCATCGCTGGTAGCACCTTTGCCGCATTTTTGGAATTTGCCTACCACTTCTTCCCATTCTGCTTGTCTTGGGAGTGTGGCAAGTTCTGCCATTGATTTGTCCCAATCGAAATCTTCCGGCGCATCCACTATCATCACCAGTCTGTTGCCGAAGATGTAAATCTCCATCTCCAGGATGCCTACCTGTCGGATTCCATCACGAATTTCCTTCCATTGCACACCCTCCGAATGCAATCTGCGATATTCACGGATAGCCTCTTCATCTGATTCCAACTCCAACCACTGTACGTAGCGCTTGGTGGCTACGGGATATTTCTTCTGATTATAACCTTCCATCATTTTCTATATTTAATTCATGTTTTACGTTTGTATTCTGTTTATTTTTGCAAAAATATAAAAAAAGTATGAGGAAAACAAGTCAAACTATTGATATTTTGTTTATTTTTGCAATATCGTTTTGCAAATGCTGCATGATCACTAAGGAAATACGGCACTTTAAAGCACATTTTAAAATATATCATCATAAAAATTATATCAGATGAAAAAACTATTTCTATCACTCGCCTTTCTGCTCCCTGCTATGGGAATGATGGCACAGACACAGGTAAAGACTGCTGAAGGTATCCTCGAAGGAAAGGATCTTTCTGGAATCAAGGTTTTCAAAGGTGTTCCGTTTGCTGCACCTCCTGTAGGTAATCTCAGATGGAAGGCTCCGCAACCAGCACAGAAATGGGAAGGTGTGCGCGAGGCTAAGGAATTCGGAGCGAACCCGATGCAGGAAGCTATCTTCGGTGATATGAACTTCGGAACAAAGAACAATAGCGAGGACTGTCTCTACCTGAATATATGGACTCCCGCCAAGACGATGAAGGAACATCTGCCGGTATTGATTTATTTCAATGGTGGAGGATTGATGGCTGGTAGCGGAAGCGAACCTCGATATGCTGGTGATGCAATGGCGAGAAAGGGAATCATCTCTATCACAGCCAATTATCGTGAGGGCATCTTCGGATTCTTCGCTCATCCTCAACTCTCCAAAGAGACTTCCTATAAAGGCTCAGGAAACTATGGTTTCATGGACCAAGTGGCTGCTATCCAATGGGTAAAGAATAATATCGAGGCTTTCGGTGGTGATCCTAACCGCATTACCATTGTAGGTGAATCAGCCGGTTCTATGTCGGTTAGTGCTCTGATGGCTTCTCCTCTCTGTCAGGGGCTTTTTGCACAGGCTATGGGTTCGAGCGGTTCGGTGATGAGTTTCAAGAAAGTTGCTTCACTGAAGGAAGCCGAGGAGGATGGCGTGCAGCTTGCCCAGAAAATAGCAGAGAAGATAGGCAAGAAAACGGGCAAGAAGGTGAAAAAGAACGTAGGATTGAAGAACCTCGATGAACTTCGTGCGCTTCCAGCAGAAGAACTGATGAAATTGGCTGGTGTGAAGTCGATTCCTACCTATAATATAGATGGATATTTCCTGACAGAGCAGCCTGCGGAAACTTTTGCGAAAGGCCATCAGACCAAGGTGCCTCTGCTGGTAGGAGGAAACAATCAGGAGATGACTCCTGGAGCAGTATTGATGGGCAAGGAGCCTACAGTAGAGAATCTGAAGGCTGGTGCTAAGACTACTTTCGGAGAGGAAAATATTGACGAAGTGTTCCGTCTCTATGGTATCAATAGTGACAAGGATGTTTTGGAGCAACCTGGCGTAAACCTCGCCTCTGATCTCTTCTTAGATTATTCTACATGGAAGTGGGGCAACATGCACAAGTTGACCGGTGGACAGCCTGTTTATCGCTATCGTTATTGTCATCCTCGTCCTGCAATGGCTATCAAAGGCAAGGTGGCAGCTTTGGCTGGTGGCGTAGTGGATGCTAAGGATGGAGCTGCTCCTGCTCCACAGGATAAGGGTGCCGTCCACTCTGCCGATATTGAATATGCCATGGCTACTCTGCCTACCAATCGTGTATTTGACTGGCAACCTGAGGATTACATGATTAGCGAAATCTTCAGTCAGTACTATGTAAACTTTGTGAAGACGGGCAATCCAAACGGTTTGGGTCTGCCGGAATGGCCATCTACCAACGGCAAGTCCGTAGCTCCTGTGCTTCAGATAGATGTGAATACTGAGGTAAAAGCTGATGCCCAGATGGAGAAGCGCTATGAGTTTATTGATCAACTCTTCTGGAAAGAAAAATAATCTTTGTGCTGCATTCAAAAGCTTTATAATTTTGTCGCAGATAGAATGATAAAGCTGATAAAGCAGAATTAAATAATAGAATTCATGTTTCAGAAATTCATTATCAATAGAGAGGGTGTACTGAAATTCGGACACGTTTATTTGCACCGTGATATGCTGGCTCCAGGAGAGCAATGCACATACGGTGGAGGACTATGGAAAATCGACGAAAGTCGGGGAGCCATAGTCCTCTATGGTCGAAGTTTCGATTTCGGTCCTCCCGATTTTGACTACGTGAAACAGATAGACTGGTCGGGCTTGGGGGGCACCCCTCGCCCACTGCTCTATCTGCCCCATTGGCCTAATGAAGAAGAGATTGTTCCCATCATCGTGAAGTAATTTACCGATACCAGTTATTACAAACCTATTACATTCCTCATTATTCACGTTAAATTCAATTAAGTTTCCTCTTGGAACTTTCGCTATTTCGAATATTTTTCCTAATTTTGCGCCACGTTTCTAACGGTTGAAATGAATATGAAAATTCTATGATAAAGAATCTGGTTATTTTATAATATGAATCAGATTTGGATGAAATAGGAATAATTAGGTATTATATATATAAATAGGTAAGAAAAGAAAAAATGGAACATGTTTTTACTGAATCGATGTTTTTGGTGGGCTTCGTGATATTCATCGCTGCCATACTCGTATTAGACATGCTGGTTATCGACCGAAAGGCGCATGTAGTTTCCATCAAGGAAGCTGGCTCCTGGACGGCAGTATGGATTATTCTCGCCCTCGCCTTCGCCGTATTCATCTACTTCCATGGCGATATGGTGCACGGCATAGAGAACTTTGACGATTTGAAACTGATAGCCTCGCGCTATGCTTCTCATCTCAAGCTGGATCCAAACGACTATGAGGCAAGTCTGCAGCAATATCGCCACTACATGACCATCTCTTACATCTCAGGTTATCTGATAGAGAAGACGCTCTCCGTGGATAATCTCTTTGTGATGATGATGATCTTCAGTTCATTCGGAGTGGATAAGAAAGATTATCAGCACGTGCTTAACTGGGGTATCTTAGGAGCCATCGTACTTCGCTTTGTCTTCATCTTTGCTGGAGCAGCCCTCATCAGCCGATTTGCCTGGATATTGCTTGTATTCGGAGGATTCTTAGTTTATAGTGGAGCCAAGATGTTCCTGAATAGAAATAAAAAGGAAGAAATCAATGCCCTGGATCATCCTGTGGTGAAGTTCATGCAGCGACGTCTGCACTTAGGTCCTTTGGTGATGACGGTGGTGTTCATCGAGTTTTGCGATCTGATATTTGCTTTCGACAGTATTCCTGCCGTATTCTCAGTATCACTCGACCCGTTTGTAGTGTTCTTCTCCAATATATTCGCCATCTTGGGCCTGCGAGCGCTCTTCTTCCTCTTGGCAGCGATAGCCGATAAGTTCCGCTATCTGAAGGTGGGTGTAAGCGTGCTGTTGGTGTTCATCGGTGTGAAGATGCTCATCCACGATTTCTTCGAGATAGATGCAGTCGCTTCTCTCGTCATTATCCTTCTCGTATTGCTCGTCAGCATCGGAGCATCGGTAGTGATTCCAAAGAAACAGGAAGCTTAAATTGTAGAAAATAGTATAGCAAAATAAAAGGATAAAGCACCATTCATATTGATATTGCAATATGGATGGTGGAAAATCAATATAGAAAAAGTTCTGTTTGCAACCCAATGATTTGCAGACGGAACTTTTCTTTTTTTTGTTAAATCAGCAAGCATTCATTCCGTATAAGAACATATTTATTCCCTTTTTGAAGATATTTGCAAAATTTATGCCAAAATTATCTATATTTATGTTAATGTATGTATAAACATCTGATGGTTCTAAGAAAAATAACTATCTTTGCAACGAGAAAAATCGAGAAAAAAAAATAGTTTTATAACTTATTACTTCTAACTGTTTATTAATAACTAAATCATTTAAAATATGAGATTACATTCTTTTACAGTGAAAGTTTGTGCCGTAGCGTTAGCTATGGGAAGTCTAACCAGTTGCCATACCAAAGAGGCATCTAAGGATATTATCCAAGACAATGTTGATAATGCTGTAGCCCAACTTACGCTACAGACCGACATTATCGAGAAGAGCGGAAAATTCCTCAACCCTCGTACGTATGAAAAGGGTAAGATGAACTATGTGCCAATCGATGACTGGTGCTCAGGATTCTTCCCTGGAACATTATGGTACACATACGAGCTTACTGGAGACAAGAAATGGGAAAAATTGGCTGCTAAATATACAGAGCAACTTGATTCTGTGAAACATCTGAAATGGCATCATGACGTAGGTTTCATGATTGGCAGCAGTTATCTGAATGGTCTGCTCCTCGACGGCAAGGAAGAATATAAGCCAGTTATCATCGAGGCAGCCAAGTCACTCAGTACACGTTTCCGCAAGGGAGCTGGTATCATCCAGTCTTGGAATGTGGATAAAGGTACATGGCAGGCAGAACGCGGATGGACTTGCCCTGTCATCATCGACAATATGATGAATCTGGAACTGCTCTTTGAGGCAACCCGTCTCTCTGGTGACTCTACATTCTATAAGATTGCAGTTAGCCATGCCAACACTACCCTCAAGAATCATTTCCGTGAGGACAACAGTTGCTACCATGTGATAGACTACAACCCAGAAACTGGTGAAGTGCTCCATAAGCATACAGCACAGGGCTATGCACATGAAACTGCTTGGGCACGCGGACAGGTATGGGCACTCTACGGCTACACCATGTGCTACCGCTATACAAAGGATGAGCGTTATCTGGAACAGGCTAAGAAGGTTTACGACTTTATCTTCAACCATCCTAACCTGCCAAAAGACCTGGTTCCATACTGGGACTACAACGCTCCAAAGATTCCAAATGAGCCTCGCGATGCTTCTGCTGCAGCATGTACAGCTTCTGCACTCTATGAATTGGAGACATACGTTCCAGGCAAGGGATACAAGGAAACAGCTGACAAGATCATCGAAAGTCTTAGCTCTCCTGCATATCGTGCAAAGGTAGGCACTAACGGAAACTTCATTCTTATGCACAGCGTGGGCAGTATTCCACATGGTCATGAAATTGATACTCCGCTCAACTATGCTGACTACTACTTCATGGAAGCTCTTCTGCGCAAACAGCGCATCGAAAGCGGAAAGGCGGTAAGATAAAACAAATTATCAGGCTATATAAAGCGAATCAATTGACCGGAACAGGCTAATTGAAAGGCTAAAAAGCAAATGAATAATAAACTAAACTATAAGAAAGTTAAGGGGCTGATCTAAAAGCTCCTTAACTTATATACATATTAATATCCCAACTCATTTTTGAGTTATACTAAATTCTAGAATCTATCTCTTCTATGGCAAACAATTATCGGCTATTTATTAAGAAAACTTGTTGCTTGATAGCGATTCTGCTATGGGCAAATCTTGCATACGGCCAAATTCAAGTCAAAGGTACTGTTGTAGATGATACAAACCTACCTATGATGGGAGTTAGCATTATGCAGAAAGGTGCTGCTGGTGTGGGTACTATATCCGACATGGACGGCAACTTCTCTTTGGAAGTGAAGGACGAAAATGCTGTTTTGACATTCTCGTACATCGGTTTCGCTACACAGGAAGTGAAAGTTGGTAAACAGAAAACCCTTCAGATAGTTTTGAAGGAAGACGGCGCATTGCTGGATGAAGTGGTGGCCATCGGTTATGCTACCGTGAAGAAAAGCGACCTCACTGGATCTGTGGACAAAGTTGATATGGGCGAACTGAATAAAGCCTCTGTAGCTTCTTTTGATCAGGCTCTCGGTGGACGTGTTGCTGGTGTACAGGTAGTGAGCGGCGACGGACAGCCTGGTGCGGAAGCCAACATCGTGATTCGTGGTAGCAATACCATCAGCGATGTGTCTGATGGTTCTCCTTTGTATGTCATCGACGGTTTTGCTACCGAAGATGCCAATGCTGCTGCCATCAATCCTAACGATATCGAGTCTATTGATGTGCTGAAAGATGCGTCAGCTACAGCTATCTATGGTGCTCGTGGTGCAAATGGTGTCATCATCATCACTACTAAGCGTGGTACAGAAAGTGCTCCTCGTATCACTTATAACGGATATGTGGCTTATCAAACCAAACCGAAATTCCTCAAGCTTCTTGAGGGACGCAGTTTCGTGGAATTACAGCAGGAGATGCTCACTCCTGACGAAATGAACAAGACTTATTTCAGTTTCGACGAGAATCTGGGACGTTACCAGACACTCGACGACTACAATAATCGTGCTTCTACCAACTGGCAGGATCTCGTGTTCCGTGATGCTCCTATGACAAGCCATCATCTGGCTCTCAACGGAGGTACTAAGAATACACGTTACAGCAGCAGTATTTCTTACTACAACCAGCAGGGTACAATCGTAGAATCATCCTACGAGAGTCTGAAGGCGCGTATCACCCTCGACCAGCAACTCTCCAAGAGTGTAAAATGGGGCGGTGCGGCTAATTTTGCAAATAATATGGCTATCGGTTCGGCTCCTTCTCAGGGTGATGGACAGAGCACCCAGTATTTCCTCTATCAGGTATTGGCTTATCGCCCTGTAAAATACCGCAGTAGCGATGAACTCGCCGACATTACTGATACGAATGGTGGAACCTATCCTTACAACCCTGTAAAGACTATCGAGAACAGCTATACCAAGCAGCGCAACCGCCAGTTCAACATCAATACATACCTGAACTGGACCATCATCAAGGACCTGCTCTTCAAGGTGACATTCTCCTATACTTGGCGCGAAGTGCGCGACGAGAAATTCTATAATAAGGATACCTATTTCGGTGATCCTTCCTACTCTTCATCCCGTTCCAACGGTATGTTCAACTACAAGGAGTGGAACAGTTGGTCTAATGAATATACACTCAGTTACAAGAAGCGCATCAAGGACCATCAGCTCAACGCCATGTTAGGTACTTCACTTTCAAGTCAGGAAATCACCAACCTCGGTGCTAAGTCGGTGATGTTGCCTTGGGACGAAATGGGATTCTGGGGTATTAATGAAGGTACTCCACAGGCTCTTACTGCAGATAAGGTGAAGAATAATATGCTTTCATTCTTTACCCGATTCAACTATGACTGGAATTCCCGTTATCTCCTTACAGCTACCATGCGCGCTGATGGAACCTCCCGTTTCGTACATCACAAATGGGGCTACTTCCCTTCTATCGCTGCTGCATGGCGAGTAAGCGACGAGCCTTTTATGGCAACCTTAGGTTCATGGCTCAGCAACTTCAAGCTCCGTTTAGGTTGGGGTGCAACCGGTAACAACGCTACCCAGTATGCCTATCCAAGCAACCTGCTCTATAGCGGCAATCAGAACTATCCTTTCGGAAATAGCATGCAGCCAGCCATCTACCTGATGCAGATAGCTAACCGCAATCTGAAATGGGAGACAACCTACCAGAGTAACCTCGGTATCGATTTCGGTATTCTCAACAACCGCATCAATGGTAGCATCGACCTCTATAATAAGGATACACGCGACCTGCTCCTCTATGCCGACGTGCCACCTTCTATCGGTTTCACACAGGTACAGCAGAATGTGGGAAGTATCAATAATAAGGGTCTTGAGATTACGCTCAACGCCACCATCCTGCCAGGCAGCAAGAAACGTTTGAAATGGACCAGCAGCTTTAATATCGCTTTCAACAAGAACGAGATTACTGCACTCAGCGACGGACAGTTGAGCCGCAAGGCTGGTATTCGTTATCCTAACATCCCTGACCTCTACATCTGTAAGGTAGGTTCTCCTCTGAGTGAGATGTATGGATATGTATATGATGGTGTATATCAGTATGAAGACTTCAATGAAGTATCTCCTGGCGTATTCCAACTCAAGCCAGAGATTCCTAATAATACCAATGAACGTGCCAACATCAAGCCAGGTGATCCGAAGTTGAGAGATATCAACGGCGATGGAAAGGTGACTGCAGAAGACCAGACTGTAATTGGTCATGGTTTGCCAATTCATACAGGTGGTTTCACCAATAACTTTGAATGGAAAGGCTTCGACCTTAGCATCTTCTTCCAGTGGTCGTATGGCAATGATGTGATCAACTACAACCGTGCAAGACTTGAAAGTCTCGACGGACGACATCTCAACCAGTTGGCTACTGTTCAGGATCATTGGAAACCACGCCAGACTCTTGCTGATGGTACCGTAGTAGAAGGTAACTACACCAACTACCTGTGGGCAGTAAACCGCGGATTGAGCAATATCCACACCAGCAGAGAGGTGGAAGATGCTTCTTTCCTCAGACTTAAGAACGTGCAGCTCGGTTACCGATTGCCAAATAAGGTGTTGAAACACCTTCATCTGTCAAGTCTACGCATGTATATCAGCGCACAGAACCTGTGTACATGGACCAACTATACTGGCTACGATCCAGAGGTGTCAACCCGTAACTCAGCCATGACACGCGGTTTCGACTATTCTGCTTATCCAAAGGCTAAGACGTTTACCTTCGGAGTGGAAATGGCTCTGTAATCATTCACAGTTCTGATAGATCAGAACATTCTTATATATCAAATAAGCTCATTATATATAATAAGGTATGAAAGGTATAAAATATATTCTCATAGCAGTTCTGTCTCTACAGTTGACAGCTTGTAACTTTCTGGAGACTGAGCCTTACGATTATCTGGAGCAAGATGATATCTACCGCACCGAGAGCAGCTGTATGGCTGGTCTTGCCGGTGTATATGATGCACTTGGCTCGTTGGGCTGCTACGGTCAGAACCTATGGTCCGACCTTGATGGCGGTACAGACATCCTGGTTTACAACCGCAGCTACGGCAAAAATTATATCCAGATAAGCAACTATAATTATAATAACACAGACAACTCTCTGAAGACATCCTGGACTGCTCTCTACGAGGGTATCAACCGTGCCAACGACTATATCTCGTTAATCTCCCAGCGTTCAGATGCAGAATGTGGTGGAGCCCAGCGCAAAGCCCAGTTCTTGGGTGAAGCCAAAGCGCTCAGAGCAGTATTCTACATGAATCTCGTAGCTTTCTGGGGAGAGGTGCCTCTGCGCATCACTCCAACCTACGATCTGAAGACCCAAAATCTGAAAAAGTCTTCTCAGCAGGAAATTTACGCACAGATCATAAGCGACCTGGAAGAGGCTGCTGCCAATTGCCAGCCTGCCAATAAGTTTGAGACTCCGGGACGCATATCCCAGACTGCAGCATGGGCTTTGCTTGCAAGAGCCTATATGTGGGAAGCCGGATATCCTGTGTATGCAGATACATGGGGAAAGGCCCTCGAGTATGCCAAGAAGGTAAAGCAGAGCGGATTGCATCGGCTCATTCCGAAGGCGCAGGGCGGTTATCGCCAGTATTTCATCAATCTCTGTTCCAATCTCTACGACCTTACTTATCGTGAGAGCCTGATGGAGGTAGAATTCTCTGGTAATGGACAAACACAGACCAATGAGGCTGGAAGATTGGGACTTTACATCGGTGTAACCCAGCAGTCGGTATCAGATGATTATGCCTACGCTTATGGACTCTATGATGGTACAAAATACCTCTTCCGTTTGTATGAAAATGGTGATGAACGACAGTGGTGGAATATTGCAGACTATAAGTATGTAACCACCAATGGAGTAGTCAAAGAAGTAGAACGTACTACTGCTGAAAAGGCACTGGAAGATGGCAATGCTGCCAAATGGCGCGCCAAGTATATTCCTGAGCGTCCGTTATCACGCAACAACTCATCCATCAACTTCCCTGTTATCCGCTATGCCGATGTGCTGCTGATGATTGCAGAATGTGAGAACGAGATCAACAACGGACCTACCGACGAGGCTATCAGTGCTGTCAATCAAGTACGTATGCGTTCTGGAGCATCCATCATCAATCTGTCTGATTATCCAGACCATGATAGTTTTGGCAAACTCGTACAGGAGGAGCGCACACGCGAATTGTGCTTTGAGGTACCTCGCCGACAGGAATTGCGCAGACATGGTGTAGAATACTTCCAGAAACAGTTGAACATTCTGAAAGACCAGTCGCTCAACGATGTCAATAAGAAGATAGGCTACGACCTCGATAATGTCAAGGCAACTCCAGCCGTCAACTTCGCTCTGAAGCATATCTACTTCCCTATCCCACAGGCAGAACTGAATGTAAATACGCTTTGCAAGCAAACAGACTTGTGGTAAGAAGATAGTTAGAACGCAAACAACAATCACATTACATAACGTGCAATATGAGGAAACACATTCATAAATATATCAAAAGCGTGCTGACTGCATCACTTCTATTAGCAGCCAGCGCCTGCAATCCTGATGATGTAGAAAGTCTATCTTTCAACGTCAGGACTGAAGGGGAGGTAACTACCATCAAGACGGATGAGGAAATCCACTTCCTGATAGACGGTAATGCCGACTATATCACGTTCTATTCTGGTGAAGATGGAAGTAACTACGACCGCATGAACAGAACGGAAACAGAAATAGCATCGCTCACGCTTTCATGCAGTTTGAAACAGCAGTACAATGACCTGAATTACTTGAACAAGGAAATCGTACATGCTTACATCAGCACAGACTTCAGTGGAACTTATACACCGGAAGAACTGAACAAGGCTACATGGAAACCGATTTCCGGCAAGGCAAACGGTTATCTTCCTATGCCTGTACCAACATCAGCTTCAGCAGTGGAAACATCCGGAACGATTGATCTTTCGCAGTTTACTGACATCAACCAGAATTTCTATGTAGCTTACCAATACAATGCTCAAGGAAGAGATGAGATTCCTGCAGCCAATGGTAACGGGAAATATACCAACCGTCCACGAGTTGATATTACTGGACTGAAATTACAGAAGACAACATCCGACGGACAGGTTATCAATATCACTGACGCCATCAAGGATTGGGCGTTTAGGCCCGTCTTCGCTCAGTCTTCTACCAAGACCAATTATCAAGTGAGTGACAACAGCCTGCTTTTCCAACCTCAGAAGGCTACTCCTGATGCCAATGGAAAAGAGCCAGATGAAGTGGTATGGATGGTAAGTCAGAACATCAACCCACGCAGCGTAGAACCGGATAAGGGAACAGCCATCCAGTCTATCGAGGCACGTCTGAACAAGTATAGCTATTCCTATCGCAAACCAGGAACCTATACTGCTACCTTCGTTGCCAAGAATGCAAACATGTGGGAAAGCAAAACCGCTGTACGTCAGATTACCATTGTTGTACAGGAACCATAACATTAAAAAGGATTCTTATGAAATATTTACGCCAACTTCCTCTGATGTTTTTACCCTTCATGGGGTTGTTGCCTACAGCATGTAGCGATGACAACACGCCACAGGAGCCAGGCCAACCTGAAACTCCGGGGAAACCAGAAACTCCAGGTAGTCCGGATTCTGAACCGATAGCAGGATGTGCTCTATGGAAAGACTATCTTGCCGCTCGTACCACTGGTGAAGAAGCAACTTTGCTCGACTTTTCCTATGCAGGATATGAATATGGCGAAAGAGGAATTCCTGATGTTGACTATCCTGTCTTCCTGGTAGATGACTATGGTGCAGTTGCCAACGATGATAAGAGCGATCGTGCTGCTCTCGAAGCTGCCATTACTGCAGCTACCCAGTCTGGAGGTAAAGCTATCATTCGCTTTTCTGCCGGCAGATACAATCTCCGTGCTGCTGATGATCCCAACAAGTCGATTACCATCAATGGTGACAATATCATCTTGCAGGGTGCCGGAAGCGGTGAAGGTGGTACTGAGATCTTCATGGAATACCCTAATACCTTGACCCAGGCAAATGCCCTCTGGAGTGCACCGGAACTAATCAGGTTTACCTACTTGGGAGCCAATGCTGACAATCAGCTTCTATTGACCAAGGTTACTGGAAATTCGGCACGAGGCAGTCATCAATTGGAGGTAGCTTCTACCAGTGGACTCTATATCGGCCAGCGCCTGCTATTGAAAGGCAATAGCAAATCGACAGAAGCCATCGCACAGGAGGTTGCCCCTTATGAGGTGGAAACATCGGAGTGGAAGACTTTCATCAATGAGGGTGTACAGGTCAATGAATACCTTACCATTGAGCGCATCGAGGGAAACACCCTGAAATTCAAGGAACCGCTGATGCATCATGTGGATGCAACATGGGGATGGACATTGCATAGATACCAGCATCATGTAGGATGCGGAATCGAGGACATTGCCTTCCGAGGTAACTTCCATGAACCGTATATCCACCATGAGCCAAGTGGCATCCACGACAGCGGATATAAGATGATTGCTTTCCATCGACAGGCAAACGGATGGATGCGCCGCTGCCGCTTCATTGACGTCATAGAAGCAGCAAGTGTCATGCTCAGCACTCATGTTTCTGTCTTAGACTGCAGCATAGAGGGTCATAAAGGTCATGCAGCTATTCGCTCAGAAGCATCATCCCATGTGTTGTTAGCTTATATCAATGATCAGGCTGGTCAGGAGCATTCTACGGGAGTATCCAAGACCTCCATCGGAACCGTCATCTTGAAATGCACTACTGCAGGTACAAGTACCTTCGAATCACATAGCAGTCAGCCTCGTGCTACGCTCATAGACGATTGTTCGGGAGGTTTCTTGCCTAACCATGCTGGTGGAGATGCGACATTCGGTCCAAACCATTTAGGCGATCTCGTCTTATGGAACTATACAGAAACTGGAAGTTCGGGAGGAGAGTTTAACCTTTGGACCCGCAACAACCGTTTCCTGAAACCCATCATCGCAGGTTTTCAGGGTGCCACATCCTTCAAGCCGGAGCAAGTAACAGCAGATTTGTCTCATGGAACCAAGGTAGAACCTCTTTCGCTCTATGAAGCCCAACTGCAGACACGCTTGCAACAGCTGCCGTCCTGGATTTCCAATCATTAATCAAAACAGAACGAATCATAAAAGTAACTATCGCCTTATGAAAAGTATCTATAAATATATTTTTTCAATCCCCCTAAGCTTCATGCTCTTAGGAATGATGTCTTGTTCTGATGACAAGACAGAGGCTGAAAATGGTCCTCGCCCGGTTATCCTGAAAGCAGAAGTGTTCACTGCCGAAAATGAAGCAGGAACAGTCTGGAACGGCGGGCAGAGCATAGGAGTATATATGCTGAAAAGTGGAACAAGCGAGGTGATTGGCGACCATGCCAACCTGAAGTTCCTTGCCGACAACCGTGGCTCTACTGGCTATCTTGTTCCTGCCGACAATAATCCAACCTACTATCCTACAGATGGTACGGAGGTCGATTTCAGGGTTTATTATCCCTATAATGAAAACGTGCAGACGCGCAGTTTGGGACTGAATCAGACGGAGGTTGTAATCAACAATACAACCAAACCAGATGCCCTACTCTATTCAGACAACTGTAGAGGTAAGAATGGAAGTGACCGACCAACTGTTCAGATCAAATCCATGCTTTCTCTTATCAAGATGGAATTGCACAGTGATATCAAGGATGCAGCATCTGTCACCGCTACCATCAGCAAGACAGCCACCCGTGCCATCTTTGACATCATTGAGGGTAAGTTTGTTGGCAGAACCGTTGAGGAAGGAAATCCTATAGAGATTACTGCCAATAAGCAGACAGGCACCAGCGGAGATATCTTCAATTTGCAGGCCACCATCTTGTCGGGCCTCATGGAAGCAGATGCTGTCATAGAGATTGCCGTAAAAGACAAGAGCGGTAATGTACTCAAGAGCTACAAGCCTGCATCATTGAGAAAGGTACTTGACCTCGGCGAAGACCAGATTGCCGAAGAAAACACCCAGTACGCGATTGATGTTCAGTTGAATGGGAACAGTGAGCATATCACAACCCAGTTGGCTGCCAAGACTCAGATTGTCATTCTGAAATGGAACGGAAATGATGATTCTGCAACAGGCGGCATCGCTCGACCAGAAAAGAAAAATAAATAAGGGAATAAAAAAGAATAAACAACAATAAACAACTAGCCTTATGAAAAAATCAACCATTCTTTCAGCCAGTCTCTTGCTGATCCTTGCCAGTGCATGTAGCGAAGATCAGGTTCAGCAGTCAGGTGTTCGCAACAAGGCAACTTTCACAGTTGGGGATATCACCAACATGAATAGCCGAAGCGTAACGCACGATGATGGCACCACAGAATTTGCCGTTGGCGACGGTATCGGTATCTTTGCCACCGAAGGCGCAGAAGGTACTAATGTAAAACATACAGTAGGTCCTGATGGCGTGCTTTCTTCTGACGAGGGCATCTATTTCATCGGAACAGGGAAAGCTAATTTCTATGCATACTATCCTTATCAGACTGCATTGGAAGGAGAAAACGTAAACTTCAGTGTTTCTACCAATCAGGACAGTGAAGCAAATTTCAACCAGAGTGACTTCATGACTGCTACTACATTAGGCATCCCTGCTAATACCGAAGACAATATTTCTCTGAAGTTCCAGCACCAGCTCAGTCTCATCCAACTCGAAATGGTGATGGAAGGCAACAATAAGCCAGACTCTGTATTGGTAAACAACTGTCTCACTGATATGTCGTGGAACTATCTCCAGGGCACCTGTACCACCACTGGTACTCCTACTCGTGTCAAGATGTGGCAGCAGAACAAAGAGGGAAATCCGCTCTTTAAGGCTCTGATTCCTGCTCAGAATATCCCAGCCAAGACCAAATTGCTGAGTATCTTCATCGGTGACAAGACTTATTCTTTCACAACTGCTACGAATGTGAACCTCGCAAGCAACAATATCAAGAAGTTCAAGGTAGGAATTGCCAGCGACGACAAGCTTGTCATCTTCTCTACTGATCTCACAGTAGGTACATGGCAGGAAGATACAGAAGTCATCGAGGGTGAAGGAACACTCATTGAGCCAGAAACACTCATGATAGAAACCAACTTCGAGGATTTCAGTTATCAGACTGTGAATAAGACCAAAGAGGAAATCAATGCACCGGGATGGTGGCGATTCGTAGCTAATCCTCAGAAGAGCATAGTAGAAATCACAGACGATGCTGCTGATCCAAGCCATGGCAAGGTGATGCACTTCAATCGAGAAGAGACTTCATGGCACAACGGAACCTTCTATTATAGTGCAAAGGATGTCATCAAGGGGCGCTATGTACTGAAATTCAAGGCAAAATCATCTGTTTCTGAAAACATGAAAGCCAACCAGCTCCGTATTGGTGCCTACATGCAGGAGATGATTCCTACAGAGGATGGCAAGCTTACCAATAAAGACTACTTTGCCATCATCGAGAACAATAAGACAGAGGTGACTACTGTTTACAAGCAAATCCTCACATCTGATGGTTACGATGAATATACCGTTGTATTCAATCTCGGACGTGTTTCTACTGTGCACAATGCTACAGCAGCCAACGTGAAAGAAGATACCAAACTGGTTCCATCAGAGGCATTGCTCAAGAAGGTAGTACTCTATATCAGTCCTAACAAGACAGGCACAGACTTCTGGATTGATGATATCAGTTGGGAACCTCTGAAAGATTAAAAAATAATGAATTTAAAGTAAACAAAAATAGAAACAAAAATTTAAAAAGACAACACTATGAAACATCTAACATTTATCCTTGCAGCAGGAGCCTTGGCTCTTGCATCTTGCAGCCAGAACGACATGAGTGAAATGACAACAGGTGCAACTTCTGTGAATTTCACAATCGACGGACAGAATGCCATTACACGTTCTGTAACAAATCCTACTACAGAAGGAAGCTATTCTACACAATTCGTAGCAGGTGCCGACCAGATTGGTATCTTCGCAACAGGCGCTTCTGCTGCTACCAATGAATGCTATACAGTAGCTTCTGATGGTACAGGACTTACAGGTGCTACCATCACTATCAATAAGACAGGCAACGCTCAGTTCTTTGCTTATGCTCCATACAATGCAGAAGCTACCGCAGAAACAGTTGCCCATAGCGTAGCTGTGAATCAGCAGGAGGATGAAGCATACAATGCCAGCAACTTCCTCACAGCTAAGTCAGCAGACATCACAGCAGCAAATCCTAATGTAGCATTTGCATTCAACCCACGCCTCGCCCTCGTTCGCGTAGAAATGACTGGCGATTTGGGTATCACTACCACCGACGTGAAGATCAATGCTAAGACAGACATCACTTGGACTCCAGCTACAGATGAGTTGACAGCTACAGGCAATGTAGCAGCCATCACATTTCACAAGGGAGAAGTTGATGCTACTCATGCAGTATTTACTGCATTTGTTCCAAGCCAGACCATCACAGGTGGCACACAGGTGCTGGTGATGACTGTTGGCGACAAGACTTATGCATTCAAGCCTGCTAACGATGTCACATTGACTGCAGGTGCTGTCAATAAGATTAATGTCAAGATTGCAGACACAACACCTCCTGTCGTTACTACAGAGAATATCAAGTTCTCTGGCATCGCTATCAACGACTGGACCGCAACCGAGATTCCTGTACAGGATAGCGAAATCGAAGAGGTTGTTCCTGCAGCTATCGAACTCATCTCTGAAGCAGACGGTACTTTCACAAGCACAACAGCTTTGAAGACTGTAACTGGTTATCAGGGTTGTGTAGTAGGTTGGAACACACTGAATGTAAAGGACGGAGAAAACGATCTTGCAACAATCGGTTACGACGAGACAGAGGCTGCGTTGAAGGTAGATATCGCAGCTGGTGGAGCATGGTATAAGAAGGCTTTGGTATATCGTACACCAGACAACGCAGGTTCTCTTGGCAAGTACAAGCTCACTTTCAAGGTGAAATCTACCAATGCTAAGGATATGATTGTAAGAGTAATGCGCGGCCAGACTAAGGGTGTTTTCACAGAGAATGCTTACTTCTGCACAGGTGAGAGTGGTTTCGGTGGTCAGGCTCTTTCTGCTAAAGCTACAGATAAGTACGAGTCTAAAGTTGTAAACATTGACTTGTCAAAGATCAAAAACGCTACTACACCAGCAACTGCAGCTGACCTTGCAACAGGTATCTCAATTTCATTCTCTACCAAGACCCTTACTGATGCTGAAACTTACTTCATCAAGGACGTAAAGCTGGTAGAAGTTAAGGAGTAATAGAAAATAAAAGGTAATAAAAATCATGGGGGAATTAAATTGTGAGGGTAAAATCTCACAACTCTCCCCCTTTTAAAATCTTATATAAGGAAACAACTATGAACAAGAAGTTCATTTTTGCAGCACTTGCAACATCATTTCTTCTCACTGCATGCAGTAGCGATGACGGTTTCAATGGTTCCCAGACTACATCTCCTTTGAGTTTCAAAGTAGAAAACGAAGTAGTCACCCGAACCACCACGGAGAATGAAGGCTCTGTATATAAGACCAAGTTCGTAGTTGGCGAATCTATAGGTATTTATGGCTACGAGGCCAACAACAAGAAATACTCATTCACAACAACAACAGAACTGTCAAGCGAATCTCCTATCAGTATTCTGAGTTCGCAGGAATATACTTTCCATGCCTACTCTCCATACGTAGAGACTTCTGATGCTACAGTATCATTCAGCGTGAAAGAAGACCAGAGCAAAGCAGAAGATTTCAATGCCAGCAACTTCTTGGTGGGTATCGGTACGCATACCGCCAACAGTTCTGCTCAGGTAAACCTCACCTTCTCTCCCAAGATGGCGATGGTATATGTCAATATGTCTGGCGCTTCAGTCAGCAACATTACTGACGTCAACATAACAAATGTTCACAAAAGCATCAAATGGAATGCTGCTACAGCAGAACCGGAACTGGTAAGCACAGAGCCTGTAACATCTGTCAGGATGTATCGCCCAAAAGCTGACGAGCCTATCTTCTTGGCTTTCGTTCCAGTTCAGACAATCAATGCCGGAACATCATTCTTGAGTTTCACGATCGGTAGCAAGAAGTACACCTATACTCCAGCTGCAGCCATCACCCTCAAGGCTGGTTCATGCAACAGTTTCACGATTTCATCATTTTAGCCTATGAATAAGACGATCATCAGTGCAGTCGTGGCATTCGCAGCCTTTGCAGCAACACCTGCGTATGCTCAGGAGTTCACATGGAATGAGACAACCCACGATTTCGGTACCATCGACGAAGCAGACGGTACAGCAAGTTTCGACTTCACCTTTACCAATACCGGCGACAAACCGCTTATCATCAAGCAGGTGATAACCGGCTGCGGATGTACATCAGCAAAATGGAGCAGCAAAGCTTATGCTCCTGGAGCCAAGGGAACGGTGCGTATCAGCTATCATCCTGAAGGCAGAAAAATGGCAGACTTCAGTATTCCATCCGAAGTGTTCACCAATCTCAAGGAACCAGCTACACTTACCATCACGGGTAAGGTGACTCTGCAGAAACATCCATACGTCAACTTCTTCGACCCTACAAAGGGAGAACGTAAGACTTACAAGGCACAGGAACCGAAGGACGACTATGAACTGGTATTGCAGCGCGTGCGCCAGAATCTCTACGAGAGTACTCCTGTAGAGCGCATGGATAAAGGAGCAACCAGTCTCATGAAGATGCTCACCCCAGAAGGAACATGGCCGGAATATGACTATAAATGCTTCTTCCGTACCAATTGGGAACCGCTGCGACATCTTACCAATATCAGACAGATGGCAGTAGCCTATACCTGTCCGGAATCTTCTTTGTATGGCAATCAGGTACTCTTCCGTGCCATCGACAGGGCATTGCGAACATGGAATGAGTATAAGCCAACTTCCTTCAACTGGTGGTATAATGACATCTCTGCACCAAAGGTCATGGCTGATATCCTTGCCCTCATGGCGGCCGGAGAACAGAAGCCTGCACCAAGTGTTACGGGAGGTCTGATGGAGATGATGGCAAAGAGTGATCCACGCAAATGGACGGGTGCCAATAAGCAGGATATAGCCATGCATCACATGATACGAGGATGTATTCTGAAGAATGACAGCATCGTCAGTACCAATGTAAGCGAGTTCTTTGAACCGATCTGTATCACAAGTGGCGAAGGTATTCGGGAAGATCTCTCCTACCAGCAGCACAACGCCCAACTCTATATAGGAGGATATGGTACGGTATTCGTAAACAATATCTCGCAGATAGCTCCTCTGTTCCGAGGCACCAAGTTTGCCCTCTCTGCAGAAAAGTTGAAACTCTTCAGCGAGTTTGTACGCTCTACCTATCTGAATATATTCCGCAGCAGATATATGGACTTCAGCGTATGCGGACGAAGTGTAAGCCGTAAGAAGACCCTCGACTTGGGTGACTGTGCTACTCTCTTCAAGAATATGAAGGCACTCGATCCTGAACATGCAGAGGAATATGAGGCAGCAGCCCAGCGCTTTGCTACCCAGAATGCAACTTTCGGTCGCACAGACCGCAACAAGATGTTCTACACCAGCGACTATATGCTTCACAACCGCAAGCGCTACGACCTGTCGGTACGTGCCGTCAGCAAGCGAACTTGCCGTTCGGAGAGTGGTAATGGTGAAAACCTCTGGGGAACCTATCTGAGTGAGGGAGCAACCTGCATCCGTGTCATGGGTAATGAATATGTTGATATCTTCCCTGTATGGGAATGGGACAAGATTCCTGGAGCGACTTTGCCTGCTGGCGAAGTGGAAAACCATAATGAGTGGGGAGTTGCCGGAGTTGCTGACTTTGTAGGTGGTGCATCAGATGGCAGATATGGAGCGATGGCTTACTCCATGAACGACTATGGCGTGAAGGTCCAAAAAGGTTGGTTTATGTTTGACAACGAGGTAGTCTGTCTGGGTGCCGGCATTGAAGCACCGGGTACTGATAAGGAAATGAATACTACCATCAACCAATGCCACCTCTCTGGTACTGTCTATCTGATGGGAGCAGAGGGAGCTGCCAAGGTAGAACCGGGTTCTACGCTCAACCAACCAGTTAATGGCTGGTTATGGCACAATAAGATAGCTTATTATTTCCCTCAATCTACTCCAATCCATCTCAAGACAGGTAACCAGACTGGTCGTTGGAGCAAGATCAATTTCAACCAGAGTGGCGAAGAAGTGTCCATGCCAGTATTCAATCTGTCGATTCCTCATGGTAGCAAACCTCAGCAGGCATCCTATGCCTACATGATTGTACCGGGCATTGCATCTCCAGCCATGTTGAAGGCTTATGATATTCAGTCCGTAGAGATACTCAGCAATGCTGCAACTCTGCAAGCTGTTTATCACAAGAAGCTCGACGTAGCAGAAGTCATCTTCTATCAGCCAGGCACTTTGGCTATAGGATCTACCACCCTGCGTGCAGATAAGCCATGTATCATGGTAGCCAAGAACATATCTTCTGGCAATCCTGAGATTATTCAGAAAGAACCAGGTAAATAAATAAAAAGGGTCAAGTTTTCATTAACTTGACCCTTTTTATATACTAAGAATTTTGATTTATACTTGAAAATTGGTTTCCCAATCCAACACGCCTTTTTCTTCCTCATTCAGTTCAATGCCGAGATCTATCACCTTTAGCTTGTCTGCCTTAAATGATTTCAAGTATTTGTTATCTATAATCTGCTGGATGGCAGCATTTTCTTGAAGCTGGTACACGTCATCGACCTTCAGAATACAAAAAAGCTCGATAGTGGTGCCAAAAGTGCTTAAAAAAGCAACTTTTGGCACCACTATCGACACTTTTTACGTAAAGAGGAGACCGATGAACATCTTTGGAGCAACATGATAGACTCACCATCCCATCGTGCCTGGAGCGGTTATGCTTTCGAACAGCTCTGCCTTCACCATATCTCGCAAATCAAGAAAAAGTTAGGTATCCTGGGAGTACAGACGAATGTTTATTCCTGGCAACAGAAAGCCAACAAAGAAAAAGGAATTGAAGGTGCACAGATTGACCTTATATTAGACCGCAGAGACCAGATTATCAATCTCTGCGAAATGAAGTATTCTCTCCAGGCATACGACATCACCCCTGCTTATCTGCAAAAGCTGCTGGACAGAAGAGAAATCTTCCGCCAAGCTTCCAATACTAGCAAGGCACTTCATCTTACTTTCGTCACAGCTACAGGAATAAAAAAGAATGCCCAGGAAGGCATGATTCAGAGCGAAGTGGGATTAGACGATTTATTTGGTGAGAAAGTTTGAATTTGTACTTTTGCAGGTCTACATCAAAAAATATACTATCTTTGCATGTCTGAAATCTCAAATAACATCTAAATATGATAAACGAACTAAGACTGGTAAGAATTGTAAATTTTCAAACAAGTTATCATGCAGACATCAACAGTTTGCTCACCCAATTAGATCCAGAATGTACGGGCATGAGTGAAGAACATCTGCGAAATATCCTATCTTCAGAAAGCTCCGAACTCTATGCATTGGAGTTGGATGGAAAGCTGATAGGTATGACCACCCTTGCCCTCTACCCTTGTCCTACCGGATGGAAGGCATGGATAGAAGACGTAGTAGTGGATGCGCAATATCGGGGAAAAGGTTATGGTAAATTACTTGTGAATCATGCAATCGATGTCATCAGGGAAAAGGCTCAGATCTATGGAAACCTCTCCCTGATGCTGACTTCTCGTCCATCCCGAATCTCAGCCAACCAACTTTATCAGCAATTAGGCTTTGAGAAACGGAAAACGAATGTATATAAGATGGAGGTTAGCGGTCTCCACTAATTCTGATCGGATAAGTGAAGGTCTGCCTATCAGTAACTATACGCAACAGATAGATACCTACAGGAATGCCTTGCAGAGAAAGCGAGGCTTGATTTCCATTTATATTCTCAGACTGTTTAAGGAGACTGCCGCTTATCTGATAGAGTTTGATGTTTCTCAAACCATTACCGGAAACAGAGAGTTGATGACTTTCGAGACGGACATCAATGAAAGGAAGTGCATTTACAGAGGCTCCGATTCCTGTAGGTGTATCCTGTAAAAGGATACTGACGATAGTTAGTGAAAGGGCTATCGAAGGGAAAAAAGATATGATACTATGAATAACTTTCATGATGATTGTAAGTTGATAATTATTAAAATCTAATAGTTTTATTTCTTAGTCATGCTGCAAAGATAGTATATTTTTAGGAAATATGTATCGTAGCATCAAAATATTTTGGTTAGGAGAGATATTTATCCACGGACAATCTCCTGAAGCTTATCATACTCCGAGCGTGAATTTTCTACGGTTGTGATACGAAAGCGGTGAAAAGGCTTTCAATGTGTACTTACCAGAATTTGGCCAAGCCATAATGGTTGAATTCGCGAATACTGTGAGTCAACGTGTATTATCAATAAAGCATAAAGTGGTCAACTATTTTTTTTTATTGCTGTCCGATAAAAAATCAAAATCACGTTTTTGGCTCTGCAACTTGCTCTA
>USJD01000020.1 GCA_900554835.1 uncultured Prevotella sp. | reverse complement strand
GAACGCTTCATCAATGTGTTGCTAACCTTAGCACCTCATGTGACAAGTGGTAAGAGCGTGAGCAATGTTCGCCAGCGCATCATTGATGCTTGGGACAGAAGAAAACAATCAATCACCCTGAAATAATTATATATGAAACCTAATGATATCAACATTACTGGAGGTAATAGCCAAATATTACCTAATGCAACTCATTCCATACAATTTTTTGTTGGAGATGAATTTGTGCGTAAAGTCCATGAAGTATCTTCCTTAGATGGGGTAATTATGGATATGTGCTATTTTAGTGCAACAATGCCTGATGATGTTCCTTTTGAAATAATACGAAAGAACTATTTGGATTATTGTGAAAACAAGTTGGAAGAATGTAATGTGCTTTGCGTAACTGGCGAAGATGGTGTAGGGGTTACGACGTTCTTGTCTCAATTTGTTAAAAAACATCCTAATAATTGTGTTAGCTATTTCAATAATGGTTTGCAGATTGTACGTTTAAACTCAGAAGTTGTAGAAGGCAACATTTATGAGCAGTTATATTGGTTTGCCTTTGACAAGACCGTTGCTTTTGAGAACTTAGGTCTTATCTCCTCACTTTCAACATTTGTGCTGAGAAAAATGAAGCAGACCAATCAGAAATTATATTTTGTCTTTGATGGATTCGATGATATTCCTACAGAAAAGTTGGATGGTTTGAAGCGGCTTTTTTCTGATATGCTTTGGGACAAGGGACGCTTTATATTCTCTGGAGCAAAGGAAAAAATAGAACTTCTTTTGCCAAAGAAATTACACTTAGATGTAAGTCAGTTAGAAATAATGAGATTTGGAGAGGCTGAGGTTAAGGAATATTTCCGGCAGGCCACCCATGGCGAGCTGTCAGAGGATGATTATAAAATGCTTTATGAGTTGACTCGGGGTAATGCACATCGTATGGAGCAATTTCGCAGTAAATATATAGATAAGGGTATGCTTGATAAACTACGTACTTCTAATCTTACTGGTCAAGACAATATATATGATCAGGATTTCCATATGCTTTTTGGTGAAGATGATGTCTTTGTCAAGCGTTTGTTCACGCTGTTGTCATATGCAGAGTTTCCTTTATCGGTCTCTTTGGCTTCAAAAATATTGAAGTGTGACGAGGTAGAATTGAGTAATATGGTTAAAGACAAATATTTTGATTATATCAGTTTGTCTGATAATGATATATTGAGTTTACAATCTGAGCCTTTCCATAAGTATTTGAGAAGCCGACTGTTGTCTTTCAAGCAAGAAATAGAATTGCGGATTATTGATGTCTTGGAGAATGAGGAAAATCCTTTGGCCTATTGTTATTATTTGCCAGCGATTTATAAGTCTGTCAATCAGATAGATAAGTTGATAAACTATCTCAATACAGGTAATTTACAGAAAATCATGGTCAACAAGCGTTCTCAAGCAGCTCTCAATGAACAGTGCGATTATGGCTATGATGCTTGTTACGATAATATTGAAAAATATACGGGTAATATATTTCGTTTTGCCATTAATAAATCAGCTTCACGGGAAATAGAGAAGAATGAGTTGTGGGATAATGAAATTGAAGCCTTACTTTCTGTAGGACAAACAGAACAAGCCTTAGCTTTGGCTCAGAGTATTTATCTGCAGGAGGAGCGGTTGAAGTCTTTTCTTTTGATAGCAAGAAAGAAATCAATGCTTTCACCAGCAGATTATGCAGTATTAAGAGACAATATATCTCAATTGGTCAATACCATTGATTTTGAAAATATACCAGGTAAGGCTGTCGAGTTGGCAAAGTTGCTGATGCCAATAGATATTGAGGCTGCTACAGAAATCATTGATCGTATTGCGAAAAAACATAAGGATATTGCTGTCATTGATAAGTTGTATGCCATTCTTTCTATGGCTTATAGTAAGGATAATGAAGGCAATGTAACAAATTTTGATTTAGTAAGTTCAAAAATTCAAGATGAGAATCTTCGTACGGTTACACATACAGCCCGGCATTTTTTCGATGATATGGATGTTAATCAGTTTCTGGATGAGGTTTCTAAGTTGACTAATAATTCTCAAAAGTTGTATTTTCTTCAATTCTGGTTACCTGATCATGAGGATAAAGCAGATATCGGCAAGGTCGTATTGGAGGGAATTCGTTTGATAGTAGCAGAATCAGACTCAGAATTACCAAGAGCAAAAGTATTGAATAATATCTGTAAGTCTATGAGAAAGATGAGTCGTGAGGAATTAGAACAGGCAACTGTCTTTCTGGATGCAATGGGTGACAGTATAAAATATCCGACATTCGACTATGTGGATGTAGAATTAACTATAATAGAAGCACTTAAAGATATGATGCCAGATAAGTCTAAGTCCTTGTTAGAGGCATTGTATTTTTATGTGTTAGATTTGAAGGATGATTCAATACGTATGGCATGTCTGTCAAAACTTCTTGGCAAATTTGAAAATTTAGGCAACAAAAGAGAGCTGGAGCAGATAATAGATTCTACTGTTGATATCCGTAAGAATATTAGTAATGGCATTGAAAAGTTACTACATGAAACAGCTTATCACTTGAAGGTTATAGAGGAACCAATCAAAGCTTTGGTCTGCAATTATCCTACAATGATAGACGAGATGATAGAAGAAGTCAATACTGATGTGAGAAAGAGCCGTGCCTATTCGTTGGCAGCAAGAGAATACTTGTTGCAGCAAGATGAAGACAAGATAGATTTAGACTATTTCTTTCAGTTACTTTCTAAGACAGATGATATTCATTCAGATCGTTTGACGCCTATTATCTTGATGTCGGAAATGCTGGCTTCTGCAGAAAAGTTGAATAGTAGGGCTTTGTTACCTTCTATTAAGTCTCATTTTTATTTTGTGGAAAACATTGAGAGTGCAAAGAACCGAAGCATTATTTGCATGCGAATCTATCTCTGGTTAAAACAGAATTTTCCAGAAGATACGTTTGCCTCTAAAGTAAAGAAATTCTTACTAGAGACATGGAATTCTATCGATGTAGTTTGGTATAAGATTGAAATAGGATTTTTCATGGCAAAGAACTTTGCCAAAGTTTCTAAGGAAGAGGCCTGTGAAATGATAGACAAGTGCCGTAAGATAAAAGAGACCTGCTTCTTGGCTTCGTCTTCTTGTGTGGATGCTTATAATGAATCTATCAGACTTTATGCACTCTCCATTGGTAATTTGATAAAATTGGGACTTTGTGATGATAAAATCCTGCACGATTTCAGTGATGATATTGACGGCTTGTTATCAAATAGTGAGAGGGCTATCATGTGGGGTAATATAGCTTTAGAGTATTATTTGGTCGACAAGGTTAAAATGTTTTCCACATTGGGCGATAAATATTTCCCTGTGGATTATTCGTCCTTTTCACTTCTAGACCAAAAGTCTATTATCTTCAATATTTCGCCAGCATTGTTCCTTCGCAGCCAGACAAAGTTCTTCACCCTGTTGCAGGGATATGACGAAACTTTTAAGAATGAATGTATCCTCTATGTTTGCAATTTTATATTTGTCAAGCAAACTAATTTTGTAGATATGAATCCAGAGCATAAGGCCTATGAACTCTCCTATTCTGATTATATCAATTTGTTGGATTTACTGGAGAATTCTTCCGATGACGAAAATTTCTTTACTGTGATAGATATCATATGTAAGAGTCTTAGAATAACCAACCAGAAAATAGACCTGTTAAGTTCTGATCAAAAGAAAACTGTGATAGGCCATGCTGAACGAATTGTAAATGCAAAATTGCCGACAAAGAGAGGAATCCGTCATGATGGTTATAAGGTGGCTTGTCTGGCAGCTCTTAGTTCTTTGCGTAAAGATTTTGGAACGAAGGATGCCAAAGTATGGCAGACAAAGATAGAAGGCATAGCCAATAAGGCCGACCAAGCTTTTCTATATTTTTTATTGGCCCCATATTTTTCTAAGCGCTCAGACCAGCAACGCTATTTTGAAAAGGGCATTTCGATATCAGAGTCTATCAATGCAACCTTCGATAAGGTCCGCCGTTTAGATATGAGTATTAGTGAGTGTATAGATTATAATCTTGGCACACTGATTCCTGATGTGGCCAAGAGTGCTATGAGGAGTTTGGCTGATAATGGTACGTTGGAAGATCATAAGCGACTTGTAGACATGGCTTACCAGTATAATCCCGAGTTAGCTGATCAACTTGTAAATATGCTTGATCAAGATCCTGCACGTGTAAGGTATAAGAGGAAGTTGGAACGACATATCGCTTCTGTAAAGAAACTTGATCAAGCCAAAAAAGAGATGATTTCAATTAATGATTTGAATAGATGGGAACAGCAAAAATTCTTCGAGACCCAGTTGTCTAATTTAGTGGAAGGAAAGGGTCAATTGTATGATGTCAATAAGATTTTTCATCTTTCAATCAATTATATTTATCACAATAGCATCACAGATGCCCACGCCGCAATTATCTATTTGATGGAAACGGCAACCAAAAAGCATCAACAATCAAAGAACCAAAAGGATTTGTTGCTGAATATTCATACTACACTGAAGTATAATTTAAAATTAGTACTTTCTTTGGCTTCTGGTACGAAAGCTCGTCTGGAGAAAATAGAGAATTTGATACAAGACCATAATATTACACCGAGCGGAGTGATTGGTATAGGTGAACGTCGTAAAGCCTTGGAGTTTTTGATAGATTGGTATAGTAAAAACTGTATGAACGAGATGATAGTGATTGATCCATACTTTAGTCCTTCGGATTTATCTCTTATCAAACAACTTACAGACATTAACATTAACCTGAGTATCAAGATTCTAACGCATGTTTCAAAGCATAAGATGGATGAATACCAGATAATGTGGCATCAGTTTTCTGCAGGGATAAAAGTTCCTATTCAGTTGTATTTTGTCTATTTCACAGACAAACCCGAAGATGGTCCATTACATGACCGATATTGGATATGTAGTGACAATGAGCATGGTAAGTATGTTGGTATAAAACCAAATTCAATCAGCGGCCTAGGTAAGAAGGAAAGTTCCATCACTCCACTTGATGAGGGGATGATACCTGGAATCTTGTATAATTCTTATGTGCAGTATGTCCATATCAAGATTCCGAAAAAGGATGATAGGGAATTAGGGTATGGTAATATTGTGTTGGAATGAAAATAATATTTTTATCTATAGAATATGAGTATACAAGATAAAATATCAGCATTGGAGGCAGAGATAGCTGCTGCTGATGCCCGTATTGCTAATGCAAATGCTCAAATAGCGCTGCAAATCAGAGAGCATCCGAAAATAGCGCCCGTGCTTCTAAAGCAGAGGCAGAGATACTAAAGTTGCTTTCGAGTCCAAACTTTCCAGAAGACAAGAAACAGCAAATTCTAGCGAAAATGCGAGCTTTTGGAAGTAAAGTTTGATATGGCTTAACAGTTATACAATTATGGCAAATGAAAAATATAAAACTCGTGTTGGCATCAATGTGATAGAGAAAGTGATTTCGTTGAAAGAACAAGATCAAGAGTTCTTGACGAATAAAACCATCTTGTCTTATCTTGGTGGTGTAAGCAGAGATTTTATAAGAAATCTGCGTGAAAGTGGTGAACTTCCATATTATAAGATTCGTAATACCATATTTTATAAAATCTCTGATGTCAGAAAAATGGTAGAGAAGCACCGAATTTGATAATGGAATAAGCCTATTGTCATGCGGTCCCATCCCGCTAATCTCTCTGACTAGACCTCTGATGGTCCGTCAACCTTATGAGCGACGAGGAGGAGCGGTTTTCTCTTCTTCCCTGAGGTTTCTGTCCCCCGGAAACGGGGGAAACGAAGGGGGCGTAAAGACTATTGAAGAAGACCGAGAAGAAAGGTGGAGCCTTCCTTAACGGTAAGGAAGGACGGGTAGGCTTTCGAACAAACATCATGTCTTAAACATAATCATGGCTACGATATGAATAACTTTTAAGGTATAAAAGTAGCAGTAGCCTAAGCGATTTTGAAACCCGAAGAGAAACCACATATAAAAAAAATAAATAAAAGAATATAAATTCCTGCTTATGGATAACAAATTAATAACAGTAACATCGCCACTTCTTCCAAATCTTGACGATTTTACTGCAGAGTTGAAGAAGATTTGGGATAGTAAGTGGATTACCAATAATGGAAGCTTCCACAAGGAGTTGGAAAAGGCATTGGCAGAATATCTCAAAGTGCCATACGTGAGCCTGTTCACCAATGGCACCCTGCCACTGATGACGGCATTGCAAGCTCTTCGCATTACAGGCGAAGTCATCACAACCCCTTATAGTTTCGTGGCAACAACCCATAGTATCTGGTGGAACGGATGCAAGCCGGTCTTTGTAGATATAGACCCTGCAACAGGCGATATGGATCCTAACAAGATTGAGGCGGCCATCACACCACGTACTACCGCCATTATGCCAGTTCATGTCTATGGAAAACCATGCGATACCAAGGCAATCCAGGACATCGCAGACAAGTATGGTTTGAAAGTTATTTACGATGCAGCTCATGCCTTTGGAGTAGAAGTGAATGGCGAAGGACTTTTGAACGCAGGCGATATGAGTACGCTCAGCTTCCATGCCACAAAGGTATATAACACCATTGAGGGCGGAGCACTTGTGATGCACGATGAGAAGACCAAGAAGCGTATTGACTACCTGAAGAACTTCGGTATCGCTGATGAGGTGACTGTAGTAGGTCCTGGTATCAACAGCAAGATGGATGAAATCAGAAGCGCATACGGCTTGCTCAATTTGAAGCAGGTAGATGCCGCTATTGAGGCTCGTCATCAGGTAGCCATCAAGTATCGTGAGGCTTTGCGTCCTGTAGAGGGCATCACCTTCTTCGATGATATGCCAGGCGTGAAACATAACTATAGCTACTTTCCAATCTTCATTGATGCAGAGAAGTACGGCATGACCCGTGACGACCTTTATTTCAAGATGAAGGCTGTCAATGTCCTTGGCCGTCGCTATTTCTATCCATTGATCAGCGAGTTCTCAACCTATCGTGGATTGGAAAGTGCAGCACCAGAAAACCTTCCAAATGCTCATAAAATGGCAAATAGCGTAATCTGCTTGCCTATGCACCATGCATTGAGCGATGAGGATCTTCAGAGAACATTGGATTGTATTATAAAATAATAAATAAGGTTTTACGAGTAAGATAACGTAAATAAACTAAAATGCTAGCGCTAATTACTTGTAAAACTTTAAGAGCTTTATTTTTATGCAATACTTAACGGATTTATCGTATGTTTCTCTAGAGTCTTTCCAATTATTTATTGAAAAGGTTTCGTGTGATTTCCTTCCTCCATTGCTTCCTCGTATTGATGTTGATATGTATTATGAAAAGCTTTGCAAATTAGCGACATCTGTTATTTGTATGGATGGAGATAAAAAAATGGTAGGAATAGTTGCTGCATATTGTAATAATATGGAAACAAAAGTAGCGTATATCCCTTTAGTATGCGTTGATGTAGAGTATAGGGGGCAGCATATTGCTACAGAATTAATGAATAGAGCAATAAGTTTGGTAAAGTCTAGAGGAATGCAGAAAATTGGAATTCATACCAATAATAAATTTGCTAAATCTCTGTATGCAAAAATGGGATTTCAGTTAATTTGGACAAGATATCAAACTGATATTAAAACTGATAGATATTATTTAGAAAAGAACTTTAATTGATAGAATTATGAATATCTTATTAACATCAGCAGGACGAAGAACCTATCTTGTTGAATATTTTAAAAAGGCATTATGTGGTCAAGGAAAAGTTTATGCCTCTAATAGTATAGATACTTATACTTTGCATCAAGCAGATGGTTATGTTATTACACCTGCTATATATGATAAAGAGTATATCAATTTCTTGATTTCATATTGTAAGAAAAATCAAATATCTGCAATCATTTCTCTCTTTGATATAGATTTGCCAGTTTTGGCAAAAAATAAAGATGAGTTTGAAAAGGAAGGTATAAAGGTTGTAGTATCAGACTATAATGTTACTCAAATTTGTAATGATAAATGGTCAACTTATGAATTTCTTGTTCGTTTAGGATTACCTCAAACTCCATCATATCTCAATCTTGAGAATTTAAGAAAAGACATAGCAGAAGGTGTTGTAAACTATCCTTTTATCTTGAAACCACGCTGGGGCATGGGATCTATAGGAATATATAAGGCATGTAATGAACAGGAATTGCTGGTTTTTTATGCGAAGCTTCATAAGGAAATTTTCGATACATATCTGAAGTATGAATCCCAAGTAGATAAAGATTCTTGTATCATTATTCAGCAGATGATAAAAGGTCAAGAATATGGCATAGAAATCCTTAATGATTTGAACGGCAATTATGTCTCAACATTCGCTAAGAAGAAAGTCGCAATGCGATCTGGTGAAACAGATATAGCAGAAACAGTTGAACCAGCAACATTCGAGGATATTGCTAAACTTATATCTGTTCATTTGCATCATGTTGCAATGCTTGATGTTGATTGCTTTATAACTGAAACTGGTGAAAAATATGTTTTGGAAATGAATTGCAGATTTGGTGGACAGTATCCATTTACACATAACGCAGGAGTTAATGTTCCTTTACAGATAATTAAATGGTTGAATGGGGAGGAAGTAGACAAATCTCTTGTTATTCAAAAGAATGGTGTGAGAAGCTGTAAAGAACTTTGTCCTGTGGTATTTGAATGACTACATTAAGAAATCGGTGAAGATTTTCTTTGTTGAAAACACTTTCCACAACTATACACAGCCTTAATGGATACACATTCTTTAGAATTTGGCATTGGTGGTGGAGAAAGAGAAGTACATATAGAAATGAGAATTAATATAAAAAATGTCAGTGAGGAAGAGAACATCCTTGACGGTAAGTTCCATTATCTTGGTGGTATAAATTTTTATTTTGCAAAAAAGACTACCGCTTTTCTTTTTATGTAAGTGATGTGTTCTATAGAAAACATAAGAAGATAATCGTCCACATGTACATATTGGCAACCATGACGCTTCATTTGCAATTAATGATGGATCACTTTTAGCTGGTCAATGTGATACAAAGGCTGAAAAAGTTATGAAAGAATGGATAGGTAAGAACAAAGATATCCTTCTGAAAATGTGGGAAGTATTGCAAAATGGCTTATCAGAAGATTACATAAATATATTAAAAGAGTCATTAAACTCAAATGAAATTCGCTAATAAATGATATGAAAACAATTCGACTATTACAACTTTCTGACATACATTGGAAGAAACAACTTGATCCCGCTGACGATTACACAGACATAAGAGACCTAATGCTACAAGATTTGGGTTATTATTGTCAAAGAACGGGTAATAATTTTGATAAAATTCTAATATGTGGAGATATTGCCTTTAGTGGATCAGCAGATGAGTATAAACGAGCCAATTCGTTTATTCGAGAACTGTGTAAAACCGTGGATTGTAAAACCGAGGAAGTTTATACTGTTCCTGGCAACCATGACAAGAATGTAAATGAACATCCCAAGTGTGTGAGAGAATTCATTCATCAAGCTATATCTAATCGCGGGAATGATTGTGATTGGTGGTGGAATAAGATGGTTGACGAAGATTTTTCTTTCATCAAGAAATTATATACACCTTTTAAAGAATACAATTACTTTTGCAATGATGAGAGAGACAATGCTGAACCTTTTATGCTTAGAGCTTTAGAATTGGGTGTTGACAGGTATGATGGTGCTGAAATGTTTTGGCATTCTGAATTTGAAGATAACCTCGAAGGCTATCAAGTCAATTTGTATGGCGTGAATTCAGCATTGATTAGTGATTTAAATGATTATGACACAGATCCCAAAAGAACAGACGGACATCGTCTTTTCCTTCCCCAAATAGCGTATCGTGGTGCAAAATGTAAGGATGGTATTATTAACATACTGATGTGTCATCATCCATTAGATTTCTTGCTGAATAAAGATACAATAGCCAAAGACTTGGATAAAAGGTATGCTTTGCAGCTATATGGACATGTTCATATAGCTAACAGTAATGTGAATAATAATGCTGTGCACATATACTCAGGCTCTTTAAATCCTGGAAATGTGAATGATAACACATATAAACCTGTCTATAATATCATAGAACTCTCCATTGAAAAACATGATAATAAAAACGATGTATTGAAAGTGGATTTGAGAGTTCAGAAGTATGATGGGGAACAATTTGTGAAGGATGAAGAACAATCCAAGCCATTAAAGGTTACATTGAAAAAACATGATTTATGGAAGGATGATAATAAACCTGCAGCAGTTATCGATCAGAGACTTCCAGATGGTTTATCCAAGCGTGATGTTAGATACAAGTTTAAACAGTGTCCAAATTCAAAAGAGATAATACAAAAGATGTACCCAAAGATTGATTGTACAGGCTCTGCCTATATGAGAAATCAAGTGTTCTTGGAAAAAATCAGGGAAGACAACAGGTGGGTTGAACTTTATAACATGATAAAGTGATGAATAATGTACTAAACAATATTCTCATGCAATGTGGTCTTATTGTACCACTTGAAGAGACTGAAACAGACGTATTGGCAAGAGCCTGTTCCGAATACATTGGTAATGAGTCGTTCTCTTTCGGTGATTTTGAGGAATTGGCTGATTGCTATGTGACAAATCGGGATTGTAAAGAGTTGAACGATTTCGTGACAGAATACATTTCAAACAATGGCTTGGGAAACTATATTTTTCCCAAACGTATAAAATGCGCACTTGTTTTCTATTGCATCTATTTGGCTATAGAAGAATGCGAAGATGACAAGGAAGTTGCATTGCGATCATTATCGTTGCAAAACGTTATGATTCAAGTGCATGGGAATTGGGGGAAATTGAATTATAAGAATATACTATATAAGCTATATTTTAAATATGACCAATATGCAGAGGGAGAAGTAATCGGTGAAAAGAAATATCCAAGAGACTTTGTACAATCAATGTTTACTGGAAGTTTCCGACAAGGTGAAACTATCTCCGATGATATATCTGATAATATCCAATCTTTGGCATTGATGGCATGGGATGAAGAAATGTCTCAATTCATAAAAGAAATAAAAGAAACGAATGATTTCTTGAAAATTCAATTGATATTGGAACATTATTTTATCAACAAACCGCAGATACCTCAAAGAGAAAACTTTGTGGAGTTAATGCAACGTATTTTTCCACGTGGTGGAAATGGGCAGAAACAGAAGATAGAGAAAATCCTAAAAAACTTGGCAGAAACGGATGTGTGCCTTGTTGATGACATAAGATCTGGTTCATCTTTGATATTGCATGAAATAGTAAATGCAAGAGATAATGAATATGGCGATTATCTGAAAGACTTTGAACTGAGTCCAAAAGAGTTCTTAGTTTACTTATACCATGAACTACTATTGGAAGACTTATTAAAGGAATAACACAATGGAAGATAAAAAAGATATATTAGAGTCTTTAGCAGGTGTTGCACAGCTAAAGCACGACAATGTTATAAAGGATGATGCAATAGAAAATATAGCGCAATACTATTGCGATTCCATGACAGATGAAAACATCAATGATGTATTAGGTGATTACAATACCCATCTTGTAACCTTAGTAGGTTTTTCAGAGGTAGGAAAATCAACGTTTGTTGCTTCTTTGTACCATGAGTTTATGTGTACAGGAGAAATCGATGGGTATAAATTCATTGACTCAGATACTTATGTAGGATTTGAACGTAGAGCTTATATTCGCAATGAGTCATTAAAAACCTCCAAGAGAAATATTAGAACGACAACATTAGAAGGACAATTCTTAACTTTAACTTTGTCTAAGAATGATGTACAAAATAAACTTATCATTTCTGACAGAGCTGGAGAAACATACAAGAATATCTATACTAGTAATTTGTCAGAAGTAATGAAAGATAAAGGCTTAATCAATTCGCATCATATTATATTTTTTATAGATTCATCATCTGTTAATAACGAAGATGATTATAACGATTTTTGCGATGATTTTCAACTTTTACTCAGCCGTATGGCATCGGCTGGGGTATTTAAAGTTCCAAAAGAGTACGACATCATATACAATAAGATTGACTTAAATCAGACAGATGAGATTAAAGTGTTGTATAAGAAGCAAAGCCAAGATTTGGAAAACAAAATGAAAGTTGATTATGGTATCAATATCTCAAGCAAGTTTGAAATTGTTGCAAACGACATGAAAGACCAAGGCTTGGGTGATGTGTTCAAGTATATTGTTAATACTTTGAATAGCCATACAAATTGTCAATGCGAAGAATCCAATTGGGTGCAAACATTGTTGAATGAATAAGGAAGAGCATATGAGTATAACAAAATGTATGATAGCGGGTTTGCCTGGTTCTGGAAAATCCACCTATATAGGTGCTTTATGGTATTGTTTAATGCATCCTGAAAAAATTGAGGGTATAAAATTCGTGGCTGATAAAATGAATTTGGCAGACGACCTCACGGTGCTAAACAGATTGAGTGATGCCTATAAAAGCATGAAGGTTATTGATCGCAACTATTCAGACAAAAATGAAACAGTTCAGATCAATCTTAAGGTGGCTAATTCTGATGCGAGATTACAAGTTGAGGTTCCAGATTTCCTTGGAGAAAATTTCAGAGATTTTATTGAACTAAAAGAATCTGAGTTAGTTTCAGAATGGCTCAAAGATACGGATACATTGGTATATTTCATGAATGAGGTTATCCCACCTGAATTCGAAGATGATCATGGGGCAGAAAATGACGAAAAGCCTATGCCTGCAAAAGACGTTCCGCCTTTTTCAATTAAGACAATGTCAGCAGTAGCTATGAACATCATGGTTCTAAAATGCTTGTTGAGTAAGAAAAGTTTTAAGAAAGTGGTGATAGTATTATCTTGGTGGGACAAGAAGACAAACAATGGAACTATATCAAATAATCCCCAAACATATTTGAAAGAATATTCTCCCGCTTTGTTTAATTTTATTCAAAATCATATTCCTAACTTTGAAATTATAGGTCTGAGTGCACAGGGATTGGAATATCCAACAGAAGAACAAGGAAATTATGAAGCAACCAAAAAAGAAATTAAAGCAAAGACGCGAGAAGGGAAAAGATCATTTGTTGAAATAGGAGACAAAATTGTACATGATTTATCTCTACCATTATATTTTCTTATAAAGGAATGATTATAGAACAGACTTTATATGGCTATAACAAAGGCCATGGACTATTGGCGAGTTCTTTTCCTGTAAGACCTAACAACGACTCATCTTTGATGTCTGTTCTAAGTGACTGGACAGGTTTCAGAAATGAGTTAGGGGAAGATTCGTATATGACCTTCTATCCATTATCTGATGGCGAAAAATATGCTTTTGCCAAGACATGGTATGCAGAAGAAATGGAACGTCCTGGTTGTGTTTGGACTCATACTCTAATTGTTGACTTGAAAGAAATGGATAGAAATTTTGATTTTCGGGTGTTGGACGATTACTTTAGACGACCTAAAAAAGACGAATATGATTTCTACCAACATAAAATAGAAATCGATAATTTTGAAACAAGAAATTCCAATGTGGTTTTTAATATGTTCGATGACACGTCCTTGTTAGTTCTATATTTACTTTTACTTGGCAACAACAAGAATTTATTCATATATATGGATAAAGCCCAAAGAGCATATCAAGCATTATGTTTCTATCTACTTCAATATCTTCCTTTAGATATGTTGAAATGGATTTCGCTGAGCACAGGGTCTGCATTTCGAAGGAAATTTGGAAGCGAGGAGTTTTCTATTCAGTTTACTGACAATATTACTAATATATCATTATCAAATGCTCCTTGGAAGGGTAAAATTGCCAAAGAGAATTTCACTATTGGATTATTGTACATATTTGAACAGTCGAAAAGAGAGAATGATACTTTTCCAAGTTTAATAAGATTATTTAAGGAAGACATTAAAGATGAAAAAGAGAAACTATTTGCATTTGCAATGTTGATGAAAGAACTCGACACTGCATTAAATGAAAAAGTTGGAGAAAAAGAATACGCAGACGTGTTATCCTTGTTGGAAAAACATTTCCCAAAGCAAAATGAAGGCATAAGACTAAAAAGCAATTTCTTATCAGAGAAAATATCTTCTTTGTATGGGACTGAGGAAGATTATCTTTTTCAAATTGCATCTTTGAAAAATGATTCTTTTTTACATCCTTTGTTGACTCATTTTACTCAAAGATTGATGGTATTAGACAAAAATAGTCATAATGCCTATGTGGATTTGATGGGTAAAATTGCAAGGATAGAGCATTCAAATGAAACTGCACGTAATGCATTGCTATATGCCATTGACCACATGGAAGAAGAAGAGTTACTTAGAATGGTAAATAATAATTGGGAACATATTTTGCCATTGCTTAATAACAACGAAAGATTTTTTGACGCTGGTATGTGGTTGCGATTGTCCGCAAAACAATTCAATGATATATTTTTGATGTATGATAGTCACAACTTCGAGAGTTTCAAACACTGGAATGAATTACTGAAAAAAGTGTTAGTTTCAGAAACTCTTACAGGTGAGAATATTTCTTCACAATTAGTAAAGAATGCTAAAGATGCTGTCAAAATAATATTTGATTCAGCAAACGATTCTCATTTATCGATTGTTTCTCCATTCTTGCTTCTATCTTGTATGCAGAAAAAACAAGATTTTTTAGCTTGGTTAGGAAAACAAAAAAATATCAATGAACGAATTGAAAATTTCATTATACATCAAATAGATCCAACTGCCATTTATGTAAAAGAGTCACAGTCTTGTTCTTGGAGAGCATTGTTAGAAGCAGATAATGGAGCCAAGAGTATTGATTTTTATATGTATTTGTATATACTTGCGCATAATTGGAAAGACGCTCAATCTGTAGAGATGCTGAAGCATAGTTTTTACCATATATACCAAGAATTGAGCAAAAGCAAGTTAAGTATTAAGAATTGGGATAGAATAAGTTGCGTTACTCCGAATCGCTATTTCATAGCCAAGTGGGACAAATGTAAAATTTTAAGCAGAGGGCTTGTCGATTATCTCAAAGACTGTGATGTGGATATAGAAGAGATACGTGTTTTCTCTCCAAATAAAAAGGTAAATGAGTATTTGGTTCATCATTGGGAAAAAAATAAAAAATGAACTATAATAATAGGAATAAATGAAGAACTTCAATGATATAAAAGTAGCAGTAGTCGGAATCGGCTACGTAGGTCTGAGTATAGCAACCCTGTTATCTCAGCACCATCACGTTACTGCAGTAGATGCAATTTATATATAAACCAAATTACATTTATGCAACCGCAAGTTAAACAACGCAATTCAAATTTAGAATTATACCGTATCATCGTGATGCTGTTCATAGTAGCTCATCACTATGTTGTTAATTCGGATATGATGGCAGAAATGGCGAAAGAGCCATTAAGTAGTAGAAGTCTATTTTTAACATCTTTGGAATGTGGGGAATGATACCTTGCATAATATTGAAAAATATTACACACCAAATGCATGTCTTTATGCTGTAATCACAGTCTTGTGTGTGTTCCTTATCTGTATAATAATAGATTATGTGCGAATACACACTGTAGAGAAATTGACATTTAAAGTGATAGACAAGTATTTGTTTAAACATCATTTACAATAAGTAAAAATATAATGGAAGAAAATTTAAAAGGAAAGACTAAAAAAGGATTGTATTGGAGCTTCTTTAATCAATTTTCCAATTATGGAATGAACTTCATTGTTGGAATAGTTATGGCTCGATTATTGTCCCCATCGGATTATGGAATAACGGCATTGCCAGCAGTATTTATGGCTGTAGCAAGTACTATTCAGGATGGAGGATTGGCGAATGCATTGATTCGTAAACCGGAATTGACGGAGAGAGATTTGTCTACAGCTTTCTATTATAGCATATTTGTAGGTATATTTCTTTATGCGATGTTGTTTTTTGCGGCACCTTGGATTGCTGACTTTTACAATACTCCTGTTTTAATACCATTAATGCGAATTACCGCAATAGGCTTTCTTTATACTCCGCTGATTACTCCTCAAAATGTAATATTACGCCGTAAACTTGACTTTAAAACTCAGACAAAGATTTCTTTGACAACAAGGTTTTTTGGAGCTATTGCAGGAATTGTACTTGCTTATACAGGGTATGGCTTGTGGGCATTGGTGTTGTCTAATTTCTTCTCTGGAATACTTGCACTTATCTTGAATTGGGTAGCTGTACGTTGGTTACCTAAGGCGAAATGGTCTAAGGATGCATTCAAGTATTTGTGGGGATATGGCAATAAACTGATGTTTTCTCAAATATTAGACACTGTATACAACAACGTAGCTCCTGTCTTTATTGGAAAATATTATTCTCCGTCTCAGTTGGGTGTTTATAATCGTGCTCAGAACTATGCCGCAATGCCTTCTCAAAATATTACAGGAGTCATTTCTAATGTGTCATTTCCTGTTTTGAGCAAAATGCAAAACGATGATGAGCAATTAGCTTATAATTATCGTCGAATGCTGAAAGTTTCAGCTTTTGTCATATTTCCCATTATGCTGATGTTGTCAGCTTTAGCTCGTCCATTGGTAATCACTATGATTACAGCAAAGTGGGAGGCTTGTATCATCTTGTTGCAAATTATTTGTTTTTCGATGATGTGGTATCCTATCCATGCCATCAACTTAAATCTTCTTCAGGTGAAAGGGCGTTCTGACCTGTTTTTTAGATTAGAGATTATCAAGAAAGTGTTGGGCTTGACGATTCTTGTTATAACTCTGCCACTTGGGTTGGTTTATTTCTGTTTGGGCAATATTGTTTCTTCGATGATAGCACTTATAATAAACACTTATTATACAGGAAAGTTGATTCAAGTTGGGTATTTTAAGCAGATGAAAGATTTGCTTCCTATATTTGGATTAAGCCTCTTCATGTGGCTTTGTATTCATGGCATAAATTATTTTATCCCCAATATGTTGCTTCAAATATTTGTAGGTGGTTTGTTGGGATTCATAATATACATAGGAGGCGCTATGCTGTTTAGGTTTGACGAATTAAAGGATGTCAAATACTTACTTCAAAGAAAATCGTAGAAAAACGACCTGCAATTTTATAATTTTAGGGTTAATAGACAATTACATAGATGGGGGGAATTATATGATATATGTTTTCAATTGAACAATGTTGGACTTAAACTATTTATTTATATCTTGACTATGAATCACAGGTTTGATAAATTGAGTATATAATTATTTTCGAAATATTATGGAACAGGATATTAAAAACCAGCAACCATTAATGGTTACAATTCGCTGCATAGCATACAACCAAGAAGCATACATTCGTGACTGTTTGGAAGGCTTTGTGATGCAAAAGACAAACTTTAGATTTGAGGCGATTGTGCATGACGATGCCTCTACGGATGGAACCGCAACGATAATCAAGGAGTATGCAGAGAAGTACCCAGACATCATCAAGCCGATTCTTGAAACGGAGAATCAGTATTCCAAGCATGATGGTTCCCTTGGGAGAATTATGGATGAGCACGCGCATGGTAAATATGTCGCATTTTGTGAAGGTGATGACTATTGGATTGACCCATTGAAACTACAGAAACAAGTTGATTTCTTGGAATCTCATCCTGATTATAGTATGTGTTGGACTGATGCCTATCAAGATTCTAATGGCAATAAAAAACCATATATAAGATATCCTGCGGATCAGCAATCTCCAATGGAAGACATTATTGAAAAAGGTGGAGGGTTTATACCTACTTGTTCCATCATGATGAGGAAGTTTGTGAAAGATGCGATGCCTACAGAGGCGAAGGGCTGGTTCGTCGGAGATTTTCCTATTCAGATGTGGTGCGGATGGGCTGGTAAAGTGTGGTATATAAAAGATCAAACTTGTGTATATCGTTTTATGTCGCAAGGTTCTTGGACAGCAAACCATAGTGAACAAACAAATCCGAAGATTTTTTTAAAACTATATCAAAATGAGCATCTTATGATGGAGGCTTTCAATAAAATAACAGAGTATAAATATAACGAATCTTTTGAGCGGTATGCTGCGAATATTACTTATAACCAACTATTGTTTGCTCATGCCTATCATCTGATGAAACCATATCTTTTGTTGAGAAAGAAATTTGGGATATATACGGGTAAAGCTGAAACATTATTGATATTAGGACACCCACATTTGGCAAAGATTATCCAAATATGTTATAAGCTAAGAGATTTTCTAGTAAAAAGATAATATGAAACCAATTATTTCAATTATTGTGCCTTGCTATAATCAAGCAATGTACATGCGTGATGCACTTGATAGTGTACTCGCTTCCACTTTTCAAGATTGGGAATGTGTGATAGTAAATGATGGATCCAAGGATGAAACACTGCAAATTGCCAAAGAGTATGAGCAAAGAGATGAACGGTTTCTTGTCGTTGACATTCCTAATGGTGGACTTGCGAATGCTCGTAATGTTGGTATTAGACATTCACATGGTAAATATATACTCCCATTGGATTCCGACGATAAGATAGGTGAGAAGTATATAGAACTATCAGTCTCATATCTAGACCAGCATCCTGAGACAAAATTAGTAAATTGTCTGTGCAAATATTTTGGTGATTTTAATGAAATAAAGCAAATGCCTTCATATAATTATGATGCGTTATTATGGCAGAATCTATTTCTTGCTTCAAGTGTATATCGCCGCGAGGACTATGATAAGACTGTAGGCTATAACACAAACATGCGCCATGGTCATGAGGATTGGGATTTTTGGTTGTCTCTTTTGAAGCCTGATGATAAAGTCTATCGTATTCCAGAAACTTTGTTTTTTTATAGAAAACATGGCGTTTCTATGGTAAGTGGAACAAATAAGAATCTTTCTGAAACCAATCGCCAGTTGGTGTTGAATCACTTGGATATTTATTCCCCTTATTTTGGTGATATGATAGCTTGGCATAATGAACTTCAGCATTATAAGTGGTCTTATCTTGCTTTAGTAAAATCTCCAACATACAAGTTGGGTAATTTAATTTTGTATCCTTTGAAGTGGATACGAAATACTATTTTTCGAAAGTGAAAGAAATGAAACAAAGACAATACTATCTTGACAATGCCTGTGCTGTTTTAATTGTCAATATGATTTTTTTTAATCACCAGACTACATTTTGTGAATATACGAACCCTGTTATTTCTTTTATAGGATTCTTTCTTTCATTCTATATGGCATGGTTTTTCTTCAAGGCAGGAATGATGTTTAAGGAGCGTCCTATCAAGACTGTTGTTCGCAATTCTGCAAAACGTTTACTTATTCCCTATATGTTTTTTACATTTATGGGATTGGTAATAACTGCATGTCAAGAATTCTTCTTGGAAGCCAACAATCCATTGACAATAGGCTTCTTGAAAGATGAGTTTTGGTGGCTTATCAATTGGTCAACATTGTTTCCCTCGATGGCATGTTGGTTCTTGCTTTCTCTTTTTGTAGTGAGAGTTGTGTATGTAAGTTTACCAAGAAATCGATTGCCCCCCCAGGTAATAATAGGATTGGCTTTAGTTTTGGGATGGCTTGTTTATATAATGTCAGTGAAAAATGAGTTATGTTATCCCCTCGCTATAGGTTCCCATCATTTCCAATTTCATGTTCCGTTTTATTTTGGTAACATGTTTCATGGCTTAGCTTTTTATGCATTGGGTTCGTGGTTGAGAGAAAAACAATTTGCCCATGGCGTTTTTATTGTGTCTATAATGATATTCTTAGGCAAGTTCTTTTTCCCAGCAAGTATGGATTTTCGAGCTAATGATACTGGTGGAAGCAATTATTTTCTATGTGTTATCTATGAGCTGAGTGGTTGTGTAGTAATCAATAATATTTTTAAATACGTAGCAAATAAACCAATAAAAATTTTTTCTCATGTAGGGCAAAATAGCATGGTCTATTACCTCACGCATTACCCTTTTATGAAAATTATCTGTTATTTTTTCTATGCTCCATTTGCATTGATGGCAGGTGGTGTGCGTTATACCTTGCTGTCTGGTATATTGATGGGCTTTCTGCTCTTTTCTGATTTTGTGTTTAGAATCAAGGTGTTAAGAAAATTAGTTGGAAATTGAAAATGAACAAAACAAAATACACTTTTCTAGTGCCTTCCTATAAAGCTTCTTTCCTAAAGGAGGCTTTGGAGAGCATTAAGAAACAAACCTATACAGATTTTAAAGTGATTGTTTCTGATGATTGCTCACCAGAACAATTGAAGCCTATATATAATAATGTATGCGGAGGAGACATTCGCTTTGTCTATCGTAGAAATGATGAGAATATGGGGGGAAAGAGCCTTGTGTCTCATTGGAATTTTTTGGTTGAGTTGTGTGAAACAGAATATCTCATTATGGCAAGCGACGATGATGTGTATGAGCCAACATTTTTGGAGGAAATAGACAAGCTTGTACAGAAATATCCTAATGTTGACATTTTGAGGGCAAAGGCTGTGCGCTTGGAAAATGGAAAAGAAGCTTTGATAGATGGTGATATTCCTGAATATCAGAGTCAAGAGGAATTTTTACAATATTTTGGAGTGAAAAAGATGGTACTATGTCTTGCTGACTATGTTTTCAAGACTAATGCTTTGAAAGCTATGAGTGGCTTTCCCGATTTTCCTACGGCAGCTTTTAGTGATAGTGCTACGGCAATTTATCTGAGTAAGAACGGAATAGCAACGACAAATGACATCCTTTTTACTTTCCGCATTTCAAATGAAAACTTATCCTGTGCCAAGAATTATTCCAAGAATGCAGAAAAGGGCGTTTGGGCTAACTTAATGTTTCTTGACTGGTATGAGCGTAATTTCCATCAGCAGTATCCATATGATGATTTTGCTTTTGGAATAGAGCAATATCATTTGCCTCGATTGCCTTTTTTCAAAATGCTCAAGTATTATAGAAAATTTCGAAAGCGTGGATACATGAAACAGATTCGTCCTAATTTGACGATCCTAAAAAACTGGTTTAAACTAAGATTACAATAAAATGTGTGGAATTTTTGGAACAACCTTGCGCTATAGCAGTGAGGTGATTGAACGTAAGCTGGAGTTGATGAATTTCCGAGGTCCTGACCATACTGGTATTAAGGAATTTGATGTCAGTTCTGAGTTGAAGTTGACATTTGGACATGTCCGCTTGTCCATATTGGATTTGGATGCCCGTTCTAACCAGCCTTTTGTTTATAATGAAAACATCAGCATAGTATTCAATGGTGAGGTCTATAATTACAAGGAACTGAAAAGTCAATATCTTTCGGATGTAATTTTGCGCACAACCTCAGATACGGAGGTGATTTGTGCTATGTATGAGAAATTTGGAACAGCATGTGTCAACTACTTGAACGGAATGTTTGCATATGTCATCTATGACAGTAAAAATAAAATATTGGTTGGTGCAAGAGACCGCTTGGGGAAGAAACCTTTTTATTATTGGCATACGAGCCGAGGGTTTGAGTTTGCATCCCAACTTAAAGTAGTACAATACGGACATCAATTGGAAGTGGATGAACTTTCACGCCAGTTTTATGTGTTGCAAGGCTATATACCAGACCCTTATTGTATCTTAAAAGGAGTGAGAAAACTACGTGCAGGTCAGCAACTCATCTATCATTTGGAGAATAACCAACTGGAAATCTGTAATTATTGGAACATCTTTGATAACACCTGTGGTTTTACTGTTCCGAAGAGTTTTGATGAAGCTAAGGAAACTGTCCGTGATTTGCTTTTTGATTCTGTAAAGAAGAGACTGCGTGCAGACGTTCCTGTAGGTATCTTCCTTTCCGGCGGTATTGATTCTTCCTTGACATCGGCAATTGTCTCAAAAATTAACCATAACATCTGTGCTTATACGATTGGCTTTGACAATGCTCGTTATGATGAGAGCCAATATGCCAAGAACGTAGCTAAGTCCTTGGGGATTCCAATCAAGGTAAGTATGTGTGTAGGAGAAGACCAACAGCAGATTTTTGATGACTACATCAATTATTTTGATGAACCGTTCTGTGACCCTTCTATGATACCAAGTTCATTGGTAGCACAAAAAGCTCGAGAGGACGTCACAGTTGTGCTCGGTGGTGATGGTGGTGATGAACTTTTCTTTGGATATGAGAAATATGAATATATTATGGCTCGTTTGCGTCAGTATCAAAAGCCATATTGGTTGAGGAAGCTGGCTTCTCCTTATTTTTTATGGAAAAAGGGGTATACAGATATGGTTTATGCCACTCAGCGGGATTATGCGGATGTTTTCAGGAGCGAAGGTATATTTGTCTATGACTTTGGAGGGGCTGAGAAGTTTAACCGATTGAAGTTGGCAAGGTTGCTTCCTGATTATGATATTTTTCATAAAGAACGTGGTGCTCTGGCTTATTCCGACTATGACATGAAGTTCTTTATGAATGCTGTTAACCAAAAAGTTGACCGAGCTACCATGCGATGTAGTTTAGAACTGCGAAATCCTATCATGGACTATCGCATTGCTGAATATTCTCGCTTGATTCCTTTTGAGTATATGTACACTCCTACCTTGAAATTGAAGAGCATTTTGAAAAGTATCTTATTTGATATGGTCCCTGAAAAAATGTTTAATCGTGAAAAGCAAGGTTTCATGCCCCCAACCAATGATTGGTTCAGAGGCTCATTGAAAAGCAAATTGCTTGATGTTATAACAGAGCGGAACGTGAGGGAATTGCTGCCTGAGTTGGATGTGGAAAGATTTATTTCCCTTCGTGATGAATTTATGAGTGGTAGGGACATGGATGCCCGAAGATTTTGGGCGGTATATACATATATTAATTGGTATAAAAAATACATGAAGTCATGATAAAGGTTAATATTGTTGGCGATTTCTTTTCTCCATCTTTGTCGGGATTACGTTTTGGGGATGAATTGCAAAAACAGTTAGATGATGCTGATTTCAATGTTGTCAACTTTGAAGGTCCTGTCCATATTTCTTCTTCTGATCCGATGAAGAAAAGTGGTCCTAATATATCACAGGATATTAAGTCTATTGATTTTTTAAAAAGTAATAATTTCAATATCTTTTCACTCGCCAATAATCATACGATGGATTATGGGGAGAAAGCTCTTGAAGCTACAATGTCGAGTCTTTCAGACGAAACGATAGTTGGTGCAGGCACTTGGGACGAAGCTTATCAAGTGAGGGTTGTTGAAATGAAGGGACAAAAAATAGGTTTTTTGGCGATAACCCAATATGAATTTGGAATACTTGATGATATAACTTTCTGTAAAAGCAGAAAGGGGGCTGCATGGATGGGACATCCTGATATTGATAAATTAATCGTTTCCTCTAAACAGTATTGTGACTACCTAATCGTGTTGCCTCATGCTGGGTTGGAATATTTTACACTGCCTCTTCCCGAGATCAGAACTCTTTATCGTCATTTTATAGACATGGGAGCTGATGCAGTGATAGCTGGTCATCCTCATGTTCCACAACCATGGGAAATTTACAGAAAAAAAACTATCGTTTATAGTTTGGGCAACTTTTGTTTTGATGAGGAATGTGACAAACCTTTATGGAGGGATGGTCTTGTCTCAACATTGCAGTTTAAAGAAGATCAGGTTGTGATGAATTTATCCGTTGTTCATTTTGATGCAGAGAGAAGAATCGTGGATACATGCCATGATGCTGCAGTCTATAAGTTTTTGGAAGCCGATAAAAAAATATTTGATGATGAAAAAGCCTATATGGATGCTGTTGATGCCCATTGCCTGTCCATGCAGCCTTATTATGAAATGTTGTTAGAGATGGGAGGCTATAGTCATCTCTCGTTTAAACATTGCTTGGGATACCTCAAACGATGGATACTGAGGAAACAGCCCCAGCCATCTACTTCGCATTTTATTAATTGTGTCAGATGTGAGTCTCATCGTTGGATCTTGTCTCGAATTTATGATTTAAATAATAATATTGAAAAATAATAATGACAGATGAAGTTACAGTTAGTGTATGTTCTGATTAGTTCAGAAAGTGATTTTTTCTTGGAAGAGTTTTGGGTATCCCTGTTTTCTCTTCGCCGATTTCATCCAAAAGATAAAGTTGTGGTCTTGACAGACCATCCAACAGCTGAAAGAGTAAGGGACAGACCACAGTTGGCATCTATGATAACAGATTTGAAAATCATAGATTTGCCTGATGATTATGATGGTCGGCTACGCTCGCGTACTCTAAAAACCAGTGTAAGGAATTTGATAGATGGAGATTTCTTGACGATAGATACCGATACCGTTATCTGCGGATCACTTGATGAAGTGGATAACTTACCTGTTAAGAACATTGGCATGGTGCCAGAAATGCATGGCCCGTTTAAAAACCATATCACATATCAATTTATTACTAATGAGTTGAAGCGTATTTATGACACGGATGTCTCAGGTGCACCTTATTGGTTCAACTCAGGTTGTATGTTTGTACGTGACAATGAGTTTACACATGAATTCTTTAGAAAGTGGAATGAAGAATGGAAAGTAGCAACGTTTCAAAAGAATGCAAGTTCAGACCAACGTCCATTACTGAAAGTTGACCATGACTATGGTTATGTGATAGAATGTTTGCCTGGTGCGTATAATTGTCAGGTTGCCTTGAGCATTCAGTATTTTCATGAAGCAAAAATCTTGCATTTTTGGCACATGAAAGATGATTTTTTTCTGGACTTGTCTTTTTCTCCTTTTACAAGCAAGTTTGTCTATAAACAAGTTAAGGAGCACAAGACAATAACGCCAGAAATTGCAGAATTAATATTTAACTGCAAGAATACATTTACTTCTCCATCTATGATAATTGGAAGAAAAGACCTTGATTTCTTGATGTCACCTTTCAATACTGTCATAGGTAGAGCTTATCGTGAGAGTAAGTTGATGTTTTGGTTCTTGAATAGAGTTATTACTTTTGTAAATTATTATTTACGAATAAAGAATAAATTGAGAAAATAAAATGAAGAAATTTCTAAGAGAAATATGTCCTGATAGCATTCATTCATGTTATGCTAGGACAAAGTTTTGGCTCCGATTCCATTTCTATCCAGAGGGAATCGCCAATGAATTGCATAAAGCATTGGTTGGATATGATATTGATTGGAAGAATCCTAAAACTTTGAATGAAAAGATCAATTGGATGAAATTCAATACTGACACAACAGAATGGACTCGCCTTGCTGATAAATATTTGGTTAGAGAATACGTGAAAGAACGTATAGGTGAGACTGCACTCCCAAAGTTGTACGCAGTGTGGAGGAGCGCCGATGAAATCGACTTCTCGAAACTTCCAAAGAAGTTTATACTGAAAACGAATCATGGTTGTCATACGATAATGCCAGTTCTTGATAAAGATAAGATGGATGTCAATATCGTAAAGCGACAGTTTAATGTATGGATGAAGAAACAATATGGCTATGACACTGCCGAGCCCCATTATATGAAAATCAAACCTATGATTATTGCGGAGGAATTGCTTGACAATGATGCTACCTTTACGACTGCTTTGGCAGATTATAAAGTTTATTGCTTTGATGGTAAGCCTTTCTGCATCTTGGTTTGTACGGATAGAAATGGTGCCCAGTCTACATTCTCATATTTTGATTGTGATTGGAATCCGCTGCATAATGTTCTCAATGAAAAGCTGAAAGGTTCTGATGTTGCTATTCCAAAGCCTGATTGTCTGAAATTGCTATTGGAGTATGCTTCCATTTTAGCAAAGGGACATCCGCAGGTTCGTGTCGATTTTTATATCACTCATGGCAAAATCTACTTTGGCGAAATGACCTTTACTTCAGAAGGTGGCTATGATGGAGATATAACTAAAGAATTTTGTATAGAAATGGGCAAACATATTACATTGCCACAAAAGAAATAACTATGACATACGCACCTATAGCACTTTTTACATATAATCGTGCAGATCATACCCAAAGAGCGGTTGAGTCCTTGCTCAAAAATGCCGAGGCAAAGTTTTCTGACCTCTTTATCTTTTCAGATGGACCTAAAGCTCCAGAGAAGAAAGCTGGGGTAGAAGAGAATCGTAAGTATATCCATACCATTTCTGGTTTCAAGTCTATCAGTATCGTTGAGCGTGAGAAAAACTGGGGATTGGCTAACAGCCTTATTGCTGGTATTACCGAAGTCATCAACAAGTATGGAAAAGTAATAGTTGTAGAGGATGATTTGATATTATCTCCTTATTTCTTGCAATTCATGAATGAGGGCTTGGAAAAATATAAGGATGATGATCGGGTTGGAACGATTACAGGCTTTGTTCCTCCAATAAAAGATAAACTTCCAGAAACTTTTTTCTTGAAATATTTCCAATGTTGGGGGTGGGCCACATGGAAACGTGCCTGGGACTTGTTAGAGACAGATGCGCGCCCATTATTAAAAGGACTGAGATTTAAAAAGACAAAGTTTGATGTAGGCGGTGGTGTTGGCAACTATGGTAATTTGTATTGTCAGAAAGTAGGTCTTGTAGACTCTTGGTATCTCCGATATTATGCATCATTGTTTTTAAATGATAAACTTTCTCTTTATCCAGGTCGCTCAATGGTAACAAACGATGGACTTGATGGAACAGGAACGCATTGTGGAGTGGATTTAGTAAAGGCCTTCCTATCTGATAATTCTCATGCTCCAATCATTCTTAGGAATATTGATGTTAAAGAGGATGTTCAATCTTATGAAGTATTTAAAAGTTATTTCTTGTCTCAACTTCCTTCTAAATCTTTCAAGTCAGAGTTTTCTCGTTTCAAATCATTTCTAAGAAGATTATTTTTCATCGATTGTGCATAATATGAAATCAATTATTGTAAAACTTATTAATCTCCCTTCAACTCTTAGTATTAAATTCTATCCTCGTATTAATCGCATGATATTAAAGACTCATGATGCAATCTTGGGTAAGAACGTGCAGATTCCAGGTAAGGTGTCGTGGTCAATTTGTGGAGGCCAGATTAAGATTGGTGATAACTTTTATTTTTCCTCTGGTGATGGGGTGAATCCAATTGCCAGTAATCTTCAAGGAGCTATTTTTTTGGAAAATGGAGCTTCGCTAAAAATAGGAAACAATGTGGGCATGAGTAGCACTCGCATGTGGGTTCATGATAGTGTTACTATTGGTGATAATGTGAAGGTTGGAGCTTGTGTACTGATAACTGATACTGATGCACATCCAATGAATTATGAGGTTCGTCGTACATCCAATGAAGGCACAAAGTCTGCTCCAATTGTTATAGAGGATGATGTTTGGGTAGGTGCCCATTCTATCATTTTGAAAGGTGTGACCATTGGGGCAAGAAGCATTATAGGGGCAGGAAGCGTTGTAACAAAGAGCATTCCTGCTGATTGCGTGGCAGCAGGAAATCCTTGTAAGGTGATAAAAACATTAAAGTAATAATGGAGAAATTTCGTATTGATAATTCTTTGCTTATGTTTATTGTTACTGTTGGATTGTCTGTAGTGGTAACTGCATAGTCTATTGAAGTGGGATATATTCTTCACAAAGGCAAAATAATAGAAAGATTTGTTTATGGAAAATATTATTAAACTGAATAGAAAAAGAGATACGTATGTTGATGTTGCCAAGGCTATAGGCATATTACTGATTGTAAGTATTCATACAGAAGTCTTTGGAGTAATGGGGTACCCCCTGTCATTTATTGCTGTACCAGTATTCTTCTTTATGAGCGGTTTCTATGATCGTGCAGAAAGAAATATTGGTCAATGGTTTCCAAAGTCTTTAAGAACACTGATTTTACCTGCTATCATTTGGATATTAATAGCAACAGCTTACGGAAAAATCTTAGGTTATGCTAAAGATAGAAGTTGGGGAGAGAATCCTTTCTCTTTGTATAACATGACTGGCGGTAATGGACCTGCCTGGTTTTTGTTTGCTTTGCTTTATGCGAAGGTATTGACTTGGGGAATGATCAGAATAAAATTACCTAAGTTCGTTCTATGGGGGGGCAGTCTTTTAATTGGTTATGCAGGTATGAATATCAATATGCCACTTCTTTTCGATGAAGGATGTGCAGCTTTGCCTTTTTATGTAACAGGTAAGTTAGCTTATCCCTATCTTAGGGAAATAATGGAGAATAAAGGATTGTTAGTGGCTGGTATCATTGCCTTATGCTTGTATCTATGGCATCTGGTTTCTTTTATGATTGTTCCTCAATCTAATGGAAACTTCGCTCCCTATTATCTTGTTGCATTGGGTTTGATGTTACTGTGCTTTGTACCTTTTTTGTTTATATCTGAGAAATTACAGAATCAGAAGTGGCTAGTATCTTTAGGGCAGCATTCTTTAGGAATCATGCTTCTTCATGCACCAATGTGTCATACGGCAGCAGTGATATTGAATCGTGTATTTGAGCTGGCTTCCCTGTATTGGATCGTTAGCTTCCTGATAGCTTATGTATGTATCGTTTTTGTTTCTTATTGGGGAACTGTCCTGATAGAGAGGTATATACCTATTATGTTGGGGAAGAAGTCGGAAAATATGAAGTCATGAGCGTTACGTTAGAAATAAGGCTTTAATATGATGATATTTTGAATGATGTTTTAATCGAGTATGAATAAAAGAAAAAAATATATAAAGGCAGTCTCTCCATATATTCATCCGGTCTTTCTTAATTTCAAACTTGCTCCTTTTGAGGGATGGAAAAGATTAGGAGGAGATGTGGCGAAGAGTCATTATCCTCCGAAGTGCTTGCATGGAGCAGCATTTCGTTGGGAACTACCTACGTTATGGAAAAATAAGAAGGAGGCACGGCTCAGATTTGTTGAGCCTGTGTCTTTATTCTTTGATACGTTTCCTGATTATGCAAGATATGAGGTTGTTCCTATGTTCTGGGATTGCTGGCCATGCTATTTTGAAAAGACTTGTGAATGGCTGCGTAGGCATCAGGTAAAGACAGCCATCTTTTCTTCTCGGCAGACTGCTGAGAAAATGCAAGAATGTATCTCTGGGAAGAACAAGGGATGGCAAAAAATAAATGTCATCTGGTGCCCAGAAGCGGTGGATGATTCTGTATATCAGAAAGGAAAGCTTTTAAAAGACAGAAATATTGATTTGTTGGAGTTTGGACGTTCCAATGATAAGGTATTTAAAGCAGATCAATTGAAGGCTGTTTTTGATAACAAGAATTGTGGCTTGAATCATGTCTGTACGAAGCAGAATGGTAAGTTCATCTATACCAATGAGCAGCTATATGAGGCGATGGGGAATGCTAAAGTAACTATTGCTT
>USJD01000019.1 GCA_900554835.1 uncultured Prevotella sp. | reverse complement strand
ATAATAACTGCGAGCTATGCTCAACGCTAAATCCATTTTGTCTTTGTCCATATTTGTTATTTTTAAGTTGATTTATACTGTGTCAACTTTTTCTAGGACAAGACACTATCTCCTTCGAGGTGTTGCTCCATAGTGGCTTCTTTTGTGGTGGTCATTTGGTGCCGATGATAGTAGGATATGCCAATGGCTACAGCCAAAAGAAAGACTATGCAGCCAAGAAGTATGATGATATTTCGGTTCTGAGGCTTTTCTAATAGTCTTTTGCGCAGGATCTCAATGCTGCTTGGACGCAGCAAGGGATTGTGGGTAGTGCATATCTTAGCAATTCTCTCCAGTTTTTTATCTCCGATGGATGTGGCTATTTCTGCGATGACCATTCCCAAGGAAAAGATATCCGTCCTCGGTTCTGCCTTTGCATCAGGCATGAACTGTTCTGGGGCGATAAATCCTGTAGTACCAGCAGGGTGCTTGAGAATGAAGAATGCATCGCTGTCAGATAGACCGAAGTCGATGATTTTCACATTCTGTCCTGTATGGGTAATCATGATGTTGGATGGCTTGAGGTCCCGGTGTATAATCTGTTTGCTGTGCATATACTCCAAGGCATTCATCAACTGAAGGATGATTTTACGACCAAGTTCATGGGTCAGTGCTTTCCTATTGATGAGGCTTTTGAGCGTCTCGCCGTCTATGTGTTCCATCACGATGGTGGTTCCTAATTCTGGAAGTTGCTCAAGGCTGAGGGTTCTACAGATATTGGGGTGTTCCAACTCCAACCCAATCTCAAATTCCTTGGTGAGGGCTTGTTGATAGACTGGTGTGTAAAGAAAGTCCTTCTTGAGGCATTTTAAGACGTAGCGTTTGCCGTATTTGGTGGCAGTGAAGAGTCGAGTGTGACCGGATTGAGACACGTAGTATTCCTGTAGATTACTATAGGTATTTTCTATAGGAGTGGATTCAGAGCCGTTCGTATCCTTGTCGAGATCTTCTGTATATCCAGAGTTTGACTCGGGATCATTGTTCCTTCCTGTTACTTTATCTTGCTTGTCTGGCATATTCTAAAAAGTTGATTTAGCGTGATTATTACTTCATGACGTTGATAAGTGTGAGACCGCCATTCCTTCCTGCTACAAAGGCTGCTGTTCGTTTGCCTTTTCTTTCTATATAAGGCAGATACAGAGGCTGTTCCTTGATAAAGCAGCCTGTGACAAACTTGTCGCCTATCTGCAACTTACTGTTTTCTGACTTCAGGACTTCATAGGTGCTTTCACCCAAATAGCGAAGTCGCAGTATTCGGTTGGGACTCCAGCCGATGGATATTTCCTTTCCTTTTTGCAAGTCGTTGCTTATCACTTGTTGTGCCATGAAAAAGGATGAGTTATACTTCGTGCTGTCCTTTAGCCATCTTGTAAACTCTGTGTAGCTGGTGTAACCTATATATTGAGCCAGGGCATCGAGTGTTATTTTTCTTGGCTTGTGGTCGTCGTTTACGTAACCGTATAGGCGTTTGAGGGTGGAGGAGGATATGCTCTTGCCCCATTTTTGTTTGAGGTAGATTGAAAACTCCTCGAAGTCTGTAGTGGTACAGAGCATCTTTCCGTATTTTTGCTCGATGAGCGATTTCAATTCTTCTATTTCTGGAGTTGTCATAATCTGTCGTTTTTATAGTCCTTTTTATCTGTTGTTTATCACTTGGAAGAGACACTTTTGATGTTCTTGAATTGTTTCCAAATGACATCTCCTTTGTAAAATGCAGCTTTTCCTGTTGGCACATGAACGATGCAGGTATTGAGAAAACTGGTGCCTCTTGTGGTGAAGGCATGTGAACTGCATACTGGTGGAAGTTTTGCCTCCACATAGATGTCGGTAAGAGGGCAGAGGTCGAAGGCATAGTCAGAAATAGCCTCTGTCTTACTGCCTATCCTTACTACTTTCAACTGTTTGCAACCTTGGAAAGTGCTTGTCGGGATTCGTTTCAGGTTGGCAGGTAACTTTACTTCTTTTACCTTGCTGTCCATAAAAGCTCCTTGACCTATTTCGTTCATGTCGTCAGGAAGAATGAATGTCTCGATGCTGCATTCCTTGAAGGCATAGTTACCGATAGAAGTGATGGTGCTTGGCAAGGAATATTCTCCTTGCTTGCCCATTGGAAACCATAAGATGTTGGTTTGTTGTGCATTGAGTAACACTCCATTGACGCTGCTGTAGTTGGAGTTGGCTTCTGAAACTTCTATGTCTCTCAGCGCCGTACAACCGCTGGATGGCAGCAGATTGCTTACCGAAGCAGGTATTTCTATCTTGGCGAGTGACTTGCAATTCATAAAGGCATCCTTTTCGATGGTTGTGACATCTGTAGGTAGGATAACATTTGTGAGATAATCGCAGTTGGCAAAAAGTCCTTGTCCGATAACGTGGTCTTGGACATATCTATTAGCCCCGTATGGTCCGCCTCCGGCCACAATTTTTACATCTGTCATATCTATGGAGGCTAATTTGCCTGGAGTATCGCTCTCGTCTAAGTTTCTTCCCATCATCTTTCTGAGGCAATTCAGGTCGTCACCATTCATTGGACCCGCCAAGGTGAGTGATGTGTAATCATATAGATTGTTGCTTAAAAGGGACTGCAATTCACCTGCTTCTTTAAGCATGATGGCATCGTTTGTTGTTGTATAGGTGATACAGTCACCGATCGTTTCTCCCATGCGGCTTTTGGCATACGGCCAAATCTTATAGGTCGTATTGAGAGTAAGTTTTCCTATAAGGAGTTTCTGTTGTCCCAAGCCTCCAGAGTAGTTGGTAAGAATTTCTTTTGTGGCATTTTTACCTGGAATTTCTTTCTCCATGTTCTCTTTTTCAGACTGGGTTTCTGTAGCGCTTTGGGATGCCAATTCGTAGTAGCATCCTGTTTCGGTAATGTTCTCTCCGCCATCTTCCAAGATGTCGTAACTGACGAAAGCACTTGTTGGTCCATGACTTAACAAGGTTGTATTTCCTACCTTTGGCTTCTCGTTGGGTAGTGTCGTAAAGTTCATCATGTTTCCAGATGTGATGGTTCGTCCATTGCTGCCTTGCAACATATAATAATAGGTGTTGCTTGCAATGAGATTTTTCAGACGAACGGAGACGCTGTTTTGCTTTGATATCTTTTCACTTTCTGTTGTGATAGGGACAGTCTGGTCCATATTCTCCGTTGTTCCATATCTGAAATAGAGTTGAGGCATGTCAGCATCTCCTTCTATTTCGGCAATACCGTTCAAGGTCGCTTCATTTCGAGTGATGTCGGTAGCAGCCAAAGTCGATAGGTGCGGCTCCAGGTAAGATGGCTTGTCACTGCTGCATGAAGCCATGAGTATGATAATCGCAAGATTGATGATAAGATGTTTCATTTCTTTAAAATATTTTGATTCCCAATCCGATACAACCTTCCCATTGTTTTCCTGCAATGGTCATGGTGGAGGCTGTCATTGTAAACCTGTTGAAGGAAGCAAGTACACCTGCTTCGGCTGATATGCCCTTATGGGTCAATCCTTCGTTGAGGAGATATCCGCCACCTTCGCTTTCACTCCTTTGCCAGGCAGTTGCGCATCGTCCGTATCCTATGCCTTCGAAAAATCGTATGTTACGACTTATATGGTGGATGGCTCCAAGGGTCAGCGTGTAATTGCTATGTCGTGTCTCGCCTGTGAAGTAAGGCTTAGTGCCATTGGTATCGATGCTTCCGTCTTTTTGGCAATTGCCGTCTGTATTCCCGATGGCTCGTAAGTCGCTGCTCGCATGGAGAAAGAAACCATGGCGTTTCATCATGGCAAAGAAAATTCCGTATGATGGACCGTCTTGATGGAGTGCCACTGTAGCTAAGGTGTAGATGGAGAGTGGCATCTTGGGCTTAGTTCGTGGTATTGTTATCGTGTCGGTCACGGTCTTTACTTCTACGATGGTGTCGTGAACTTCCGTGATCGTTGGCTTGGGAAGGTTGAGCTTCAACTCGTAGGTCATGCGACTCTCCAAAGGTTTGTCCAACTTGTAGTCTCTGATTACGCCCCATTCCGGGTGCTTCAAGGTTAGCATCTTGGTACCTTTTGGTAGATAAAGCCATATTTCGCCCACTTCGTCCTTGCGTTTCACAATTCCTAATGGGGTGGAGAAAGCAAAGTCGGTTGGCGCCTCTACCTTCAAGAGTGCACAAGCCTCGTCATTGAGATCGCGTACATTGTCTATGAAGGCGCTTACGTCGTTGGGCAACAAGCGGAAGCTTGCTACCGAGAAGTCTTGGGCTGAACTGGTGAAGGGTATGAGCAGTAAGAACATGATAGTAATCATGAATCCCGCTTTCCTTTCCTTTATTCTTTTGATGGTCTCTTGAAACTTCATACCTTATTATATTATATGTAAGTCTATTGTAAATTGAAATCTTGTATGTTGATGATGTCTCCACTCCCTCCTACCGTAGAGGCAGGTTGCCATGTTCTGACATGGATGAGTGGCATCGATTTGTTTCTGAAATCCCACAACAGAAAGAGATAACCATCATCACTGTATCGGTCGCTCTTGTATTGTTGTCTCAGAGTTACACCATAAATGCCGTCCAAGGTAGGATGTCGCATGATGCGAAAGCCTGAGAACTTGACCTCTATCTTTTGGTTTGTCGAAAACACCTTGCTGAGACGGTTGATGTATTCGTGCTTGGAATGGATGGCGTATGTCACCTTATTCTCAGCTTGTATCTTATTGTCATTTGCTGCAGTCTTTACTACATTGCCCACGATGATAAGTGCCTTGTCGCTAAACACCTGTCTTAGGAAATCAATGTCTTTGGTGGTGTAGGCGGTGCGGAAATGTTCGCAGTAGTTGAGAATGGTGTGGCGTCGGTTGGCGTCGGTTTCGTTCAACTTGCCTTGCATAATCTTGGCTGCTTCCTTGTAGAAGGGGTTGTTTTGTGCCATTGTGTGGAGATCCACTTGCGAGAGCACCTTCCCCCTATTGGACTGTTCGGTTGATGGCATCATAGATGTTCCTTCGTGTACGGTTGTTGTTGCCCCTTGGTAGGTTGCATTTGTGTTAGATGGATCTTCAGATGATGTGTTGGCGGAACTTGTCTTCAAGTTCTTATTGTTCTCATGAACGGAAACAAAGCCCTCATGAGTGAAAGTCACCATACCTTGTCGGTCAATGAAACCCTCTCGATGTGAGACTTGTTCCCGAAATCGTAACAGTCCGTTGCGAAAGCGAGTGTCGAGCAGACAGTTGCGTAGGGGGATGACGAACAGCTCCTTACCATCAGCATCCTCCACGACATATCGCTTGCCATCCTTTCCGTTGTCTTGTTCCACCAATTCCAGTCCTTCGTTCAGCCCATATCTTGTTTCCTGTCTGTCATCTTCCTGAGGTGTGAATGACGGAAGCCACAAAACTACAAGCCATGTTCCGAGAACGAGAATTAGTAAAGACAAAACATATATTGTTTTTCTCATTCGTTATGATAGTCTGTTATTTTCTATTTCTATGATAATTCCTTTGTATAGATGAAACTATTGCCAGTTCTGGATTTCTCCACCAATTTCAATCTTCACTTGGTCAGGGTTGTCCGAAATGATAAGATTGACGAGGTGCTCTGTTCCTGGTTTGAACTGGAACTTGCTTTCAAAGAGATAGCTTACGCCCTTCATTACGACTTCGATGAGCGGCATGCGATTCTCAATTCGTTGCGGAACGATGATAGCGGAATATATGTAGTTGTCATCTTGGTGGGCAATGATGGACTGGCGATTACCTTTCATATAGCGCGTTGCTACACCAGCCTGTAGGTCGATAGTAGCAGAAGGTACAGTATTATGAACATACACAGCAGCAGTTGTAGGCATCTCTCCTTCGAAGTCCTCTCCCTTGATGAGTCTGATGGTCAGTTTGCTCATGATATGCTTGAAGTTGAGAGGTACTGGTGCCGTTGAAGCTGCAATTCCTTCGGTCTTGGCAAAGAGCAAATCGCTTGCTTCGTATCCGCCGAGTGATGTCCCTGATTTATGAGTACTTTGGTCTGTACTCACATTGAATGGTTGGTCCTCGATACTGCTCAATTGATTGATATAAGGGTAGTAAGCATAGGCATTGTAAGTGCCTTCGTCCCAATACAGAGTATGTTCTGGTGCCCACTTGCCGCCATCGTAGGTAAGGGCAGCATTGTTCACGAGGTTTCCACCGATTTCGAGAGGTGAATCGGCTTTTGCTACGAAAAGTCCTATCTTGTCATTTTTCTCAAAATCAGTTTCCGTAGCACGTGTATTCTTGGGGGTAAGTCTCTGACCTGGGTGACTTACCGTGAAGGTCATCGGAGTCGATTTGGCATCCAGGGAATGAGCATCCTGAAGATTTTCGTCTCCGCAAGATGCTAAACCTAAGATAAGGCTCCATGCTATGCACGTATGTTTGATGATATGGTTTCGTCTCATGTTTCTTCTTTTTATATTTCTTTTTTCTTATGAATAAGAAGGAGTTATCTGCGTCTTCTTACTTTTTGCATTTTCAGAGGACTTCCCTTGTGGAAGACAGGAGCGTGCTGGTAAGTTCCTGCTATTCGTTCATCTCCATTCATTCCGAAGGCACGACTCTCCACCACACCAGCGTCTCGTTTGTCATTCTTCACGAAATCCTCGAATGTGAAAGTCTCTCCCGCGTACTGTTTGATACGCTTCACGATGCTCTCACGGCTGATGGTGCTATAGTAAGGAATGTCGTTGTTCATGCAAGAGTTCGGTTCTGAACGGAAAACGCCTCTGGTGTGCATGAATCCACCCTCGTAAATATCCACGATATCGCTATAACGGTCGTCGTAGATGAGGTGACTCCAATCCACTTCGTGCATTTTGCCCGTAAGCGAAAGGTTGTCGTACCATCCGAGACTCTTAGCCCAGTTGAACTCATCCACGTGTCCACAGCAAGAACAGCCACAGGCATCAATGAAAGCATTGTGGTAAATGTATTCATCGCCGAGTTTGCCAAATCCATGACCGCCTGCCTCATGCTGGATGACTCCACGAGTGTCGAGTGGATAGGCATACGTGCTAAGAGGACAAAAAGCGATGGCTGAACCATCTGCCCACATCTGGGTGATACCACCATAATCGGTAGAATTCGGTATGATGATGATAAGTGTCTGGTTCAAGTTGTCCTTGTTGACGGTAGGCGCACCTAATACGTATGAGAAGATCTCATCGTAATCAGCTTTCAGACCTATGCCCGCAGTAAAGGTCGTATTGAAGCGATTGTAACGGATCGTGTTCACAGTTCCGATGCCACTTTCTGTAGATAGCGGAATGGCTGTGTAGATGTTGAAATATTCACGATATGTCTTGTAGGGTTCGATACCAAAGAAATATTCCACTTCTTGCTGGATATTCTTGAGATAATCACCACCGGCAATGTCTTTAGCATTGTATCCATCACCAATCAATACGATATTGATGCCACCGTTTTTGCCCTTTGTTGCCTTTTGTAAGGTAACCCATTCGTCCTCACCATATTCATATCCATATTGCGATACATTGCACTCGTGCGTGTATTCCTTGTCTTTCAGTTGGAATACTACTTTTCCATTACGGTTACCAGCCCCTTTTGCCATCGACTTGATGGTCAATGTCACTTCCGTCTTCTTGTTTCCGTTGGAAGGAGAGACCTCGCACCAGTCTGGTTTGCTCGCTACCTCCCATTCTCCCTCGGCATTGATGGTCAAGGTCTGCTTGTGTTCTGTGCTGAGGGCGCAAGCCACGGATGGGCGACAAACCAACTCATGGTGGGCAGCGATGCGCTTGAAGTCACGCCATCCGTTGGCAGTCTGGTATTGGGCGATGGCAGACTCTGGTACTTCGACCGTGAAATTGTCCTTGGCAATTCCCTCGAAAGCATTCTCCTCTATATAGGCAGGCATGTCGCCACGACAAATGATGGAGTTGATGCCGTAACATCCACTGAAAGCATTTTGCCGTATGGTTTCCATGGATTCCGGAAAGATGATACCTTCTATCATATTACAGTTGGCAAAAGCAAAATCCCCAATGCTTTGCATATCTTCCGGAAATTCTAAAGTGCCCATTAATCTCCAGTTGTTGGCGAAGGCTCTGCTGCCTATATGACCGATGCTTGAAGGTAACTTCAATTCGCCGGAAAAATCATTGTTGCCGAAAGCATTGTCAGAGATGACTTTCAGGCTTTTTGGCAAGCGAAGCTCTCCTCTGAAATGACAGTCGGCAAAAGCGTCATTGGCAATGTTGATGATGCCGTCATGCAGGGAGAGGGTTCCATTGAAACCGCATCCGTGAAAAGCCTCGGAAGGAATGGACACGATGCTTTGTGGGATGGTCAGTGATCCTGTGAGCCCCGAGCAACCTTGGAAAGCGCAGTTCGCTATTCTCTTAAGATGTGAGGGCAACTTTAGTTCGCCATAGAATCCTGAACAACCTGCAAAGCAATATCCTCTGATAAGTTCCAGGTTGTCTGGGAGTCTGAGGTTTCCTGTCAAACTCTTGCATCCTTGGAATACGCCTCCGTAATAATCTGTTCCTTCGTCAGAAGTCTCCTTGTTGTCGCCATTTCCCGCCGTACCTAAGTATTTGAGTGTCGATGGGAGAGACAGTGTGCCATTCAGGGACGAGCAACCGTCGAAGGCTCCTCTCTGAATTTCTTCCACTCCTTCAGGAATGTTGAGAGAACCTGTCAGATACTTGCATCCGTAAAAGGCATTGGCACCGATGGATTTCAGCTTGTCTGGTAAGATGAGATGTGTCAAAGTTTGGTTTCCACCCATCTGACTATTTCTGTAGAATGCACTTCCTGGTATTTGGTCATCCAAGTGCTTGCCAGTACCGGTTTCTACATATCCGTATCCCTTGATTCTTACTTCCTTGAGATTGAGCGCTTGAAGGGCATCCATTGAGTCTCTCATGAAATAAAAATCACGAGAGTCAACTTCGCCTAGAATTTTCAGATTTCTGATTTTCTTATAGTCCTTATTGGCTGCCACGATGGCATCTTTCAATCCTCCAGGAGTAGAGTTGATGATGATGTATTCTTTGGCAGTGGCGTTATGACTCACGAGGTCGCTCTCCCAAGGGGTGATACTCTCGCTGATCAATGTCAACTTGTAATCTCCGCTTGTAGATAGTTTGTCCACCTTGATGCCGAAGTTCATCATCTTTCCTGCTTGGTAAGTGAAGTCGCCGGATTTAGAAAACTTGTATGGCTCTCCTCCTATGGTTATGCTGAAGAGGGTAGTGCCTGCAGGTATAGTCTGTGGAATGACGATAGTGCGCCATTCATTGTTATGTTTGGAAGGAATGGTGGCGGTGTTCTCCACGCTGCCAGCTACTTTTACTTCTCCTGTGGAAAGGTTGATGCTTGCTTTACGAGCTACATTGGCAGTCAGAACCGTCTTCTCGGTGTTTGCCCACTCCTCGTCGGTGAACCCGGAACCTTTCACCAAGGTCACCTTGGCGTTCGACATACGGTGAGACAAAGGCAAACGGATAGTGTTGGCGGTAGGAGTGACATCAGCAACTTTTCCCCAAAGAAAGTCGCTACTCTCATAGCCTCCCATTTCGTCATCTTTCGACTCTTTGCTTTGGTCTTTCTGTACCTCGAATGAGCAGTCTTCTATGCTCTCGGGATTGGCAATAGGGTAGTAGCCGTAGATATCTACGTGGGTATGCTTGTCTTTCCAGTAGATGTCGTAGGCAGAATTCCACTTGTTCTGGGATTCATCGAAGGTGTGCTGTACATTGTCGGCACGGTTGCCGCTCACTTTCAATTTACCAGGGTAGTCTCCCTCATAATCTACGATATAGACACCCATCTTGTCGCCATCACAGAATCCATTGTCGTTTACTCGGGTAACGGCAAGTTGCTCAATGTCTCCAGACAACAAGATGCGATTGCTATCTGGCTGCTTTTCATCATCGAAAAGGTGGTCGCTGCATCCTGTCAGTATCACGATTCCGACGAGTAATATATATAATAAGGTGTATTTTGATAATTTCATTGATATTTCCTTTTTAGTTGGCAGTTCCGCCGTAGTCTATACCGTCATCTTCCCATTGGGAGATGTTTACATTGATTCCACTGCTCGTTTTGTTGAGCGTGACGGTGAAATTATGTTTTTTCCCCTTCTCGAAGGCGTGGAATTTGGATTCTCTTGTAAGGTAATAGTTGCTGCCATCTACGTTGATGGTAATGAAATTCCCTTCTTTTACGTCTTGAGGTACGATGATAGCCTTGTAGATACAATCTTCCTTTAATGGAATGATGTCTGTATCATTTCCTGTTGCGGTTACCTCACCTGTGGAGAGGTTGACCAAGGCAGTACTCTTGAGTCCATTGATTCTGACATTCACAAGGGATGATGCAAGCGATGTGTCGGTAAAGCCTTTGCCAGCTTTCAGCGTGATGATGGCTTGGCTCATCATGTGTTTGGCTTCTATCTCTACTGCTTGATCTGTTGGGGCGGCATTTAATGTCTTGCCAATCAGCATGTCGCTGCTCTTATAATCGGCAAGGTCGCTTTGGTCGGCCTTCACTTGTACAGGCACGGCAGTTACATTGTTTATGTATTTCTGGTAAGGGTAATACAAATAGAAGTCGGCATGGGTAGTCTCGTCTTTCCAATAGATAGATGAGGCTGCTTTCCAGATTCCATCGTAGGTGAACTGCATATTGTCGATATGATTGCCGAGGGTTTTCAAACTGTTGGCAGTACCGTCTGCCTCCCGATTGACAACAAACAATCCAATTTGATCACCAATCTCAAAAGCTTCGTCCGTTGCGCGAGTCGCAACAGACGTATTGATACTGATAGGCAGTTTCTCCTTAGTGGTAGGAGAAGGCTGTAAAGGGTCAGTCCCGCTTCCGCCATCGGTAGAGCATGCTGCTATTGTAAGTAGGGCGCAAATGCATAGAGATATGTATTTGAAGTTTATCATTTACTTTTATGATTTATATATGTGTATTATGCTTATGCAGTTAGCGTGCAATTAACTCAGTGCAAAGGTAGAAAGAATATTGGAATTATACAAGTTCACGTTGGTTCATTTGTGTGTTTTTCTTATTTTTTGTGTTATAATACTGCTTTTATGGGTTGAAAAACTGCAATCAAAAGGGGAAAAAACTGTATGGAAGGGTTTCTGCATCCTTATAAGAGAGTTGATACACCCTTATGAAAGTATTAGTATATCCTTATGTAATCTTCGTTCAATGTCTTTGAATGTCCGTTCAACGTCTTTGAATGGCGGTTCAACGCCTTTGAATGTCGGTTCAACGTCTTTGAACGAAGAAATAATAAGGATGCGGAAACAAATTCATTGTGTGCGAATAATTTGCGCTTATGGTATGAAAGATAAGTTCAGTAAATGACATTTACCTCTTTCTGCATCCCTATAAAAAGAAGTTCTTGCATATAGATGAAAGTTATGTTCAATTGTTCAGAGCATATGCTCAAATACTTTTGAACATAACTTTCGTATGGATGCAAAGACAATTTCGTTTCGACTTTATTCAAATAGACTATCCATAGTAACCTCTTTTTGTACAATGCCACTATGCTTGCCATAAGCAACACCATAGGTGGTAATCATAGTGAGGTGAATGGTTTGCTTGGGAGAAAGAGTGGCTTTGAGTGCTTCTATGCGATGGCGCAAGCGTATTTCCTCTTCCTTGCTGATGGTGTAAGGGGAACTGGCAAACTTCATTTCACATAAGTTCACCACATTGTCGTTTCTGATAATCAAGAGGTCTATTTGAGTGCCATCTTGATTTTCGTCTCCTCTTACATTCCAAGCTGAGAGTGATGATTTGACGCCACCGATTTCCAAGGTTCGTTTGATTTGCTGGATGTGTTGCCAGCAAACTTCCTCGAAGGCAACACCATGCCATGCCTTCAAGATGTCGGAAGTCATATTATCACTGATGAATCCTGCATCCTTGCTGTTTTCTTCTACATATTTTAGCCAGAATAGACAGAAGTTGTCTATCAGTTTGTAACAGATTGTACTTTTCGGCATACCATATGGGGAATAACATGTAATGAAATCGCTTTCAACCAAAGCTGCTAAAGTCTTGCTCAAGCCACCACCTAAAGGCAATCCTGTAGCTTTGCTGATTTCTTCTCGGGTAAACCCACTGTGCCGAGTTGCCAATAAGCGTACAACCTTTTTGCTATCTTCTGGATTATTGAAGATAGCAGCAAATAATCGGTTGAACTCATCCTTTAGTCTCGGTTTGTTACCAAAGAGAATCTTGTCTGTATTCTGTTCAAAACTCAATCCTTTTTGGAAGTAGCTAATATAATAAGGTATTCCACCGAAAACCATGTAACTTTGCAATATGTCATACTGGCTCATCTGTATATTGGCATGTTCAAAGTACATGGCACATTCTTTCAATGTGAAAGGGGACAGTTTGATTTCTGCAGTTAAGCGTCCATATAGCCCACCCTTGTTTTTAGAGAGATTGCTAAGAATCCAAGAGGTTGCGCTACCGCAAACGATTAACATGATATTGTCCCTGCCACTACACCAGCCATTCCAAAAGTTCTCAAAGGCTGGAAGGAAACCAGAGCGTGGGGTATCCATCCAAGGTAACTCGTCTATGAATACTACTTGCCGCTCACCATTGTCAAGATTCTGCAAGAGTTGTTCGAGTAGGAAAAATGCCTCCATCCATGTTTTGGGTGCTTTGTATCCTTCCAGGCCTTGGTTGAGCAAGGCGTAATAGAAACTTTCCAATTGAGTCTTCATGCGACTTTTTTCATTGTCTTGGTCAACTGGTGATACGCCTGTATGCTGAAAGGTAATGCGTCCTTTCAGTGCTTGTTTGATAAGAAAAGTCTTGCCAACACGTCGGCGTCCATATATGGCAACGAACTCGGGACGGTCGCTATGGTACAACTTTTCAAGTTCTGCGATTTCTTCTTTTCTTCCTACAATCATACTATATCTTTTGTTTAAAGTTGCCGCAAAGATACAAAAAAGAATTGTTCCGGCAAAATATACCATAGCTTATTCTGCCGATTTTATATGTTTTTTATAGAAATAGGCAAGATATGATGATATGAGAACGATGAAGCTGTCTCTTAGAGATGCTCCTTCAAATCCACTTCCTCCACGTATTTCACAAGCGAATCCTTGCCATTAAGCAGATAGAAATCCACACGAACCACGTGGTCGATGTCTGCACTTCCCTTTACTTTTACGTGCCGGGTCTTACTATATAATAAGGTGTCACGACGGGAAGGGTAGGAGACAAGCTGAATCTGGTCTTTGGTGGAACCGCTTCCTACATAATATACGCCTACACTATCCTTGCTTGCTTTTATGGCTGCTATCTTCGCCATCTTCTTGGCATGAGCGGCAGTTGTGTCCTCTGGATAAAATTCGCTGGCAGCTACCGTGTCGTCATTATGCTGGTCGGGAGCATACTTGCAACTTGTATTATTTGTATTTCAGTAGTAAAGGTTATGCTATTAACTTCAGTCAAATGAATCTTTTATGGATTTGAATGGTAATCATATTTATATACTTTTGGTGAAGCTGGTTTTATCATGTTAATTGTGCTATTTTTTAGAAAAAATCATATTAGAATTAACTGTGTGCTTTGAATGTAGCTAAGATTAACATTAAATAACTGAAAAAAGGCTTTTGTGAACCATTATGAACTTGATTGGTTCGTTGGATTTACTTACCTTTGTCGGCTGAATCTTGCATCAAGTATTATGTTATAATGCTATGTCTTGTGAGGTAAACGTACAAATCAAATTGATGGAAATAACAACTTAAATTCGCATATTATGATAGAAATATTTAGATATTCGATAGGAAGTATTGCTTGGGGACTTGTAATAGGTATAGTTTGTATTGCATTGTTCTTTGTTTTGATCAAAGGATGGTGGAAGAATGCTCGCTTTGTTTTTTCTTCTTATGTTATTGGTCTTGTTTTGGGAATAATCCTTATCTATCAAAGTATATTGGTTTGTGGTTCTGTTGCAATTATTAAAGTTGCTAATTATAGCGAACCAACTTTGGTGGAAATGGTAAACCAATATTCAGATAATACAGAAAGAGTCATGTCTCCAGAAGAGTCCGACAGAATTATCAAGGATTTTGCATTGAAGAATCCTTTGGTTGCTCATTATATAGATGGAGGTGAGTTTGAGGGATATACCGCAAAGGAACTTCCTCATGCCATTATTAGTGAATTGAAAAGTTATATGGGATGGTTCATCTTTAGAAGGATATTGTGGAGTCTGGGCTTAACAATACTATCGGCGGTTCTTGTCATCAAAACAATGTCACGCCAGTTTGTTACTCATGATAGAATAGATCGTAATCGTCAGAGGGCAACTCGTACGGAACATACTCGTGTAAATCGTCGAAGAAGATAAATTGAAAATTAACTAAAATATCAATATTATGACAAAAAATTTTTGTAGCAGTAACCATATCTTAGTAGGACTTGGTGGCACTGGTGGTAAGATTCTTCGTGCGTTTAAAATGCGCATGTTTGAGGAATTTCCTACTCAAGAGGAGAGAGGTAAGTTACCTGTGGCATTGCTGTATGTAGATTCTACAGATGAAATGATGCCGAAGGATGGAAAGGCTCGTGCAGATTTCCGCGTGATGGGACAGGATGCTTCATTTACCAACAATGAGTTTCTGAATATCAAGGCTGTAGATGTTGAGCATATCTTAGATCATATAGATAATTTTCCTTCTGTTAAGGGTATCATTGAAAATGTTGCAGCTGTAAAAAGTGCCATTGGATCTTTGGGACAGGCGGCAGGTCAGAAACGTCGTGCAGGTCGTTTACTTTTTGCTGCAAACGCAGTAGGATATGTGAATTGTTTGAAGGATTCCAATGCTCGGTGTGAGCAAATTTCTGGTGATTCAAGCAAACTTAATATCCATATTTTTGCCGGTCTTGCAGGTGGTACGGGCTCAGGCTCTGTTGTAGATGTAGTTTTGCAATCAAGAAAGGCATTTCCTAATGCCAAAATTTCTGTCTATGCTATGATTCCTGAGATGAATTTGCCTAAGGCTGATATGGATCAAGGACGCTATTACCAAAATGGATATGCGGCCATGAATGAACTGAATGCCTTGCAAGTGGGAAGATGGACTCCGCAAGATGTCACAGGTCAGGGAAAACTGAGTCTGTATAACGATCGCGTCAAAGGTGTTGCCGACGGATTGACCGTGTACAGTAACGTCAACGAAAATGGCTTGACCATTAATTCTTTACAAGAGTTACCAAAAGTGGTTAGTGACTATCTCTTTGCACGTATTTTCTTTATAAAGGAAGATGACCAAATCAATAGTGATGTTATTCGTGCTTATAATTTTGAAAACATGGATGATTTTGCTTTGGAGTTTGATGAAACATCTGTGCCTGCTATCGATGGTAAGTTGATGGTTGCTCGTACAAAGAAAATTAACTCGTTTGGCATCAAGCGTGTTATCTATCCAGAACTTCGTGTATTGAAGCATATTACCTATACTATTGGTGAGAGCGTACTTTATCAATTTAAGTATAATAATTGGAGAGAAAATCAGGGATATGTAGATGAAGAGAAGAACAAGGATTATCGCAGAGAGTATCTTAACAAGGAAAAGTTGTCTGCCTGGATGCTTGATGAAAACCACCTGACGCTGAATCAAAAAATCTTGGAAGCAGATTCTGATTATCCAACCTTTAGAGATTATTGGCACGATAAGGCTATTGGTTATGCTGAGGATGCTAAGAAAACAAAAGATCCTCTGAATGAATTGGATGATATACTAAATGAGTTCTATAATAGTCACTTCCGGGAGGATGGTGTAGAGTCTTTCTATCAAGGTAAGGAACGTGTTATTCCAGAAATGGCTCGTGAAATCCGTCATAAAATTGAGTTGGAACTCTTTGATAAGTGGAAGATTGGTGATGTTTCAGTTGTAGAACTCATTAAGGTTTCCAAGTTAATCTTAGAGAAAATGGACGAGATTCGCAAAAACTTGGATACAGCAGTCAAGAACGAAAAGGAAAATTTCCAGGCTATTGATGATGAGCGTGCCGGTAATGTGGACGAGAAAAATCATTTGGGAGTTTTCCAAAAAATGGTGAAGAGCAACGATGTCTTTAATCGTCATAAGACTACGCTTGAGGATTTATATGTCTCAAAAACTATACTTGTGGCTTTGGAGTTTGCCAAGAAATTAGCTGCCAAACTAGCTATTGAATTGGGTAAGATGGATACGGATATTTCTGCATTCGGACAGAAAATCAGTGATGCTATTACTGAGACAGAGAAACTTGTTGTAGCCCAGCGTAAGGTAAATAAGGGCTTGGAAGACATGAAAGGCGCTATCATAGAAGTAAGTGAAGAAGAGGCTATGGCCGACTTTGAAACAGAATTGCGTACAGATAAAGTTGATATGCCTAATATTGCCCGTAATATCCGTGAGGCTATCTTGCCTGAAGGTGACTTCTTTAATTTTGGTCGCCTGACTGATGACATCAGTGTTGATGCCATTAAGGATGCCTTCGACATAAAACTTACCAAACTTGTAGAAATTAAGCATAACGAAAAAGCGGACAGCGAGAAAAAGGTATTGGGGTTAAATATACTCACCCAGTTACGTCAGAAATTAAAGACGGATGATGATATCAAAGCATTTGCTGTCAAAATAGTAAGTCAGAGCGGTGTATATCTGAAATTAGACAATAATCAGATTACCCAGAATATCCATAATAATGAAGGTAATTTAAGTCCTCAGAATCCTGCAAGTATCAACAAGAAGGCTATCTTGATTTCGATTCCTTCTCCTGATGATAATCCTGGCTTGAAGAACTTTGCCGATAAGTTGGAGAACGCTTTCAAGACTTCTATCAACCAAAGCATTGCTCGTACAACAATTACAGTTAACAGAAAGAGTCCTCGAAAGGATGAACTTTCAATCCTGACTGTGGGATATTGCTTCCCGATGCGTGCCATCGAATGGATGAAGCCTTATAAGGACCGTTATGAGAATTTCTTGCATACTGGCAATCCTGCTACTGATGCAGGCAATGCCATCTTGCTTCATAGTGAAGGAGATGGTACACAGTTCCCATCTTTGTTTATGGTAGAGAATTGGGCACAAGTAATTGCAGAGAAGGAAGCAAAATTACAACAACCGGTTGTGTCACAGCCAATTATGTCACAACCCGTTCAACCACTGCAGCCAACTGGATTCCCTCCTCAAAATGGAGGTTCTCCATTGCCACCTCCACCTCCAATATCTGCAGATATTAAGCTTTTCCTTGCGGTTGGTGGTCAGCAGTATGGACCTTATAATTTGGAACAGTGTAAGCAGATGGTTCAAGGAGGTCAACTGACACAACAGACTATGGTTTGGAAGGAAGGTATGGCAGCCTGGTCTCCAGCAAGTCAGGTTGTAGAATTGCAACCTTTGTTCGCACCTCCAGCGATGCCAGGTATGCCACCGTTGCCTCCAATAAGTGGAGAAACACCACCTCCAATGGCTTAATGATAAGAATTGTCAAAATGGAAAGATTAATTTAATGTATAATCATAAAAATAACAATAATGTCAACAAGTAGTAGAAATACGCATCTTTTGTTTAGATATGGTCAATGTTTGAATGATGGGTGCTCTAAGTGTAAATCTAAGGAAATACAGGAAATTCCTGCACGCAAAGATTTTGTATGTCAAGAATGTGGTAAAGAACTTCGAGAAGTTCAGCGTCCTCGTTCTTGGTGGGAGAAGTATGGTAAGGTTACATCTGCAGCAGTCGCAGCAGTTGTAGTGATAGGTGGTGGAGTGACTTGGTTAGCAACATCAGGTTCTGATTCTGAGAAACCTGTCCAAGAAAATGTAGCAGCTCCCGACTCTTCTGTTATCACTTCTCCAGACACTACAGAAATTCAACCTGTGGAAAAGACACAAGAAGAGACAAACAAATCTGCGAGTGATAAAGTTGTGGAAGCACCTACTTCGACGAGTACTCCTGCTCAGGCAGTTTCTAAACAAACAACTCCTGCCAAAGAAGCTCCAACTCCTGTAGCTAATGGTGCCAATTTGAAATGTGGTAAGTATGAGGGACCAATGGCTGGTGGTAAACCTAATGGTGTAGGTGGTATCATTACAGTAACTCGTTCTTATAGTATCGACTTGAAGGATGGCAGTGGAAATTGCGTGACGATAGAGGCTGGTGATCGTATTTCAAATACCAAGTTCAAGAATGGTGTACTACAGCAGGGGCAGTTGATTCGTAGTAATGGTGAACGTAAGTTCTTAACAGGTCTTGCTGAACGTCTTTAATACATTTATATATATGAAGCAAATTTTCTGTAAAATAGGTTTGGGACTGACAGTCTTGTTGGTCTTGCCTTTTGCATCTTCTGCAAAGAATCGTTATCAATCGGACTTGTTGTCTCAAATGGCAGAATCTTTGCAAATGAAGGCCGTATTAGATACTTTGAGTGATGGTTCTTATATAGCTCAACAATCTTATAAGAGCCATCCTCTTAGTATTATAGTGTCTGGTGGAGAAGTAGAGCATATTGGATATTCCATATTCTCAAAAGAAATGCGTGCTATAGCTCCTTCACCAGTCTATAATTTTTTGGAAAGATATGCGTTGCAAGCAAATCTACCTCTTAAGAGAACGAAAAGTGTGGAGCGTCAACTCTATGAGGATGATGTGATATTTACTGTCGGAAACATTTATAAGCTGTCTTCTATTTGGGCAATGCCCAATGTTAATTTCTCTATTGATAATCGGGAAGATAGAATATGCCGAGCAACATGGGATCAGAATGGTAAGGTTTTTTGCTCCGTCTGTTTTCCTGTTAACTATAATCTTTATCATGGAACAGATCTTGTTGAAAATCAACGACGTTTGTTGGATGACTTGCGAATAGTAAGTGTTATACAACCAAAAGTTAATAGAGCGATATCTAAGGATAAGTTAGTCAAACTTTTTGAGCCTAATTATTTTGTTCTTAAAGGCGATAGCTTTTATGTAGCAACATTGAATAGTAATAATTATTATGTCCAGGAAGGCAATGAGCAGTATAAGTTGTTGTTTTCTGACAGGCATCCAGTGGAGAGCTTTGCCAATCTGCTTACAACCAATAGTATTGACAATAGCATACAAGCACAAGTAAAACTGGTTATGTATGATTTTAAAAGCGAAATGGTGAATGTACCACTTGTTAGTCTTTTGAATTATTTTATGTCCAAGGGATGTAAGGCTTATTTTGGAATGATAGATAAAAAAATGAGACTTATACGTCTGAATTATTGATGTTGAAGCGAGACGAAGGATATGGACATGCTATTAAGCTAACGTTCAATACTGCCAATGTAACTTCTAAAAGTGGTACTATTACTGGGCGTATGAATTGCTATATTCCTATATCTAAAGTGAAGTTTTTGTTTGAAGAAAAGAAAAAATGAGCATGAGAAAAATATTTTGTTTGTTTGTCGTTTTATTAATGCCGGCATTTTTTTTGCAGGCTCAAACTGTTACGTCAAAGAGTTTCAATGAGATTAAACGTTCCAAGCAATATTTCTATTATGACATAACAATGGAAAGCGAAGATGAGGCCAAAAATGCCGCTAACATCAATCTTGCCAAACTTATCAATGACTATTGTGTGGAAAAATCGATTACAAACGTAAAGGTAAAAAATACAGACTTGAAAGACGTGAAGTATCTGAAAATGGATAGGAATGGGATGGTTAGGATTCTTGCTTATGTTGAAAAATCTGTTTATATAGGAAAAAAAGAAGATACTCCAGTTAAGCCTAATAATACAGTAGTTGCTGTTCGTAAAGTTGAGCAAAAGCACCAAACTGTTTCTAACGCAGACCTAATTTCTCCCCAAGTAGAAACCGTAGTTATTCCGTCCCGAAATATTCCGTCCCCAGAAGCGGCGAGCCTAAGTCAGAATAGTTCTGTAATTTCTTTGGAAAAATGGCAGCAGGCAGTTGTGGAAGAACTATGTCATATAACTTCTGCAGAGAAATTGATGATGAAACTTTCTGAATTACAAAACCAATATAAGGTTAAAAGATTTGGATTGAGAAAAGAATGTCGAAATGATAGTGAGTGTTTTTGGGTTATTTATGATTCTGGTAAGAATGTGACAGCTATATTGAGCCCTGGCTCTGATATGCGTTATAATTATTATAAAGGTATCAGTGAAAAATTGGACACTTATTTGTCACAAGGCTTGAATGCTATTTGGTTTCAATTATCTAAATAATATAGAAAAGATATGAAGAAGTTATTATGTTTTTTGTTTGGACTTTTTGTCATGCTTTCTGGGTATGCTCAAAAGGTGAACTTTGAATTTTCTGATGGAATAGAAGAAGGAATTTTGAAGACTAAGATGGAACAGCAGATGTCATCCTTGTTGAGTGCTATCAATGAGGCAAATGCTGTCAATGCTGATGTTAATTTTTCCAGTATAGATATCACGGATGATGCTTCTGCCAGCTTGACAATGACTTGGGAACAGGTTCATTTCTCTATCGAGGATGATGATATAGTGGACCATTGTATAAGCCTTCCTGGAAAGTCTGGAGGTTTTCGCATACAGAATATCGGGGTACTTATGAATCCTAAGGAAGAAAGTGGATATGACGGAGAAAAACGCCGAGAAATTTATATCGACTTTGATAAAACTGGTAAAATCGTTGATTTCAATTTTACCATGGGAATGAATATGTATACCGAAATTTTAAAAAAAGGTGAAGAGTTAGGTGATTTGGATCGTCGTATGCAAATCATTGATTGGTGTGAGCATTTTGCCAAAGCTTATTGTGACAAGAATATGAAATTCATGCAGACCATCTTCAGTGATGATGCTATCATTATAACAGGTAAGATGACAATGCAGAGAGTACATACGGATATGGGTATGAAAGATCAGGCTAAGGTGAAGTATGTACAGCAGACAAAGTCGCAGTATCTTTCAAACTTGAGCAGGGTGTTTGCAAGTAATAGTTATGTCAATGTAAAGTTTGAAGATTATACTGTGATTCGTCATGGTGCCAAGCCTAATTATTATGGAGTTACCCTTCGTCAGAAATGGCACACTGCAAGATATAGTGATGAGGGAACTGTATTCTTAATATGGGATTTTTCCAACGAAGAAGCTCCGCGAATCTTAGTTCGTACATGGCAGCCTACAACTGAAAAAGCATTCAAAATGGGTGATTTTAAGTTGCCTTAAAGATTGTTTTTCTGAGTTATCTAATTGTTTAAATCTTTAAACGTATAGAGTGATGAGAAATATGATTCGATTTTTATCTGTTTTATTTTTTTGTTTGCTGACCGGGGTGGCTTCTACTGCACAGAATGCAAAGGTTCTAAGCTTTGCGTTGGATGCTGCGGATCTTGCAGCTCAGCAGCGGAATGTTAAGGATTTAAATGGCGACATGTGTGCCTTGGTAAGAGTTCAAATTGTTGATAGCAAGGTTAGTTTTGAAGGTGATATTATAGGACAACCTTTCCATAAGGTAAATGAATATGAGGTGTGGCTTGTTAATGGAAGTACTTTCTTGAAGATTTTTCCTATGCGTACGTGTCCTTTAGTTGTAAACTTTGGTGATTTTGGGGTTGAGGATGTAAAAGGTGGACGGGTGTATGTATTGGTTGTTGACATGCCATCCATGGATGAAAATACTGGAAAAGCATGGCTTACAGCAGAATTGCCAGAAAATGGAATTTTGACAATTGATGGACGAGATTATAAAAGCCAAACTGGTGGCCTAGTAAAGGTAAATCTTCCATATGGGGTGTATGATTTTCTTATCTCAGCCCCTCACTATATTTCTTATCAAGGAAAAGTGAATTTGAGTGGTGAGCCTGTGTTCTTTCCTAAGAATAAACTTGTTCCCAAGGATGGTCATGTTATCATTTTGTCTAATCCAGGAACCCATATTTTGGTTATGGGACAAGACAAAGGGAGAATAGGTGGAATTTGGTTGCCACCGAGTAAGATGAAATACCGTTTTTCCGCTATTCTTAATGGACAGCAAAAAGATATGAAAGTACTAGTGACGGATGTTGAACAGACATTAGACTTGCGTTTCTATGACGATACGGCGATTCCTGATTCAAAACCAGTCTTTTCTCCTGCAAACAAGAAGGGGACGGTCAGTCTTGATGACTTGATGAGACTTCAGAGACATTGATATTGTGTGAAAGAATATAGATTAGTTTTGTTAAATTTGTGTTTTGAAATGAAGAAAAAATATATAGCAATAGTTTTAGCCTTGTTGTGCAAATGCTCAATATGGGCACAGGATATTAAGGTGAAGAGTTTTATACTTGACCCTACGGATTTGACAGCTCAACATGAAAATATTAAAGATGCCAATGGTGATATGTGTGCCTTGATAAAGGTACAGATATTGGCAGAAACGGTCAAGTTTGAGGGTGATATTGTAGGTCTCCCTAAGCATAAACAGAATGAGTATTATGTCAGTGTGATTGATGGAACTCAGCGTTTGAAGTTATCTACAGAGAACACAATGCCTATAGAAATAGAATTCTCTCAATTTAATATTGATGAAGTGAAAGGCGGAAATACTTATGTAATGAAGATACAAATGCCAGAAAGAGCCCCTGGCGCGACTTTTGAATTAGGTATGCCAAATGTACCGATTATTGTGGATGGAAAAAGCTACAAAACTGATGCTACAGGTGGTTTAGACTTGCCTTTGGATAAGGGTAAGCACACTTTCTGTGTAAGTATGCAAGGGTACAATAGTTATGAAGGAACTTTTGAAATAGACCAGTTTCCTGTTATCAAGCATATTGTAATGCAGCGAGATTACAACTTGAAAAACAAAGGACTGCTTACCATTACTTATCCTCTTAATGCAGAATTTCTGATTACTCCTGTTAATGGTGCAGCAAAACCTAAAAAACAAAAGATAAGAACTGGTGAACAAATAGCTCTCAATGGCGAGTATCAAGTGAGTTTTGTGAAAAAAAAATATAAGCCACAGACTATGACGGTCTCAGTAGATGTTGGTAAGGAGATAAAGAAGGGATTTACTGGTGTATCTTTAAATGCAGACGATTGTCTTGCCTCTAATGATTTTAGTAAGGCTTTCAAGGAATATAAAAAGTTGGCTGATAAGGGTGATGACTTTGCACAATATAAGGTTGGCTGTTGCTATTATGATGGTAAGGGTGTTATTTCTTCTATTCCTACTGCTATTACTTACTGGAGGATGGCAGCAGAACAAGGTAATATGGAAGCTTGTCGAAAAATGCTTGATGTAACATATGATAATAGTAGTAAGAAGGAATGGCTTAAGAAACTGGCAGACAATGGTGATGCTGATGCCATGCTAAAATTAGCTGACCTTTCGAAAGGTAATATGAAACTTCAATGGTTGCACAAGGCTTGTGATATGAACAACGCAAAGGCATATTTTAATTTGGGGCAGCTTTATTACGAGGGAAAAGAGGAAGGTGTTGTACAGAATTATTCGAGAGCATACCGTTATTTTCTCATGGCAGAGTCGCTTGGCTATGCAAAAGCTCAGGAGCGAATCTTGGATTATACATATTTGGGGCTGGATAATCAAGAGGTTAATAAGGAAAAAGCAGTAGAAGGATATGAAAAAATGCTTGTAAACCTTTCGGATGATGGTCTTTATAAGTTAGGTATGTATTATTATGATGAGGTAAAGGATATTGCTAAGGCTGATAGCTATTTCTTACGAATTAAAGATATTCAGCTTAAAAATGTGCATCTTTCAGGTTTGGCGCGTGGCGTATTTTTGAATATTGCGCATTATTATGAAAAAAAAGGCGAAAGTAAGTCTATCTTTTATTACCAGCTTAGTGCTTGTGACAGGTTGAACTTGCAATCTTCTGATGTCTTCGTTAAGTTGGGTAATGCTTTTCGTCTTGGCCGTTATGTAAATGTTGATTATTCAAAGGCGTTTTCGTATTACAAAAAGGCAAGTGATTTGAATGATAAGGATGGATATTGTTGGTTAGGTTTTTGTTACGAAAAAGGATATGGTGTAGCTGCTGATATCGAGACTGCAGTCCAATTATATCTGAAAGCAGACCAGTTAGGCTCCTCTTTGGCATCCGGTTATCTTGGTACAATGTATGCCATAGGAAAAGGAGGACTTCCTAAGGATCTCAAAAAAGCTGAGTATTTGTGGAAAAAAGCAGCTAATGCAAAAATAAAACAAATATCTGCAGTGCGCAATTTGGTTAAATTCTATAAGAATACGAAAAATCAAAAGGAATGGCTGAAGTGGAGCAAGGAGTTAGAGAAATTAAAGGAGTTGGAGGTCATGTAGGATTGATTTGGCGATTCCGGTTGGTTACCATTTGGTTGGGACTGACATCTTTGTTCATGGGAGGTTGCCTCTATCTATTGTATCGTAGTGATAGCCTGGTGATGTTCAGATGGTGTCAATCATTAGGAGTATATGACTTTATCGTTTCTCTCAGACCTCAAGCCCATTATGATAATTGGTTAGTGTATTCTTTACCTGATGGGTTGTGGATGCTCGCTTATGTTCTTTTAATGGGGGCAATTTGGAACTTTAATGTGAAAAAGAGTCTTTGGGCATCTTTGCCTTTGGCTGTAGTTGCTATTGGTTCTGAGTTATTACAAATTCCCCGGTGGATTCCTGGTACATTTGATATCGTAGATTTGTTCTGCTATTTGATGGCTATTTGGTTAGGGTATAAATATATATGTTTTATAAATCGTTTAATATAAAGAAAGATATGAAATCAGTTCTTAAAATTATTCTTAGCGCATTCTGTTTTTGTGTGTTTGTCCTTTTGGCGGGTGGTAGTGATGATAATAATTCAAGTAAGTCTAATGACAAGCCAAAAAGGGAACAACGTGATGAAAGAGAAACTAATGATGTAGACTCAGTTCAAGAAGAAAATATAGAGGAAACTCAGCAAGAACAAGAAGAGGAATATTCTAATGATGGTGATGATGAGGGTACTCCAAGTGAAGAAAATGATCAAGGATATGAAAATGATGAAGAATAATTGACACAGCTGTAATAGCGTATGTATGGGATGTTATGTCATCAGAATGGTTCAAGAGACATAGAATTGCAGAGTTCCTACTTGCAGCGTGTTGCTCAATTTTTGAAATTGGATACGCATAAAACTCTTCACCCTTCATCATTCTGTTGGAATCCCCTGTGTGTTTATAGGGAATCAGATGGTGTAAGGGTGTAAAGGGTGTAATAAATGTAAAGAGATTTACGGTGCAGAGAACGATGAAGCTATCTCTTAGAGATGCTCCTTCAAATCCACTTCCTCCACGTATTTCACAAGCGAATCCTTGCCATTAAGCAGATAGAAATCCACACGAACCACGTGGTCGATGTCTGCACTTCCCTTTACTTTTACGTGCCGGGTCTTACTATATAATAAGGTGTCACGACGGGAAGGGTAGGAGACAAGCTGAATCTGGTCTTTGGTGGAACCGCTTCCTACATAATATACGCCTACACTATCCTTGCTTGCTTTTATGGCTGCTATCTTCGCCATCTTCTTGGCATGAGCGGCAGTTGTGTCCTCTGGATAAAATTCGCTGGCAGCTACCGTGTCGTCATTATGCTGGTCGGGAGCATACTTGCAACTTGTATTTGTTGTTGTGATAAAGGCGGTGGCAGTTAGGGCTGCTACAAAGTATAATATCTTCTTCATCTCATTTTTTATTTCTAATTTGTCGCAAAGGTATAAAAAATAAGAAAATCGGCAAAATAAACGTTTGCTTATTTTGCCGATTTTATATGTATTTATGAGTTTTGGGCAAATTACATCGCCACGATTACCTCGTGCTTGCCTGCTTGACAAGGGATGACGCAGCCCTCAATAGGTTTGCCATCTACGATGATTTGCTTCACTCCCTTCTCCTTGCCCTCTGGGTTTTTCACGGTGATATGATACTCGCCGCCACGGAACTTGCGGGTTACCTCATACTCCTTGGCTGTGCTTGGCAGGCAAGGGTCGATATTCAAGCCCTCGTAGTCTGGTTTGATGCCCAGGATGAACTCGCTCACGGTGTACCACATCCATGCGGCTGTACCCGTCAACCATGAGTTCTTGCCCTCGCCAGGTTTGGCAGCATCCTTACCAGCTACCATCTGGCAGTTTACGTATGGTTCCACCTTGTGCAAGGTCTGATATTTCTCCTCTACATAACTTGGAAGTATCTTGGTGTAGTGCTTCCAGGCATCGCTGCCACGTCCGGCTACCGTTTCGCCAATGATAACCCATGGATTGTTGTGGCAGAAAATTCCGGCATTTTCCTTGTAACCCTCCGGATAAGAGGAAATCTCGCCCATCTCTACATGATAGGTTGTATAGGCAGGGTTGTTGAGCACCATACCATGCTCACATTCCAATCGCTCCTTGGCACTATCCAAAGCCTTATCGCAGAGTCCGTCTTCCAGACCGATACCTGCCATCGTACACCAGCCCTGGCTCTCGATGAAAATCTTGCCTTCCTCATTCTCGTCGCTACCTATCTTGTTTCCGAAGAAATCATAGGCACGGAGGAACCACTCTCCATCCCAACCATGCTGTTTTACGGCTTCGGTCATGGCATCCACTTCTTTCTGCATGCGCTCTGCTTCTGCAAGATAATCTTCCTCTGCGAGTCCTGCTATCGAGCCCTTATGACAGTTGGCTGCTTCCTTGGCGAGTTGCTTGCAGAGAGCAACGTAGTCCTTGCCTGTTACAACAAACAGGCCGGCAATCATCAGACTCTCTGCCTTGGAACCTTCACCCTTATTCTCTGTAGTCTGGAAACTCTCGTTTGGATCCCAAGAGAAGCAGTTGAGGTTGAGACAGTCGTTCCAGTCAGCTCTTCCGATGAGTGGCAACTTGTGAGGACCGAGATTGTTGATAACATGATTCATGCTGATCTTCAAGTGTTCGAAGAGACTTACTTCGCTACCAGGCTGGTTGTCGAAAGGTACCTGCTCTGAAAGAATAGAGAAATCACCAGTCTCCTTGATATATGCTACTGTACCGAAAATCAGCCAGCAAGGATCGTCGTTGAAACCACCACCGATATCATTATTGCCTCGTTTGGTCAAAGGCTGATATTGATGATAGCAGCCACCATCAGGGAACTGGGTGCTGGCAATGTCGATGATGCGCTGACGGGCACGAGTAGGTATCTGATGAACGAAGCCTACCAGGTCCTGATTGGAATCACGGAAACCCATGCCTCGGCCGATACCACTCTCAAAGAAGCTTGCCGAACGGGACATGCAGAAGGTAATCATGCACTGGTACTGGTTCCAGATGTTTACCATACGGTCGAGTTTGTCGTTACCGCTCTTTACGGTGAAGATATTGAGCAGGTTATCCCAATAGCTGTTGAGCTCTCTGAAGGCAGCATCTACTTTTTCGGTGGTGTCAAACTTAGCCATCAGTTCGTGTGCCTTTTCCTTATTGATCACTTTCTTTGCTACGAATTTCTTGTCCTGTTCGTTCTCCACGTATCCCAAGAGGAAGATCAGGTCGCGACTTTCTCCCGGTTGCAGGGTAACTTCGATATAATGTGATGCGATAGGACTCCAGCCATGAGCGAAACTGTTGCGAGGTTTTCCTTCCATGACTGCTTCTGGGTCTGCAAACTCATTGTAGAGACCGATAAAGCTTTCGCGGTCGGTATCATAACCCTGAATGTCGGTATTGACAGTATAGAAAGCATAATGATTTCTGCGTTCGCGATATTCCGTCTTGTGGTAGATCGTAGAGCCTTCTACCTCAACTTCTCCTGTAGAGAAATTGCGCTGGAAATTTTCCATGTCAGTGGCTGCATTCCACAAGCACCATTCTGCAAATGAGAATACCTTGAGAGATTTCACTTCTTTGGAATTATTTTTGAGCGTCATCTTCTGCACCTCAGCCCAAGTGTGGAGAGGAACGAAGAAGAGTACACTTGCCTCCACACCATTCTTGCTACTCGTAATACGGGTATAATTCATACCATGGCGGCACTCGTAGCTGTCGAGTGGGGTCTTACAAGGTTTCCAACCAGGATTCCAGACTGTATCGCCCTCCTTGATGTAGAAGTAACGTCCGCCATTATCCATCGGAACCCCATTGTAGCGATAACGGGTGATGCGACGGAACTTGGCATCCTTATAGAAAGAATAACCACCTGCTGTATTGGAGATGAGCGAGAAGAAATCCTCGTTGCCCAAATAGTTAATCCAAGGCCATGGGGTCTTAGGGTCTGTAATCACGTACTCGCGATTGGCGTCATCAAAATGACCATACTTTTTCTCTGCCATTGTCTTTTTAGTATTTATATTGTTGTTTATTTTTGTTTTAAAGTGTTGATTCTGTATTCTTATTACTTAATTTAGTGTTATATTAATGAATGTTTAATTTAGTAAATAACATTATTTTGGTGCAAAGATAGCAAAAACTTTCAGTTATAAGGTTAGATAACGGATATTTTTTGTATTTTTGCAATTAAAATAGGTTAGAAAACTGACAATTGTTAACATAATGTGCACTTGGCTTATGAAAAGAAACATTATAACACTTATCATAGTTGTGTTTGCCATGATGCAAACTACGGCTCAAACTTATGACAACTTGTGGAAGCAAGCTGACATCATCGCTCAGAAGGACCAGCCTAAGAGCGAGATTGGGGTGATGCAGAAAATCATCTCCAAGGCCACTGCGGCGAAAGACTACGGGCAACTATTAGCGGCAGAGATGAGGCAGATGATGCTCTGGAAAGAGATTTCGGCAGACTCGCTGACACCGAATGTGAAGCGGATGGAGGCTGAAGTTTTGAAGACGAAAGACCCGATGCTGAAAGCGGTGAGATATGCTGTGCTCGGCAAGGTGTATCATGATAATCCTTACGGAATAGAGGTGGATGAGACTTCTTTGGAACAAAGGGAGGATGCTTCTTATTATCAAAGCCAGCGAAAGGTGAACATGAAGAAGAGCCAGGAGTTCTTCAAGAAAGCGATGGCGCATCCTGAACTTCTTGCCAAGCATACTTCTACGGAGTATGTGCCGCTGACCCTGAAAGGGGTGGATGGAAGTTCCTTCAAGAATGATTTGCTTCATCTCATCGGTTTTGAGGCAGACTGCAAGGCTTCGTACCGTCTGATGTACACCTATTATAATAAGGTGGGAAATCGGGGTGCGGCTTGTCTCTGTGCCTACAAGCTTATTGAGAAATACCGTCAGGATGATGTAAGAGAGGTAAAGAAATCGAAGTATCTCAGAACCATCGACTCACTCATCCATGTATATCAGGATATTCCGGAGGCTGGTGAACTTGCTGTGGAGCATTTCCGCTTCATGGAAGGTGCTACCGATGCCAAACCGCAGGATAAGCTCAACTATA